>JBQTIP010000253.1:0-8105 GCA_052388025.1 Actinomycetota bacterium
ACCACGAGGACGTTGTCGTAGTTGGTCGCGAGGTCGTTCGTGGAGTCGTAGATGAAGAGGTCGAAGAACCGGTCCACGTTGTCCGCGCTCGGGAACGCGGTGTTCGTCAGCTTGAGCTGCTCCTGCATGGCGGGGCTGAACGAGTCGGGCACGTTCGTCCAGCCGGCTGCGGCGTCGAGATCGACCCGCTGGTACGAGACCCCGAACGCGTCGGCGCCCGCGGGCTGCCCGGGAAGGTCGAAGTTGACCAGGACTCCCCGGTTCGAGAAGAACGTGCGGAAGTCGACCACGGGCCCCTGGAGGGCGGGCAGGAGGCCGCGCGAGCCGACCCACTCCATCGACACCACGCTCTTGCCCGCGCGCTCGGCCGCCTGCTGGATCGTGTCGGCCTGGAGGACGCCGGTCGTGGCGAAGCTGGTGCGGTTGTTGAAGTTGCTCTCCCCAGTGCGGTGGAACGTGTTGTTCGTGGAGCCGTGCTCGCCGGGCCAGGCTCCGGTGGCGAGCGTGTACCAGCCGACACCCGTGTTGGGCGGGAAGCCCTGAAGGAGCCCGTTGTCCCCGACGACGCCGTCGTCGATGAGCTCCTTGTACGTCGGCATAGCCCCCTCGGCGACGTAGCGGTCGACGAGGTCGGGGCGCATCCCGTCGGACGAGAAGAAGATGACCTCGTCCGCCTTGGGCTTGGCGGGGGGCCTGGCCGCCTGGGCGGCCTGGACGCCCACGAGGCCGGCCAGGACGACGATCGTGAGCAGCGCGCTTCGGACGCGTGTGAACACGCCTACCTCCTTCATGGGAGTGAGTCCGGTCCGATTCGGCTCGATGGCCACGCGGGGCCGATCACGACCTGGGCATCTGGGCCGCGCCCGAATGGGGGAAGACCGCCAGCCATCATCCAAGGAGCGTTCTATCCCAGAACGCGGT
Source organism: Actinomycetota bacterium (assembly GCA_052388025.1). Taxonomy (GTDB): domain Bacteria; phylum Actinomycetota; class UBA4738; order UBA4738; family HRBIN12; genus JBQTIP01. Next base: position 922 of record JBQTIP010000253.1, read on the forward strand.
CCGCGGTCAAACCGCGTCCGCGTTCGAAGGGCTGGCCCGGCTAGGACATCAGCCGGCCGAGGGCCGCCGCCAGCGCCTGCAGCTCCTTCGAGAGCACGCCCAGCTCGTTGGGCGTGAGCGCCTGCGGGCCGTCACAGAGCGCCTGGCCGGGGTCGTGGTGCACGTCGATCATCACGCCGTCCGCTCCGGCGGCGAGGGCGGCGCGAGCCATCGGTGCGACGAGATCCTTGTGGCCCGTCGCGTGCGAGGGGTCCACCACGACCGGCAGGTGGCTCTCGAGCTGAGCGACGGCCATCCCCGCCAGGTCCAGCGTGTTCCGCGTCGCCTGCTCGAAGGTCCGGATCCCGCGCTCGCACAGGATTATCTCCGAGTTGCCGCGCTGGGCGACGTACTCCGCCGCCATCAGCCATTCCTCCACGGTGGCCGAGAGCCCCCGTTTGAGAAGCACCGGCTTGTGGAGCTGGCCGACCTCCTTCAGCAGCGCGAAGTTCTGCATGTTCCGCGTGCCGATCTGGAGCGCGTCTGCCCACTCGGCGACGAGCTCGACATCTCCGGTGTCGACGACCTCGGTGACGATCGGCAGGCCCGTCTCCGCCCGGCAATGGGCGAGGATCTCGAGTCCCTGCTTCCCCAGTCCCTGGAAGGAGTAGGGAGAGGTCCGCGGCTTGAAGGCACCGCCTCGAAGGACCGTCGCCCCCGCGGCTTTCGCCGCCCTCGCGGCCGTGAGGGCTTGCTCCTCGCTCTCCACGGCGCACGGGCCCGCGATCAGGGTGAACGTCTCCCGGCCCACGGACGCAGGCCCCACTTTCACTGTGGAGGGCTGCGGATGGAGCGAGCGGGCCACCATCTTGTACGGCTTGCCGACCTGGATCAGGTGATCGACGCCGGGGAGGTTCTCGAGCGGAAGGGCCCGGAACACCGCCGAGTCCCCCACCAGCCCGACGATCGTATGCACGGTGCCGCGCGACACGAACGCCTCGCCGCCGACCATCCGGACCATCTCGGATACGCGCTCGACGTCCGCGTCGGTCGCGCCGGCCTTCATCACCACGACCATCTGGATACCTCCCGCTCCGGCGGGCCGCCCGGAGGGTATGAAAAACCCCGGGCCTCTCCCCGACCCGGGGTCCCCTGTCCTTCTCGTGCTACAGGCGACTACGCCGGGCCGGAGCCCGCGTAGAAGAACCCGAAGCCGAAGAAGCACCTCATGTCACGATCATTCTGGGGCCTGGTGGGGGCGCTGGCAACCCACCAGGGCCGCTCATATAGGATGCGCGCGTGGCAGTCACCCTGGTGGACCACCCGCTCGCGCGGCATCTCCTCACCTCCCTCCGCAACCGCGAGACTCCGCCGGCGGTGTTTCGCACGCTGGCGAAGCGGCTGGCTCTCGCGCTGACGCTGGAGGCGGTCCGCGACCTTCCGACGGCGCAGATCGACGTCGAGACGCCGCTCGAGCCGACGACGGGGCAGGTTCTGTCCGGAGACCTGGTCGCCGTACCGGTGCTTCGCGCGGGGCTCGGGATGCTCGAGGCCGTGACCGAGCTCTTCCCCGAGATCCTGGTGGGCTACCTCGGGCTGGAGCGGGACGAGGCCTCGCTCGAGCCGCAGTCCTATTACGAGAAGCTGCCGCCCGTCGCCGGCCGGCACGTGCTGGTGCTCGATCCGATGCTCGCCACGGGCGGCTCGGGCTCGGCCGCCTGTGCCGCCGTCAAGGCCGGGGACCCGGCCACGGTCCGCTTCGTGTGCGTGGTGGCCGCGCCCGAGGGCCTCGCCCGGATGGACACGGATCACCCCGACGTCCCGATCTTCACAGCGGCGCTCGACCGACAGCTGAACGACCGCGGCTACATCCTTCCCGGACTGGGCGACTTCGGCGACCGGCTCTTCGGAACGGAGTAGGGGGAAAGGGAGGGTGCGGGATGCACGCTTGACCGCTCCCAACCAATCCCACGTAGAGTATCGAGGCCGACGCAACGGACCGGACATCTCCGGCCCGCGGGCGTCTCGTATCTGAGGGATGGACCTCGGGGAAGGAAGGAGGGAGCATGAAGAAGCTCTGGCGATGGGTCACGGTTCTTGCCGTGCTCACCATGATCGCGGCCGCCTGCGACGGCGGTGGCGGCGGCGGGGGGGATGGAACAGAACCGCCTCCCGAAGAGCCGGCGAAGAAGATCGGCCTCATCTACGACATCGGAGGCCGAGGTGACCTGTCCTTCAACGACTCCGCGGCTGCGGGCCTCGACCGCGCCGCGGCCGACTTCAACATCGAGGTGGAGGAGCTCGAGCCCAACCAGGGCGGAACCAACCGGGCGGAGCTGCTACGCCTGCTGGCTGAGCAGGACTACGACCTGATCATCGGTGTGGGCTTCCTGTTCGCGCCGGAGATCTGCGCCGTGGCGCTGGAGTTCCCCGACGTGGCGTTCGGTGACGTCGACGGGTTCATCGACGAGACGACGTGCGAGGGGGCCTCGAACCTGACCGAGGACTCCAACATCGCGTCGCTGCTCTTCGCGGAGCACCAGGGCTCGTTCCTGGTGGGCGCGGCGGCAGCCCTGAAGTCCACGACCGGCCACATCGGCTTCATCGGCGGCGTGGAGATCGGGCTGATCCAGAAGTTCCAGGCCGGCTTCGAGGCCGGGGCGCGCCAGATCAACCCCGACATCACGATCGACGTGTCCTACATCAGCCAGCCGCCGGACTTCAGCGGGTTCAACGACCCGGCGAAGGGCAAGGAGATCGCGGCCGGCATGTTCGACGGCGGCGCGGATGTCGTCTACCACGCGGCGGGGGGCTCGGGGTCCGGACTCTTCGAGGCGGCCCTAGAGGCCTCCGAGGCCTCCGGCGAGCAGCGCTGGGCCATCGGAGTCGACTCTGACCAGTACCAGTCGGCGCCTGCGGCCGTGCAGCCGTACATCCTCAGCTCGATGCTGAAGCGAGTGGATGTGTCGGTCTACGAGACGATCAAGGCCTTCGTGGAAGGGACCTTCGTGGGTGGCTATCAGACCTTCGACCTGGCACGGGACGGGGTCGGCTACTCCACTTCCGGTGGGTTCCTCGACGACATCGCGGCGCAGCTCGAGGACCTAAAGGCACAGATCATCGACGGGACGATCGTGGTCCCCGACGCGCTGTAGGAAAGGCACGGGACGGACTCGAACGGGCCCGAGGGGAGCCTCGGGCCCGTTCGATCGTTGAAAGGACGTCTGTGGGAGACGGGGCGGCGTCCGTCGAGCTGCGGGGGATCACCAAGCGCTTCCCGGGGGTAGTGGCGAACGACGGCATCGAGCTGCGCGTCATGCCAGTCGAGGTCCACGCCATCGTCGGGGAGAACGGCGCCGGCAAGTCCACGCTGATGAAGATCCTCTACGGGATGCAGCTCCCCGATGAGGGCACCATCCACGTCGAAGGCCGGGAACACCGCTTCCGATCCCCCAAGGACGCCATCGCCGCGGGGATCGGCATGGTGCACCAGCACTTCATGCTGGCCGACAACCTCACGGTGCTCGAGAACGTGATCCTCGGCTCGGAGCCCTCCCGCGCCGGCGTGATCGACTTCAAGAGGGCCAGGGAGCGCATCCGCGATCTGTCCGGCGGCTACGGGGAGCCTCTCGATCCCTCGCGACTGGTGGAGGATTTGGGCGTCGGAGAGCGGCAGCGATTGGAGATCATCAAGGTTCTCTACCGGGGAGCGCGCATCCTGATCCTGGACGAGCCGACGGCCGTGCTCGTGCCCCAGGAGGTGGAGGACCTCTTCCGAAACCTCGCCGAGCTGAAACGGCAGGGCGTCACAATCATCTTCATCTCCCACAAGCTGGATGAGGTGCTCGCGGTCGCCGACACCATCACGGTCATCAGGTCGGGCCGGACGGTGGCGACCGTGAAGCCGAGCGACGTGACGCCCAGTCAGCTGGCCGAGCTTATGGTTGGAAGCGAGCTGCCCCGGCCGGAGACGCGCGGGTCGACCGTGACCGACGAGGTGGCGCTTGACGTCGAGGGACTGGGCGTGCGGAAGGCCGACCGCTGGTTGCTCCGCGACGTCTCGTTCCGAATCCACCGAGGGGAAGTCGTCGGCATCGCCGGCGTCGAGGGCAACGGTCAGCAGGAGCTGGTCCAGGCCATCATGGGGCTCCAGCCCGCCTCGGAGGGCGAGATCCGCCTGGGCGGGCGGGACATCACGTCGTGGGAGACGAGAGCCCGCCGCGAGGCAGGGATCGGATACATCCCCGAGGACCGGCAGGAGCTCGGCCTGCTCCTTCCCTCGCCGCTCTGGGAGAACACGATGCTCGGGCACCAGACGGCGATGCCGTTCGCCCGGGGCCCTTGGGTGGACCATCGAGGCGCCCGTAGCCGCACCGAGCAGGTCGTCCGTGAGTTCCGAGTCATGACTCCGGGGGCCGATGCGCCGGCCTACGCCCTCTCGGGCGGCAATCAGCAGAAGCTGATCGTGGGGCGGGAGATGACCGCGAGCCCGCTGGTGCTCATCGCATCGCAGCCCACAAGGGGGATCGACGTGGCGGCCCAAGCCGCGGTGTGGGAGGAGGTCCGGCGGGCCCGCGCGGCCGGACTGGGGGTGCTGCTCATCTCGGCCGACCTGGAGGAGCTGATCGGCCTGTCCGACACCCTCTACGTGATCTTGCGGGGGCGGCTCGTCGCGAAGGTCGACCCGAGCACCGTGACTCCGGAGGAGCTCGGCTCGTACATGACCGGTGCCCGGGGGGAGGGAGACGCCGCATGACGCTGCGTCGCTTGGCGCTCGCGGTTCTCGCCCCGGCGGGGGCGCTCGTCTTCGCCCTTCTCGTCTCCTCCATCGCCTTGCTCCTCATCGACAAGTCGCCGCTCGATGCCTTCGGGTCGATGTGGAGCTACGGGATCCAGACGGACTCACTCATCTCCATCGTGAATCGCGCCGGACCGCTCTACGTCTCCGGACTGGCGGTGGCCATCGGCTTCAAGATGGGCCTGTTCAACATCGGCGTGGAAGGGCAGTATCGGCTGGCCGGCCTGCTCGCGGCCGCGGCAGGAGGGGCCGTGGCGCTGCCCGCCCCCCTGCACGTTGCGCTCATCGTCGTCGTCGCCATGGCCGTGGGCGCGATGTGGGCGGGCATCGCGGGCGTGTTGAAGGTGACGCGCGGCGTGCACGAGGTGATCAGCACGATCATGCTGAACTTCATCGCGACAGGCCTCGGGGCCTACCTGTTGGCAGCCTACTTGGAGGAGGACCGGGGTCCGCAGGACCTGATCACGAGCACCGGGAGGATCCCGCCGTCCGGACGGTTCCCGTCGCTCAACCGCCTGCTCGGCGTGTTCGGCATCGACCCCGGCGGCGAGCTCTTCGGTTTCGTGATCGTGTCCATCCTGGTGGGCGTCGCCTTCTACGTCCTGGTGTGGCGGACCCGGTTCGGCTTCGACCTGCGCGCATCGGGAGTCAACCCCGACGCCGCCCGGGCGAGCGGCGTGAACCCCAAAGCCATGGTCGTCCGCACGATGCTCATAAGCGGGGCGATAGCAGGGCTCGTCGGGATGACGGAGCTGCTCGGCCACTCCCACGCGTACACGCTGGACTTCCCCACTGGTCTCGGGTTCGCCGGGATCGCGGTCGCCCTTGTGGGGCGCAACCACCCCGTCGGCATCGCCCTCGGCGCGCTCCTCATCGGCTTCATCGAGCGCTCGGCGCAGATCCTCGACCTCGAGGACGTTCCGAAGGAGATCATCACGATCATGCAGGGCGTGATCATCTTGTCGGTCGTGATCGCCTACGAGGTCGTCAGGCGGTTCGTCGAAGCGCAGGAGGTCCGGGCGGCGGCCGAGAAGACCAGGGGGTCCGACGTGGAGCCCGAGGCGGCACGGGCATGATGCCCCCGGACCAGCCCCGGGGGGGCCCAACGGCGGAGGGGGCTACCGTGTCCGAGCGCCTCCCCCAGCTCGCCCAGAGCCACCGGTTCCGCCGGGCGGCGCTGATCGCGGGGATGGCGTTCGTGCTCCTCGCTGTGGTCCGTCAGCTGACTGACTCGTCCGAGCTGACCTCGAGCGGGACATTCGGGGCAGCCCTGCGCCTGGCCGTTCCGATCCTGCTGGCCGGGCTCGGAGCCCTCTACGCGGAGCGCGCGGGGGTCGTGAACATCGGCCTGGAAGGCATGATGATCCTCGGGACCTGGTTCGGCGCCTGGGCCGGCGTGGAGTTCGGCCCCTGGTGGGGCGCGGCCCTCGGCGTCCTGGGCGGGGCGGCCGGCGGCCTGGTGCACGCGATCGCCACCGTGAGCTTCGGCATCGACCACATCGTCTCGGGGGTGGCCATCAACATCCTCGCCGCCGGGGTGGCGCGCTTCCTCTCCGTGATCGCGTTCACCGGCCAGGGCGGCGGCGCCACGCAGTCGCCGCAGATCGAGGGCAAGATCGGGAGGGTGGACTTCCCATTCCTCGCCGGCGGGGATCTGTTCGGATGGCAGACTCCGGACCTCCTCGGCTGGCTCGAGCGGCACGACTGGTTCCTGGTGTCCGACGTCGGGGCGCTCCTGCGCGGGATCACCGGCAACCTCTCCTGGTTGACGATCATCGCCATCGCCCTGGTGCCTCTCACGTTCTGGATCCTGTGGCGCACCTCCGTCGGGCTTCGGCTACGGTCGGCCGGCGAGAACCCCGTCGCTGCGGAGTCGCTGGGGGTGCCGGTCTACACGATGAAGTACCTCGGCGTGGTCGTGTCGGGAGCCATGGCGGGCCTCGGCGGAGCCTTCCTGGTGCTGGAGGCGGCCCGCATATACAGAGAGGGCCAGACCGGCGGGCGGGGCTTCATCGGCCTGGCAGCACTCATCTTCGGGAACTGGCGTCCGGGCGGGGTGGCCGTGGCGAGCGGGCTGTTCGGTTACGCCAACGGGCTGCAACTACGCTCCGCGACGGCCGTTCACGGGCTGCTGCTCTTCGTGGCCATCGGCCTGGTGGCCGCCGCGGGATGGTACCTCGCCCGGCGACGGCGGCCGGTGACGGCGACCCTGTTCGCGGTGGTCGCCGGCCTCACGTTCTGGTGGTTCTTCGTCACCGACACGGTCCCGAGGGAGTTCATCTTCTTCACGCCCTACATCGTCACGCTGCTCGTGCTGTCCCTTGCGTCCCAACAGCTTCGGATGCCGGCCGCAGACGGCCTGCGGTACCGAAAACGGCAGGCGCAGTGACTTGGGGTAGCCCTTCCT
>JBQTIP010000254.1:0-11328 GCA_052388025.1 Actinomycetota bacterium
GGCATCAATGCTCGCCGTCCTGCTGCTCCCGGCCTGCCGGGAGGTGGCGTCGGACGGGTCGGGCGGGAGCGAACCCGTGAAGGTGGAGCCCATCGAAGGGACGGATCTCGCCCGCGTGATCCTGACCGCGAGAGGGGCCGAGCGGGTCGGCATCGAGACCGCTCCCGTCGAGAGTGCGGGCGACCGAACGACCGTCCCCGAAGCTGCGGTCTTCTTCGACGTGAACGGTGAGGAGTGGGTATACACGAATCCCGAGCCGCTCACCTTCGTGCGGGAAGCGATCAGCGTGGATCGTTTCGAGGGCGACGTGGCGGTGCTGTCGGACGGTCCATCGGCTGGGACCGAGGTCGTAACGGTCGGCGTGGCCGAGCTGATCGGCTCCGAGTTCGGGGTCTGAGGGTGACGTGATGGCGAAGGGTCGCACCGGGCGATGATGCGCTGGATCGTTGGATCGAGCCTGAGGTTCCGGTACCTCGTGGCCGGCTCGGCCGCCGCGCTGATGTTCTTCGGCGTCCAGCAGCTCCACGGCATGCCGGTGGACGTCTTCCCCGAGTTCGCCCCGCCGAAGGTGGAGATCCAGACCTTGGCTCTCGGACTGTCGGCGACCGAGGTCGAATCCCTGGTCACCGTCCCGTTGGAGCAGGCGCTCAACGGGGTCCCAGGGCTCGACGTGATCCGGTCGAAGTCGGTCGAGCAACTGTCGCAGATCGAGCTCATCTTCAAGGAAGGTGAGGACCTCCTGACCGCACGGCAGTTGGTGCAGGAGCGGATCGGTACGGTGGCGCCGACCTTGCCGACCTGGGCCGCCCCGCCGGTGATGATCCAGCCCCTGTCCGCTACGAGCCGCGTCATGAAGATCGGGCTGACGTCCGACGTGTATTCGCTCATCGACATGTCGATGACGGCCTACTGGAAGATCAGAGCGCGGCTGCTCCGCGTTCCCGGCGTGGCGAACGTCCTCATCTGGGGCGAGCGCATCAAGATGCCCACGGTCCAGGTCGACCCGCAACTCCTCGCCAAGCACGACCTGACGCTCGACCAGGTCATGACGGTGACCGCGGACGCCCTCGACGCCGGCCTGCTGCGCTTCTCGGATGGGGGCTTCATCGGCACCGGGGGATTCGTGGATACCGCGCAGCAGAGGCTCAACATCCGGCACGCCTTGCCGATCCTGACGCCCAAGGACCTGGCTCAAGTGCCGGTCGTGGAGCGGAACGGCGAGGTGCTGCGCATGGACGACGTGGCCGACGTGGTCATCGATACCCCACCGCTGATGGGCGACGCGGTCATCGACGACGGTCCCGGCCTTCTCCTCGTCGTCCAGAAGCTCCCGTGGGCCAACACCGCGGACGTGACGGACGGGCTCGAGGCGGCGCTCGACGAGCTTCGGCCGGGTCTCCCCGGGATCACGATCGATTCCCGGATCTTCCGGCCGGCGACCTTCATCGAGGACGCGATCGACAACCTCAGCAGCGCGATGATCCTCGGCGCGATCTTGATGATCCTGATGCTCGGGGCCTTCCTCTACGAGTGGCGGACCGCCCTCATCAGCATCACGGCGATCCCGCTGTCCCTCGTCGCCGCGGGCCTCGTCCTTTCATGGCAAGGGGTCACGATCAACACGATGGTCCTCGCGGGCCTGGTCATAGCGCTCGGCGACATCGTCGACGACGCGATCATCGACATCGAGAACGTCGTTCGGCGCTTGCGTGAACACCGCAAGGAGGGAGGGACGAAGTCCACCGCGAGGGTCATCCTCGAGGCCTCCTTGGAGGTGCGAAGCGCCATCGTGTACGCGACGCTCATCGAGGTCGTCGCCGTGCTGCCGATCTTGACGCTCGAGGGGTTGTCCGGGTCGTTCTTTCGGCCGCTCGCCCTGTCCTACGCCCTGGCGCTACTCGCCTCGATGGTGGTGGCCCTGACGGTCACGCCGGCGATGAGCCTGATCTTCTTCCGGAGTGGGAAGTCTTTTCAGCATCGGCAGTCTCCGCTCGTGTCGCCGCTGCAGCGCGGGTACCAATTCCTGCTCTCGAAGATCATCTTCCGGCCGCGGCGCTCCTACGTCGCCGTCAGCATCACCGCGATGCTGGGGATCGGGGTGGTGCCGTTCCTCGGGCAGGACCTGCTTCCGTCGTTCAAGGAGCGGGACTTCCTGATGCACTGGTTGGGCAAGCCCGGCACGTCGCGTCCTGAAGAGGTCCGGACCACGATGCGGGTCAACCAGGAACTGCTCTCGATCCCTGGTGTCCGCAACGCCGGATCCCACATCGGGCAGGCGCTCAACTCGGACGAACCGTACGGCATCTACTTCGGGGAGAACTGGGTCAGCGTCGACCCGTCCGCAGACTACGACGAGACCCTGGTGAAGATCCAGGAGGTGGTGGACGGCTACCCGGGCATCTATCGCGATGTGCAGACCTATCTGAGAGAGCGGATCCGAGAGGTTCTCACGGGATCGAGCGACGCCATCGTCGTGCGCATCTTCGGGCAGGACCTGGACGTCCTGCGCAGCAGGGCGGACGAGGTCAACGAGATTCTCGGGGGGATCGACGGCGTGGTGGAGAACTACGTCGACACCGTGGAGGATGTCCCGCAGATACAGATCGAGGTCGATCTCGCGGCAGCTCAAGGCTACGGGATCAAACCGGGTGATGTCCGCCGTGCCGCTTCCACTCTGATCATGGGCGAGGAGGTCGGCGACATCTTCCGCGCCGGTAAGACCTACGACGTGAATGTGTGGAGCACGCCGGAGACGCGCCAGAACCTGACCGACATCGAGAACCTCCTGCTCGACACGCCCGCCGGAGCGCACGTGCGGCTTGCCGACGTGGCCGACGTTCGGATCGTGCCGACGCCGAACGAGATCCATCACGAGGGGCTATTCAGAAGCATCGATGTTAGCGCGAACGTGCGCGGTCGCGACCTGGGCTCGGTGATCGCTGAGCTGGAGGGTCACCTCGAGGAGATGCAGTGGCCCCTCGAGTTCCGCGCGGAGCTGCTGGGGGAGTACACCGAACGGCAGGCGGCGCAGACGCGCTTGCTCATGTTCGCGATAGCCGCCGCGCTCGGTATCTTCCTCCTCCTGCAGGCGTCGTTCGCGAGCTGGCGCCTGGCCACGATCGCCTTCGTCACGTTGCCGATCGCTCTCGTGGGTGGAGTGCTCGCTGCGTACCTCGGTAGCGGCGTCCTCTCGCTAGGGTCGCTGGTTGGGTTCCTGACGGTGCTGGGGATCGTCGCGCGGAATGGCATCATGTTGATCAGTCACTATCAGCATCTCGAGCGGTTCGAGGGCGAACCGTTCGGTCCGGGGCTTATCATCCGCGGGGCACGGGAACGCGTCGTCCCGATCATGATGACGGTCTTCACGACGGGCTTGGCGCTCGTCCCCCTCGTGGTCGCCGGCGCGATCCCCGGTAATGAGGTCGAGCACCCGATGGCCATCGTCATACTGGGCGGCCTCGTCACCGCGACGTTGCTCAACCTGTTCGTGGTGCCGGTCCTGTACCTGCGCTTCGGAAAGCGGCTCAACCGGCCGTCCGGCGAGAGCATCCCGGTAACCGCCTGATGCGCGAGTTGCGACGTCTTCGGATCGTTCCGTTGGTCGCTGCGGCGGCCTTGGTCGTTTCCGCCTCGGCCTGTGATGGTGAATCCCCCAAGGAAGGGACCGCCGTGAGCGAGACGCCGGAGGCGACTGCCGGGGAAGAGCCGTCCCCGGCACCGACCAAGGCCAGCGACTTTTACCCTGCCCTGTTCGGCGAGGACTCGGCGAACATCGACAACGAATGGTGGCCCCAGCGACCGGGGACGCGGTTCGTGTGGGAAGGCCGCGCCTTCGAGGATGGGGAGCGGGTCGATCGTCGTGTGGTGTTCACGGTCACCGACCTGACGAAAGTGATCGCCGGCGTGCTCACCCGCGTCGGCTGGGACAGGGACTTCAACGACGGCCGCCTCGGGGAGTCCGAGCTCATCTTCTTGGCACAGGACAGGTACGGCAACGTCTGGCACCTCGGCCAGTACCGCGAGGTCTATGAGGATGAGTTCGTGGGGGGCCGGGTCTGGGTCGTCGGCGACCCGGAGGGCGCGGAAGCCGGGATCCTCATGAAGGCAGAGCCTCGGCTCGGGGAACCGAGCTATTCCCAGGGGTTCGCCCCCCCGCCGTGGGACTGGGACGACCGAGCGAGGGTGCACCGGATCGGGGCGCGCACATGCGTCCCAGTCGACTGCTTCGAGGACGTCCTCGTGATCGACGAGTTCGAGCCGTCCGTCCCGGGCGCCCACCAACTCAAGTATTACGCGCGCGACGTGGGCAACATTCGGGTGGGCTGGTTCGGCAGGAACGAAGAAGAGCGAGAGGTCATGGGCCTCGTAAAGTTCGTTCAGCTCAGCCCGGACGCCATCGAGAAGGTCCGGGCGCAGGCGCTGGCACTCGAGCACCGCGCATATGCCTACGCTCGCACACCACCGGCAGAGGCCCCGCCAGTACAGGGATAGGTTCCCCGTAGGTATCCGCCCTGCACCGCTGCGGGTACCGACTCGCGTCCGCGAAGGGACGGGTGTAAGAACCCCGGCACGACGTGGGTGGGCTTGCCCCGGAGCATCGCAACCACGGTCGGGCGGTCAGCGAGCCGCGGGGGCAAGATGATCAAGCGATGACGAGTTAACCCCCCACACCGACCGGCTGCGCGGCTTCACCGATCTGCTGATGGAAAGCCTTGACGATGAGGCGGACGGTGCCGCGATCGTCGCGGCGGGCGTTCCTCAGCCGGTCCCAATTCGATCGACAGGTCTCCGTCACGCTCGGAGAGTCGCCCGGCGTCTTCCGCAGGCGACTGCGCCTTGAGCGAGCTGCGTACAAAGCCTGTAGTGGCGGGCAGCGCTCAGGCAGCCGAACGGGGCTCAGGATGGGCCACGGAGCGGTGGCGTCCCGAGCTGTGTCCAGGGAACGTGTCTTCAGGCCGGAGCTAGAACCCCAAGGCTGGCAGCAGCTGCCGCATTCGCGAGGCGAGCGTCGTAGGTGCAGAGCAGTCCGAGATCCTGTCCGAGGGAGAGGGCCGTCGCGAGATGGATGGCGTCCAGGGTCCGTGAGTTCGGCCGGCTCGAGCGCGGCTGCACGGCGTGCGACATCATCGTCCAGCTCCACGACCGCTATCCGTTGAAGAACGCTCCGGGCCCTCCGGATCGCCCGACTCCCTATCCGTCTCCCAACTCGCTCGACCTCGATGCGTGCGATCACGCTCGAAACTCGATCCGGCCAGGCTCGAAGGAGATCGCGGAGTGCCCTCGTCTCTGGCTCGGGTACGACAAGCTTCACGATGGCGGAGGAGTCCAGGTACAGGAGATCTCCGGGCAAGGCTACAGGCGATCCTCCCGGAGCTCCTGCAGGGCCTTGGTTCCCTTCCCGTTCACCGGCCCCTTCGGCGGGGCAAGCTCGAGGAGGTCTCCCTGAGGAGGCTTGGCCCGGCCGGAGGCCACCAGTCGTCGGAGCCCAGAGCCGGATTCGTCGACCGGCCCCAGGACGGCCATCGGCTTGCCGCGCTCCGTCACCTCGAGGCGCTCGCCGGAGGCCACTCGGCGCAGGTATCTCGAAAGGTTCTGCCGGAGCTCTCGGACGCCTACCTGGTTCGGTTCCATGTGTACATGTACTGTAGCACCTTTGGCCAAACTTTTGCCCGACTGAGCCAGTCGGAGGCGATCTCAGAGGACCTGGGAATACCTGTGAGCAGCGAAAACGATCTCAGGACACCGGCATCGGCGAAGCTCATAACCCAGAGGTCACGGGTTAAATCCCGTCCCCGCGACGAGCGAAACCGCAGGTCGAACGGCATAAGGCGGCTCCAGCGCTGGCGGGGTCGCCTCATCTCTTGCCCAAGCTCTCACTGAGGTCTCGCTGATGCCGACCCCGCCCCCTTATGACTCCGGCTGGATGGTCGAGTCCCACAGGAGTCACGACGAGCCGCTGGATCCGCCGCTTGACTCCGGAGCAGGCTGAGGCTCGGCTCCGAGCAGCAGAATCCCTGCTCAAGCAGAGCCGCCGCGCCGAAGCGAATGAGCAGCTCAAGGGCGCCCTCGCGTTCTGGCGTTCCGTGGGGGCGACTCGCTACATCGACGAGGGCGAGACCATGCCCCCAGCCTCGGCCTAAGGCGCGCTCCGGGCAGTTCAGGTCGGCGCGACGGGAGGTCCATGGACCTCTCACACGCGTCGGAGTCGCGAGTCCCTCGCGATGACACCGGCTAGCTTGGGGGCATCGAGCCGAAGCTGCCGCAGGTTCCCCACCGGCGTGTACCGGAACCCGAAGAGATGCAGCCCAGGCGCCTCGGGGTGCGTCTGGGGAGGGTGGACCCTCGGGAACCCTCGTTGGTCGAGCACGCCGAGATGCCCGATCAGCGGCTCGAGCTCAGGCCGATACCCGGTGGCCGCCACGACCGCGTCTGGGTGGATGCGCGAGCCGTCCGCGAGCTGCACGCCGTCGGCGTCGAATCTCTCCACGGCGGCGACGATCCGGATCGCTCCGGCCTTCACCATGCGAACGAACCCGCTTCTGTCGAGGATGCCGGAGATGGGCATCTCGCGGTTGCGGGCGAAGAAGCCTCTCGGCGGCGCGAGAAGACCATACGACGTGAGGTCACCAACGGTGATACGCCGATAGAAGGCGGTGAGGGCGTCGGCGAGGCTCGGGGGGATCCTGATCGCCACGATGCCGAACCAGTCCGCCGGTATCCCGGCGAAGGAGCCGCGGAAGATGAAGGGCGGAGTCCGGATCGACATCCGGACCCGCGAGGCGCCTCCCTCGACGAGGTCGACGGCGATGTCTCCCGCGGAGTCGCCTCCACCGACGACCAACATGTCACGGCCCGCAAAGGGCGAGGCGTTGCGGTACCTGGAGGAGTGGATCAGCTCACCGCCGAAGCCTTCCCGGCCGGGCCAGGCGGGCAGGAACGGAACCCTGTCCGGCCCGGTGGCCACCACGACGTGGAGCGCGTCTTTGGACCCTCGGGTCGTGTCGAGGGTCCATCCGTCGCCTGCGCGGTCGATCCGTTCGACGCGGGTCCGGAAGAGCAGATCGATCCCGTGCCGCTCGGCGAAACGCTCGAGATAGGCGACGACCTCGTCCCGGGACGGCCAGTGGCCGTCGCTGCGATACCGGAGCCCGGGAAGACGGGACAACGACCGCGAGCTGTTGAGGACGAGCCGGTCGTAGCGCGACCTCCAGCTCGAGCCCACGCTCCCGGCCTGGTCGAGCACGAGCACGGGAAGACCGCGCTCCCGCAGCGTGGCAGCGACGGAGAGCCCTGCGGCGCCGGCCCCTACCACGACGATGTCGGGCCGTCGCTCGCTCACGGTTCGGCGCTAGGCCGCGTCCGTTTCCGTGCCGCGGTTCTCGTCCGCTCGCACGACGATCCACGGGATCGCCGCGTACGGGATCGGCGTGAGCAGGAGGGGCCAGGTCTGGCCCGCGGCGCTCGCGAGCGCCACCAGGCCGAAGCCGAGCGCGAACAGCACGACGATCGCCGCCATCCGCCGCCGTTCGCTCACCGCGACATCCTATTCGCGCCCTGAGGAGCGTGGGCTCAAGAAGCGAAGCGGTAGCCCCGGAGGGAGCGGGCTGGGTAGGATACGGTGCCCGTCCGGCCGGGCGCCTGCGCCGACGCGTCGTCGCCGAAGGAGGAGGAACCGTGGCCCAGCAGGACGCGACCGCCAGGCTCGCAAAGGTGCCGATCTTCTCCGGGTGCTCCAAGCGCGAGCTGACGATCATCGCTCGCGCGGCCAAGGAGGTCACCCATCCGCAAGGCACGGTCATCGCGCGCGACGGCGAGCAGGCATCGGGCTGTTCCTGATCCTGGAGGGCCAGGCCAGGGTCACGATCGGGGGCAAGACCAAGGCCAAGCTCGGGCCGGGCGACTTCTTCGAGGAGGTGGCGCTCCTGGACGGCGGGCCGCGGACCGCCACGGTGACGGCGCTCACCCCGCTCAGGCTCGTCGGCATCACGGGCTGGGTCTTCCGTGGGCTCCTGATGGAACACCCCTCGATCGCCTTGAAGACGCTCGAGGCGGTCGCGGGGCGCCTGCGCGCCGTGTCCAAGGAGCCGGTCTAGCCGGCCCACCGCCCGTGAACGAGGTCCCCGACGAGGTCCGGCGCCTCGCGGCCGAACGCGAGGAGCGGCGGGGCGCAAAGGACTTCGCGGCGGCGGACGCCCTGCGCGACCGGATCGCCGCCCTTGGCTATCGGGTCGTTGACGGCCCGGGCGGCCCGGCGTTCGAGACACTCCAGCCCGTCGAACCCCAGACGCGCGTCCGCGTGCGCCCGCAGGACGTCGAGAGCGTTCTGGCCGCCGAGCCGACGGCCGACATGAGCGTCCACTGGGTCGTCGAGGGCTGGCCAGAGGACGTCGCGCGCGCGCTCTCCGGATTCCGGGCGAACGAGGGTGGGCGGAAGGTGCAATACGTCGTCGCGGACGTGACCGGAACCGACCCCACGACAGCGGTCCTGCTCACGAGATTCACGACGGTCCGCCAGTCTCCTCCCTCGCCTACAACGATTCGTGCGAGCTGATAGCGGCGCTCGTGCAGGCGATCCTGGATCCAATGCCCACTCAGCGGGTCCGACGTCGACAGTATCTGGCCTCGTCGGCGTCGCGAAAGGCGCTCGACACCGCAACGCTCAAGCGCGTGCTGGCGAGCATCCAGCGGCACAAGGCGCACTTGACCTTCAGATGAGAGCCAGAGGTCGACGCCGGGCAAGTCTTCTAGAAGCACCGACTCCGGCGGGTGGAGACAGCCATCGCGAGCCAGAACGACAGGCTGACCCGCGAGACGATCCGCGTCCTCCTCCGCTGCGGTGGAGAGGAGTCGCCAACACTCCTGTACAACCTCTCGCGTGGCGGCATCAACCGGCGCCTCTTCTCCCCTCTCGTCAGCAATCTCAAGAAGGACCGCGAGGGCATCCTCGGCTGACGGCTGAATGCCGACATCTAACTGGTCCAGGAGATCTACAAAGCGGACCAGGCCAGCACGCAGAATCGCGCGCCAAAGCACGAGCCTATGGAGACGGCGGAAGAGCCGCTCCGGACGCTCGAGTTGGCCGTCGGTCGTGGGAAGGAAAGCACAAGAGGAGAGCTCGTCTACAGCCGAATCCGAGGCGTGCTCGTCGAGCCATCGCAGGACTTCTGGCTTCGGGGCTTCACCCTGTCTCGCGAGGTTGATCACATGTTGGACAACGAGTCGCACTGGTGGAGTAGACAGCACTCCAAGCGACGTGAGGGTCGTCCGCAGCCGCACTTGATCGGTACGCCGCAAACGGATGAATGTTCCGGTCGTCGCGAACAGCGCCTTATTGAACACCAGGTACAGTTGGTTCGAGCTATGCCATTCGTGGTTACCTTCCGCGGGAAGCCATGCCAGCGTCTCCAAGGAGGCAAACGCTGCTTCCTCCAGGTCTGGTCGCTGCGCCAGATGCCCGAGGATCGAAACGACGCGCTTGATCCGGGACTCGGTCGGCGCTTCGGACACGATCTCCTCGATGTGACGAACGATATCGTGTGGGCGAGGGACGTTAGTCATTCGCTGCGCTAGAGGTACCAGGCGGGCGGGACAGCGGACCCGTCCGCGAAGTTGGAGCTGCCCCACTCGGTCAGGTCACTCTGGCACTCGGCTCGCCTGCCTCCTCTGAATCGCAGACCTCCCCCGGGACGTCGAATGCCTCTCAAGTCTTCATCGAGTCGTCCAAGACAGCAGTTGCTGCACGTGGGGCGCCACGGTCAGGGCCAGCTCAGCGAGGCCGGCCAGGGCGGCCGCCTTCTCGATCCCCGACCAGAGACTCTTGACCACCGTCGGGTTTGGGACGGCTTCGCGAGCTGGTCCTTCAGACTCTCGATGTCCGCCACCAGGTCAAGCTTGTCGGCTTCAGTGAGCTTGTCCGAGGCGGCGAGTTGGTCTCGGAGAGTGTTCAGCTACTCCGCGTGAAGTTCTCGATGGTCGACGTTGACCACGTTGCCGTCGCCCATAGTGATCACGTTCGTTCCTGTAGCGCTGATGTTGACGCCGGCGAATCGCGAAGGTGGCGTGAACTCGGACTCCCCGTCGATCTTGTCGATGCCGGGCGCGGTGATCTCGTACCACGTGACGGAGGAAGGCACGAGAGTGCCTCCCTTCGTTCCAACTTGCTTCTCCACATCGAACGTCTTCACCCACCCCATGTCGATGAGGTACGTAAGGTTCGACATCACTTGCGGCTGAGTCAGCCCGTGAACCTCTTTCAGCTCTCGCTTTACATCGCTGATCTTGACGGCCGAGCCCTTCTTGCCAGTCCGGCTCGTCGCTGAAGCGTTCCGATCGTAGAAGTACCGAAGGATCTTCCGGCGGATCTCGTCGTTCGGGTTCATCCCCTTACCTCGAAGGCCCACCGGGAACAAGACGGAGGTCTGGCCGACCGGCGGTCTTTCCTGAGTCCACGCCCCCATCCCCAGCCAGGGGGGGAGGGCGGTCTTCCCGTCCGGACTGACCACGGTCGCGTAGTTGCGCGAGTTGTCGGTCGTCCACCCCAGCGGCACGAGGCGGTCGCGCAAGGACCTGATTCCCTTGCCCCACGCAATGATTCCAGGGAGGTTGGGCGGATCGTGCTTCGTGCAGGAAAACGCATGGCGCAGGCCGTACTCGACTGCCTCACGGAGCGTCTCCTCGTCGACGCCTAGATCGTGGAGGCGGGTGGCGGCGGCCACCTTCCCCTCATGGACCTCCGCTTCTTCGATCATGGCCACCTCCGTGGTCGTATGTGCGATCGGGCGATCCGTTTCCGTGGCTTCCGATTACTCCACCTCATTTGAGGCCGCAAAACCGGAAGCTGTGGCCCCCCCTCCGTCGTCGTCATCGAAGGGAGCCGCGAAGGACACCCGCGCGAGACGAGGCCCGATGACACGCCATACCGAGTCCGGATGTCCAACTTGGCCCGGACCGCTGCGAGGGCCACCCCGTCTCCAGCTCCCGTGACGAAGTCGTGTACGAGAGGGACCCCGACGGGACCCCTGGCACCTTGGGACACCCTTCGCATACAACAGGGCCGGCTCACACCGACCCTGACCTGCGGTTTCTCTGGAGCGGACGACGGGATTCGAACCCGCGACCCCCACCTTGGCAATTGGATGGTGGATGTCTCATGCGTCTCCGCCGGTCTCAGGAGTGCGCCTGAGCTGCGCGTTCTTGTCGACCTTGTCTCATCTGTCTCACCAGATCGCTGGAGTCGACTCGATTTCGTTGGTGATTTCGTTGGTGTACATGGCCCGTCGGAGCTCGCCCGGCCTCGTCGTCCCCGAATCACCGCGGGTTCGTTGGCGC
>JBQTIP010000255.1:0-2042 GCA_052388025.1 Actinomycetota bacterium
CTAGAAGCCGGCGGCATTGCTGAGCTCGTCGATCGATTCCTCGATCGCGTTCGCCAGGTAGTCGATGTCCCGCAGCGCGTCCCAGTCGCCGGTCAGGCCGAACGCCATCGTGCCGGACAGCGAGGTCACCGCGACGGATAACGCCGCGTTTTCGCCCAAGGGCATCCCCGGGTAGTTCGCGAGGAGCTTCGCGCCGGCGAGGTAAAGCGGCACCTGCGGTGCGGGGACGTTCGACACCACGAGGTTGAACCAGCGCCCACGCGAGATGAGCCGGGCGGCCATCGAGTGCAGCGCCGGCGGCGCGTAGGTCCCGAGGTTGATGATGCTGTCCGCTCCAAGTGCCATCATCGATTCCTTCAGGCCGCTCGTGCTAGCGCGGATGCGCGCAAGTCGCGTGGCCGGGCCCATGGCTCCGACCGGGATGTCCACGAAGGCCGGTGCCACGCGGTTCCCGATCACCGCCCGCTCGTCCTTGCCCCGGACCGACACCGGGACGAGGGCCCGGAGCGACCGCCCCCGGGTCGGCTCCCGACGGGCCTTGAGCAGCTTGTGCACACCGCCGGCTACGACAGTCAGCACCACGTCGTTCACGGTTCCGCCCAGCGCGCGCTTCACGTCCTTGAAGCGGTCGACCGGCGCGTCGGCCATCGCGAACCGGCGGTTCGGCCCGATCCGAACATCGAACGGGCCCTGGGGGCGTCGGCCCATGCCGAGGATGTCCCGAACGCCGGAGAGCGACGCGCCGAAGCGAGAAGCCGCGATCGAGGGCGCCTGCATCGCGGTCTGGGCCGCGCCCAGCAGCGCTGCGGCCGGGTGAAGAATCTGCTCCTCCAGCGCATCGCGCAGCAGATCTCCGGCCGACGGCGCCGGTTCGGGCGTCCAGGCCTCGGGCGGGTCGAGCGCCGGCGGCTGGGGCGTGAGGTCGAAGATCGCCGCGGCGATGTGCATGGCCGAGATCCCGTCGACGAGCGCGTGGTGCACCTTCAGGAGCACCGCAGCCAGGCCGTCCTCGAGGCCCTCGAAGACGTACATCTCCCACAGCGGCTTCGAGCGGTCGAGCGGCCGCGACAGCACGCGCTGCACCGCCTCCGCGAGCTGCCGGCGCCCGCCGGGCTCGGGGAGGGCCGAGCGGCGGAGGTGGAAGCCGAGGTCGAACCCGTCGTCGTCGACCCACACGGGCCGCGCGAGGTTGCCGGGCACCGTCACGACCTTCTGCCGGAAGCGCGGTGCCAGGTGGATACGCGAGGCGATGACGGCCTCCACGTCCTCGAATCGCAGCCGCCCGTCCGGCCGGGTCGAGGGGTCGAGTATCGACAGGCCGGCGACGTGCATGTGCATCGCCGGCCGTTCCAGGTACAAGAACGACGCGTCGAGCGCGGTGAGCCTCTCGGGTGACACGGCCCACCACCGTACCGCCCGCGGCGCCGCCCGACGACCGAGCCGCCTGAGGACCGGCTACGGGATCTGCTGCTCCTGGGCGGTCGCTCGTCGCGCGAGGCTCGCCGCGATCGCGCCGGCCAGGATGAGCGAGCCTCCGACCGCGAGGCCGGCGGTCACGGACTCTCCGAGGAACGCGAACGCGAGCACGGACGCCGCGAGCGGCTCCATCGCCGACACGATCGCGGTTCTGACGGCGCCGATGCGCTGGATGCCCGCGAGGAGGCAGACGAACGCGCCCGCCGTCGCCAGCCCCATGCCGAGAACCGGCCACCACCCGCTCCACCCCTGCGGGAGCCGTCCGTTTCCGGTGACGACCGCGTACAGGCCCAGTCCGATCGACGCCCCGGCGCTGACCCAAGCGGCGCTCGTGAGCGCATTCGTGCGCCGGAGAACCCTGTCCGCGCCGACGAGATAGGCGCTGTACGTGACCGACGAGGACAGCGCGAAGATCACCCCGGCGGTCTCGATCGAGAGCCCGCTGCCCGTCCCGACCACCACCGCAGCTCCGGCCATAGCGCAGGCGAGGGCCAGGATCGTGAGCGGGTTGGGCCTGCCCTCCCCGACGGCCCACGACATCAGCGCCACGACGACGGGGTACATGA
>JBQTIP010000256.1:0-9973 GCA_052388025.1 Actinomycetota bacterium
CACACCGTCGACTCGAGGCCGATGGCAAACCCGGAGAGCACCGTCGTTGCCGCGCCCGTCTCGGTCGACTCCGCGACCTCCTGGACCGGCTTGCGCTCGGTTGAGGTGAAGTACTCCGTGAGATACGAGACGACGACGGCGAGCACGAGGCCGCCGATGACGGCCCAAAAGAAGTCCCACTCGCCCTCGGCGTAGGTGGCGGTGACGATGGCCGTTCCCCCGGCGGCGAGGAGGGCCGACACGACGAACCCCTGCTGGATCGGTCGCATCGTGGCCGAGGTGGCGTCCTTGGCGGCTCGCACGAAGTAGACGCCCACGATCGAGGCGATGACGCCGACGGCCCGGACTGCGAGCGGGAAGATCACACCGATCACCCCGGGAAGACCGATCGACTTCGCGGCAGCCTCGCCCAGGATCATCGACGCGACCAGCGTGACCTCGTACGACTCGAAGAGGTCGGCGGCCATGCCGGCGCAGTCGCCCACGTTGTCGCCCACGGTGTCGGCGATGGTGGCGGCGTTGCGCGGGTCGTCCTCGGGGATCCCCTGCTCGACCTTTCCCACCAGGTCCGCGCCGACATCGGCGGCCTTCGTGAAGATGCCGCCGCCCACACGCATGAACATGGCCAGGAGCGCGCCGCCGAACCCGAAGCCGACCAGCACGGTGGTGGCGTCCGCCCTGTAGATCAGCAGGATCACGGTGGCGCCGAACAGGCCCAGGCCGACCGTGAACATCCCGGCCACGCCGCCGGTTCGAAAGGCGATGCGGAGCGCGCGCCGCAGGCCCGATCCGCGGGCCGCGTTGGCCACCCGCACGTTCCCCCGCACGGCGAGCCACATGCCGGCGAATCCAGTGGTTGCCGAGAAGCCGGCCCCCAGGATGAACGCGATCGAGCGGCCGAGCCGGAGGGAAAGCTCGCTGTGCCCCGCGTTCTCCGGGGTGGGGAGCACGAAGAAGATCGCGACCGTAAGGATCGCGAGGAAGATCCCGACCGTGCGGAACTGCCGGTTGAGGTACGCGCGGCTCCCCTCCTGGATCGCCCGCGCGATCTCTTTCATCGTCTCGGTGCCTTCGGGCGCGGCGAGGACCTCGCGGCGCAGGTAGTAGGCGAACAGCAGCGCGCCTACGGAGATGGCGAGGATCACCCATAGGGCGTTGGTCTCGAATGACCGGAAGACGGCCTCGATCGGCCCGCCTTCCTGGGCCAGGACGTGCATGGAACCTCCTCGTTCTAACGGCAGGAAGAAAGAGTCTGTCGTGCGCGGAACGCCGGGGATTATAGGTGGAACACTCGCGGCCCGGCCGGGGCGGGTCTCAGGAGTCGGCGAGCTCCTCGCCGACGATCTCCTCGCCGATGGCCTCCGCCTCCGAGACGCCTCGAGGCCGCCCTGCTCGCACCCAGAGCCGGAGAAGGAGTCCGGCGATCACTGCGTTCGCGACGAGCGACACGAGCGGGTATCCGCGGCAGTTTACTCAGGTTCGCCGTCGCTACCAAGAGCGGCGCTGGACCTTGCCCTCGAGAGCAGCGCGAACCCCAACGCTCCGGCGAGGAGCGCGGCCACCAGGATGCCGATCTTCGCGACACCTAGGATGGCCTCATCGGCGAACGCCAGCTCCGCTACGAAGAACGACACCGTGAACGGGATCCCCGCGGCCGCCCCCACGCCGACGATGTGCGTCCAGCCCGCGCCGGCCGGGAGCCGCGTCAGCCGGAGGCGAACGACGATGGCCACGGCGAGCGCTATCCCCAGCGTCTTCCCCACCATGCGGGCGATCACGATGCCGATCGCCACCCTGCTGCTCGCGGCATCGGACAGGGCCGACGCCGACAGCTGTACGCCAGCGTTGGCGAGCACGAAGATTGGGGCGATCAGGAAGCTCGTCCAAGGGTGCAACGCGGCCTCCACCCGAGCGAGCGGCGAGACCGCCTCCCGTGAGAGCTCGGTGAGGTGAAGCCAATGGTGCGCGTCGACGTCCGGCGGATACGGGTCGTCCACCGTCTCGTCGGCGACCCGATGCGCTTCCTCGCTCACGGCCCTAGGACGCTGGAACGGCTCGGCCGGAGTGAGGAACGCCATGATCACGCCGGCGGTCACGGCCGTCACCCCCGAGGCGTGGAGTGCAAGCCACAGCCCGACGCCGAGGGTGACGTAGACGGCGCTCGCACGGATGTGGATGCGCTCGGCTCCGAGGACCACGGCGACGAGTGCTGCCGCAACGGCGAGCGCGCCCCATTCCAGGCCTCCGGAGTAGAACAGCGCCATCACGACGAGGCTGAGCAGGTCGTCGACGATCGCCAGCGCCAGGACGAAGACCTTGAGACCTGGGGGAGCGCCCGGAGCGGCCAGTGCCAGGATCCCAAGGGTGAACACGATGTCGCTCGGCATGACGATCCCCCACCCTCGTGGGCCCTCGCCGCCGAGGTCGATCACGAGGTAGATGGCCGCGGGAAGCAGCATGCCTCCGAGCGCCGCAATAACCGGGAGCATGGCCGCTCGCCGGTCCCGCAACTCTCCCGTAAGGAGCTCGCGCTTGATCTCCAGCCCGACGACCAAGAAGAAGAGCGCCATTAGGCCGTCGTTCACCCATTGCCGGAGGTCCTCCGAGACGGCCCAGCGCCCGACACGCACCGAGAGCACCGTGCGCCAGAGATCCTCGTAGGACTCTCGCCACGGCGAGTTCGCCCAGCCGAGGGCGACCACGGCAGCCAGGAGCAGCAGCGCGCTCCCCGCCGCTTCGGTCTCGAGGAAGGACTGGAGAGGGCGAAGCACCCGTCGCGGGACGGGCCGATCGGAGCGGGACCAGGAGAACCGGATGCGGTCGGGTGGCTCGGTGCCCTGGGAGCCGGGACGGGCCATGCTTCACCTCGTGCCGACCAGGCTTCCCGGCTCGCCTCTCGTTCCAGGCCGATACTACCCCGCTCCCGGCCGCCGCAGACGCTCTTGGGTTGCGGTTCCCTCGGCCCCTCGGTACCCTTCGGGCGTTTTGTCAGAAGGAAGGCATCGCGCCACCCCCCAAAGACTCCACCCCGCGGTCATCGTAGCCGCCGTAGTCGTCGTCGCCGGGCTCGGCGTGGGCGCGTTCCTCCTGCTTCGCGACGGGGCGGACGGCAGCGGCGGATTCTTCGGAGGCGGCCCGGACAACACGATCCCCGAGTTCGACTTCACGGTAGGCCAGGCGACCGCGATCTCGACCACCAACCCGGAGTCGAAGGAGCTCGCCGCCGCCGCGGAGACCGCGGCCGACCAGGTCGTCGAGCCGATGACCGCCCTCTATGTCGAGGCCTTCCTCGATCCGGCGAACTGGCGCGAGGGAACCTACGACGAGGTGTGGGCGCTGTTCGAGAAAGAGGCAGCGACGAGCGCGCAGGAGGACATGGAGATCCTCACGCTCGGAACCCAGGCCATCGACGCCTACGAGAAGGTGGAGCCCGTGAAGGGCAAGCTCTCCTTCCGGGTGCTACTGGACGACGAGGGCAATCCCGCGACCATCGTGGTCGTCGTGAGGTTCGTCGCTAACGCCGAGGCGGAAGGCGGCGACGTGATCGCGATCGTCTCCACCGGCCAGTACTTCCTCAGGGACACCGGCGACGGGTGGAAGGTCTACTCGTACGACATCACGCGAGAGGATCACGCGAAGGCGCCGAGTCCCGCGCCGGCGGCGAGCCCGTCGGAGGTGGCATCGTGATCCGCGCACGCCATGGCCTCCTAGCCGCCGCCCTCCTCGCGTGGATCGCCGGCTCGACGGTGGGGACAGTCTTCAGCGCGCCGGACGCGGGCGCCGTGCCCTTCCTGGAGATCGGGGAGGCCCACGCGGGCTTCACGCCGGCGCTCGACGGGACCGAGCCCATCTTCATCCTCTTCATCGGGAGCGACGCCCGAACCCAGATCGGGGAGGACATCGCCGAGCAGCGCACGGATTCGATCCACCTGGTAGGCATCAACCCGGCCAAGCACAAGGCGTCGATCCTCGGCTTCCCCCGCGACTCCTGGGTGGAGATCCCAGACTTCGGCACGAACAAGATCAACACGGCCATGGTCTTGGGCGGACCCGAGCTCGCCGTGGCGACCGTGGAGAACCTGACCGGCATCACGATCGACTACTGGGCGCTCGCGTCGTTCGAGGGCCTGACGACCATGGTCGACGACGTCGGCGGGCTCGTCATCGACGTGCCGTTCGAGATGCAAGACTCCTTCTCCGGCTCGGACTTCTCCCCCGGCGTTCAGCGCCTTTCCGGGCACGAGACGCTCGCGTTCTCCCGCGACCGCCACAGCATCTCGGCCGGCGACTTCGGCCGCTCCGAGAATCAGGGCCGCGTGTTCCTCGCCGCGCTCGCCCAGTTTCGCAAGGAGTTCACGAAGGATCCGAGCAGGATGCTCGTCTGGCTGGGGGCCGGACTGCGCAACATCCGGACCGACCTGTCCCTGCAGGAGGTTCTCGACCTCGCCTTCACCGCGTACGGGATACGCGCCAAGAACGTGGACAACATGGTGGTACCGGGAGGGACCGGCAGCTCGGGAACGGTGAGCGTGGTCTACATCTCGAGCGAGGCGGATGCGATCTACCGGGACATGGCCAAGGACGGCCTCGTCCAGCCGAGAAACGTCCCCCCGAGCCCGACTGAGCAGGAGACCTGAGCGCTCCCGCGTCCGGGCGCTCTGCTAAGCTCGCCTCGCTCGAAGGGGAGTAGTCCGCAAGCGGGCTCGCCGTCATCACGGCCGCGCGACGCGGCCCGGGGGCCCCTCGCCGCGGCGAGGACGAGACCATCGGCGTGGGTACAACAGGCTCGGAGGCTTAGTGACCACGCTGAAGGAAGACCTGAGAGACATCCACCCGAGGCGCCAACGGCTGTCGCTGTTGCTCGCCGTGGGCATCACGGTCCCCGGCATCGTCCTGCGGCTGGCGAACCCGGATCTGCCGGACCCGCTCCTGGCCCTCCTGTTCGGCTTGGCCATCGTCGGCGCCGCGTTCCTCCTGTCGTGGGCAGCCGAGGTGGCGCAGCTCGACATCTCGGCGGGCCTGGCGATCGCGGTGCTGGCGTTCATCGCCGTGCTGCCCGAGTACGCGGTCGACCTCGTCTTCGCGTGGAAGGGTGGGAACGCCGTCCAGCAGTTCGGCGAGGTCTGCAAGGCACCGGGCGTCCTTCAGGAGTCGAATTGCTCGCTGGCCCTCGCCAACATGACCGGCGCGAACCGGCTCCTGATCGGCGTGGGCTGGCCGATGATCGTCTTCATCGCCTGGTACCGGTTCCGCAAGCGCGGGACGAGGTCCACGGAGGTCAGGCTTGAGCGCTCGCACGCCGTCGAGGTCTCCTACCTCGCGGTGGCCACCGCCTACTCGCTGACACTCCCGCTCAGGCACTCCGTCACCCCGATCGACGCGGTCGTCCTGGTCGGGATCTTCGTCGCCTACACGATCCGGGTGTCGAGGGCGCCGGCCGAGGAGCCGCACCTGGTCGGCCCCGCCCGCTACCTGGGCACGTTCTCCACGAACCGCCGCCGGGGCGCCATCTCGGCGATGTTCCTGTTCTCAGCCGGAGTGATCCTGGCCTGCGCGGAGCCCTTCGCCGAGGCGCTTGTCGCGACCGGAGCGGAGCTCGGGGTTGACGAGTTCCTGCTGGTGCAGTGGCTCGCCCCGCTCGCCTCGGAGGCGCCGGAGCTGCTGGTCGCCGGACTCTACGCGTGGCGCCTGAACACCGACGCCGGCCTCGGCACGCTGGTCTCCTCGAAGGTGAACCAGTGGACGCTGCTGGTCGGAACCCTGCCGATCGTGTTCGCCATCGCGTCGGGAGGGCTCCACGGCCTCCCGATCGAGGCCCGCCAGCGCGAGGAGCTGCTGCTCACGGCCGCGCAGTCCTTCTTCGCCGTCGCGGTCCTCGCGACGCTGTCGATCTCCAACCGCGAGGCCCTCGCGCTGTTCGGGCTGTTCTGGGCACAGTTCGTGATCGGGGCGCTCGTGCCGGAGTCGGCCCACGGCGTGGAACGTGTCGTGGTCTCGATCCTGTACCTGGTGCTGGGCGCGGGGATCCTTCTCCGGGATCGCGGACGTCTCCCGCGGCTGCTGCGCGACGGGTTCCGCACCTCGCACGACCGCCTGCGCCCGGGCGACTGAGGATCGGCGAGCCCGGCTACCATCGGGCCGTGGACCCGCGGGCGTTCCTCGATTCGGTTCGGAGCGACGAGGCCCTCGCGCCCTCGCTCGTCTCGGTCCGGGAGCTGCCGGCACGGAAGCCCGTTCTGGAGCCGCCTCCCGAGCTGCCCGAGCTGCTGGCCGACCGGCTCGGGCTGCTCGGGATCGAGGGGCTCTACCCGCACCAGCGGCGCGCGCTCGACGCGGTGCGGGCCGGGCGGAACGTCGTCGTCGCGACGGGAACGGCATCGGGCAAGACGCTCGTGTACAACCTCGCGTTCGCCGCCGAGGCGCTGGTCGACCCGAAGCGGACCGCCCTGTACCTGTTCCCCACGAAGGCGCTCGCGCGCGACCAGCTCCGGCAGGTGCGCGACCTCAAGCTGCCGCAGCTCAGGGCCGCCGTGTACGACGGGGACACGCCGCGGGTGGAGCGGCCCCTGATCCGGAGGAACGCGAACCTCGTGATGACGAACCCCGACATGCTGCACGCGAGCCTGCTGCCCGACCACGCTCGCTGGGCGGACTTCCTGCTCCGGCTCTCGCTGGTTGTCGTGGACGAGGCGCACGTGGCGCGCGGCGTGTTCGGCTCGCACATCGCGATGGTGCTGCGGCGGTTGCGGCGCCTCATCGCCCAATACGGCGGCGAGCCGAGGTTCGTCCTTGCGTCGGCTACGGTCGGCAACCCCGCGGAGCTGGCCGAACGGCTGGTCGGCGTTCCGTTCGAGGCCGTCACGGAAGACACCTCGCCCGCCGGCGAGAAGCTGTTCGCGCTCTGGAACCCGCCCGTGGTCGACGAGGAATCGGGCACGCGCCAGAGCGCCCTCAGCGAGGCGTCGTGGATCATGGCGAAGCTGGCCGAGGAGGGGATCCGCTCGATCGGGTTCACGAGGTCCCGCCGAGCCGCGGAGCTCTTGGCCGAGTTCGCCAGGCGTGAGGTTCCCGGCGAGCTGCGAGGGAGGATCAAGTCCTACCGCGCGGGGTATCTGCCCGAGGACCGGCGCGCGCTGGAGCGCGCCCTTGCCGACGGAGAGCTGCTGGCGGTCGCATCGACAAGCGCGCTGGAGCTCGGCATCGACATCGGTTCGCTCGACGCGGCGATCCTGGTCGGATACCCGGGAACCCGCGCCTCGATGTGGCAGCAAGCGGGTCGGGCGGGTCGGCGCGACTCCGGCTCGCTCGCGATCCTCGTGGCGCAGGACGATCCGCTCGACCAGTACCTCGTGACGCACCCGGCGGACCTGTTCGACAAGGCGGCGGAGGCGGCGGTGATCGACCCGTCGAATCCGTTCATCCTGGAGCCGCACCTATTGTGCGCCGCCCGCGAGCGCCCGCTCGCCGACGAGGACCTCGAAGTGTTCGGGCCGACGGCTCCGGAAGCGGTCGAGCGGCTGGAGGAGCGCGGCGAGCTCGTGCGTCGGCGCGGCGCCCTCTATTACCTCGGCCGCGAGTCGCCGCACCGCCGGGTTGACATCCGCTCGGCGTCGGGCAGCCTGTTCTCCATCGTGATCGAGGAGACCGGCGAGCTGCTCGGGACCGTTGACGAGTCGCGCGCCTACGTGCAGGTGCACCCCGGCGCCGTGTACCTGCACCAGGGTGAGCAGTTCCTGGTGACGGAGCTCGACCTCGTCGCCGGGGTGGCGCTCGTGCAGCGCTCCGACCCCGACTACTACACGCAGTCGCGTGACACGACCGATATCGAGGTGGTCGGGACCGGGGAGGAGACGACCACCGGCGACGTTCCCACGTTCTTCGGTACGGTTCGCGTCACGAACCAGGTGGTCGGCTACGTCCGAAAGCTCGTGGCGACCGGCGAGATCGTCGACACGGTCCCGCTCGTGCTCCCTCCGCAGACGCTGGAGACGAAGGCGGTCTGGTGGGCGATTCCGCAGGCGGTGCTCGAACGCGCGGCCCTGAAGCCGTCGCAGGTCCCGGGCGCCGCGCACGCCGCCGAGCACGCTGCCATCGGCCTGCTGCCGCTCGTCGCGACGTGCGATCGCTGGGACGTCGGCGGCGTCTCCACCGCATTCCATCCGGACACCGGCTCGTGCGCGATCTTCATCTACGACGGGTACCCGGGCGGCGCCGGGATCGCCGATCGCGGGTTCCGTTCCGCCGCAAGGCTCCTGGAGGCGACGCTCGAGACGGTGCGGCAGTGCCCGTGCACGCACGGATGCCCTTCGTGCGTCCAATCGCCTAAGTGCGGGAACGGGAACGAGCCCCTCGACAAGGCAGGGGCAGTCTCGCTCCTTGCCGCAATGCTCGGTGGATCGTGGGGATGAGCCGGGCCACCTACGTCGCGGTGTGCGGGCCGGCGAAGGCCACCGAGCGGGAGGCTGCATGGGCCGAGGAGATCGGCCGCTCGCTGGCTCGGGCGGGAGCCGTACTAGTCTGTGGTGGACTAGGCGGGGTGATGCACGCCGCCGCGCGAGGTGCGCAGGCCGAGGGCGGAACGTCCGTCGGCATCGTCCCCGGCGACGACCGCGACCCGGCGAGCCCCCATCTCACGGTAGTCGTCTCAACCGGGATGGGCGAGTCTCGCAACGCGCTGGTGGTCCGGACGGCTGATGCCGTCATCGCGATCTCGGGTGAGTTCGGGACGCTCTCGGAGATCGCGCTCGCGCTCAAGATGGGGAAGCCGGTGGTCGGCCTCGGCACCTGGGAGCTCGCCAAGGAAGGTCGGTCGGTCGACCCGATCGTTCGCGCGTCGAGCCCGGCCGAGGCGGTGCAGATAGCGCTCAGGCTCGTGGACTCAAATCTGCCGGAGGGGGGCCCGTAAGCCTCAGGCGGCGGGCGTGCGCCCGACCAGTCGGCCGGCCACCGCGAGGAGCGTCCGGCGCTCGCCGGGCTTCAGCCCGATCGCTAGCATCGCGACCGCGTAGACCAGGCACCCAGCGCCTGAAGACAGCACGAGATTCACCAGCCACTCCGCGTCGGGCACGATCGCATCCACGCTAATCATCACGGCCGCCCCGACGAGCGTCGGTGGCACGAGCCGCAGGAAGTGCCGGTCGAACGGCCAGATGTGCACGAAGCGGTGCACCAGGAACAGTCGCGCGAGCGCCGAGCACGAAAGGGTCAACGCCTGCGCGATCGCGGCACCGGGGATGCCGAGCGACGGGATCAGCGCGAACGCGACCCCGATGTCGATCGCGAAGGAGGCGAGGTAGATCAGCAAGTCCCAACCGGTGCGTCCGACCATGATGAGGATGAACCCCACGGTCCCCACCATGACCGGCACGATCATCCCTACGATGAGGATCCGCAGCGCCGATCTCCCGCCCGTGAACTCCTGCCCGAAGATCCGGAGCACCGGCTCGGGGAGGATCGCGAGCACCAGCAGCACCGGGATCGTGGCCCCCAGGGTCCACCGCGTGACCGACTTGTAGAGCCCGTCGAGCTTCCCATGCTCCTCGCGGTGGTGCAGGTCGGCGACGAACGGGCTGAACGTGAGCGAGACCGAGGTCAGGAAGAGGAACAGCGACTGCGCGGCCCGGAGCGCGGCGCCGTAGACGCCGACCTCCGCGGACCCCACCCTGCCGCCACTCGACAGAGAGGACAGAACGAAGAAGTCTGCCCAGAAGATCAGCTGAGAGAAGAGCGTCGCCGGAGCGCGGAGCCCACCGAACCTCAGCAGCGATCCAGTGTGCTCCTCGGGGATGCCGCCGCCCTCCGTTACCTGGTCGAAGCCACGGGTCGACCGCTCCCACCCCCACCAAGCGATGAGGAGCGCCAGCCCCCACGAGGCGCCGAAGGCGAGGGTCGTCGTGCCGGCCGTCGTCGCGACGACCCAGCCGGCCAGCGCGAAGGCGATCCACCCGAGCGGCTGGGCCGCCCACTGCGCATA
>JBQTIP010000257.1:0-1871 GCA_052388025.1 Actinomycetota bacterium
GCAGCGAACCCCAGAGCCGCCCCGACGGCGATCGGCAGCAGCGTCTCCAGGGCCGATCTCACTGCCAGGACGGCCGGGCTCACCCCCCTCGCCGAGAGCAGCCCCATCTCGGTGCGGCGCCGCGCGACGGCGAAGACTCCGGTCGCCCCGACCACGGCGAGCGCCACGGCCCGACCGGCTAGCGACAGCGTGCCCACCGGCCCGCTCAGCTCGCCGGCGGCGCTCTTCGCCTCGGAAACCAGCTCCGGAAGCTCCGATCCCTGCGTCCCGCCGGCGAACAGCGTGCGGATCTCCGTGTCGTCGGGATCCTCGAACCGAGCGCCGAACGCACGCACCGCGTCCGCCAGCCGCTCGGCCTCGACGAGCGAGCGCGCGCCCCGAGCCAGCGGGAGCTGCCACGTGAACTGATCGAGCTCCCCGAGCTCCGCCCCCATCTGCATGAAAAGCTCCAAGTCCGCGAGCAGTGGCGGAAACGGCGCGGCTTCCTCTCCCGGATAGATGACTTCGGCGAGCGGCGACCAGTAATCGGAGGGCGGCAGGGAGGCGAGATCCCGATAGATCCCCGCCACCGCGACGGTGACGGAAGCCTCCCGAACCTTCACCCGGACCGGGTCCCCAGCACCCACCCCCAATGAAACCGCGACCGTCGCGGGGACCTAGACGCCCTCAGCTTCGCCCCCCTCCACGGGATCGATATGGGAGCGATAACCGGTCCTGGTCATGAGCCGAACCGTGGCGGCGGGACCTTCACCGGAGGGCGCGGCGAGCCGGGCCTCCGAGCCCAGGATCGTGAGCACCGGAGCGTCGAGCCCGGTCAGCTCTTCCGCCGACGCCCGGATGAGGTCGTCGCGCCCCCGGAACAGATGTTCTGCGGTCATGGTGCCGCCCGAGGGCGTCCCGCCGAGGCGCCCGTACGCGACCACCGTCAGGCCGGCATCCCAACGGAAGGCGTCGCCGATCCGGTATCGGAGCGCCGCGGAACCGGCGGACGAAAGGAACAGGCCCCCGGCCGCGGTGGTGATGCCGAGGATCAAGGCCGCGGCCACGACGGCCACCAGGATGCTCGGATACCGGAGCAGGGCGAGCGGCGTCTGCAGCCACGACGGGACCAGCCCCCTCACTCGAACGGCCGGCCGGCCACGACGAGAGCCCGGTTCAGCGCGGCGCAGGCTTCTCGACGTGGTCCGCCCCTCCCCTGCTCGATCGCCCGGCCCGACAAGCTGTACGGATGATCGACCCTTCCGGGACGGCCGTCACGGCCTCTCGGGATGACGCTGCACCGGCTCCGGCGATCCCGGTCCCGTCGGCCGTTCTTCTGGAACGAACAGCCGCGCGAACGACCACACGATCGCGGCGATCCCGAAGCCGGCCAGCCACACGATGAGGGTCGGCGTCTGGAGCTCGAAGAACGTCCGGCCCGTCGGCGAGAGCAGCACGAGCAGGAAGGCCACGCCCATCGCCCACACGAGCCCGAGCCGCCAGCCCTTCAGCGGCGCCGCGACGATCGAGAGCACGAGCAGCCCGATCCACGTGAGCACCATGGTGGCGGAGGTCCGCTCCTGCACGAGCGTCACCCCCGGCTGGCTCCTGGCGACGTTGTAGGCGAGGAACGTCGCGGCCGCGGCTAGGACGCCGCACGGGACCGCGAATCGCAGGACCCGCCCGAGGAACCCCGCCCTCGCGCGCTCCCGGTTCGGCGCGAGGGCGAGGAAGAACGACGGGACGCCGATCGTTACGGCGCCGATCAGCGTGAGATGACGCGGCAGGAACGGGAACGCCAGCCCGAGCACGCCGACCGCGAGCGAGAGCAGCATCGCGTAGACGGTCTTCGTGACGTACAGGTTCGAGGTCCGCTCGATGTTGCCGAGGAC
>JBQTIP010000258.1:0-3301 GCA_052388025.1 Actinomycetota bacterium
AGCACTTCTTCTGGTCCGGCCCCAAGCGCGACGTCGTGGAGCGCGTCTACGAGCTACAGGACGAGGCCACATCGCGCCTCGTGGCCCTCGCGCGCGAGCGCGACCCTTTGGTGAACGGCCTGGTGATCGCCGACCCCGGCGGGGCGGCCAACACCCGCGGCCCCGAGCTCATGCCGATCTGGCTAGTGGACCAAGGGCTGCAAGAGAGGGCGAGTGGCTCGGCCGGCGAGCGCGCGTGGGTGGCCGCCTTCCGGCTGCTCGACCGCACGCTCACGAGAGAACGGAAGCTGGCGCTCGCAGGGCGTTTCCCGCGGCTGCGGGAGCGGGCCCAGTCCGAGGCGCGCCTCGCCGGCATCGACTGGTCCGGGACCCGGTCCTATTCCGACGGCGTGCGCGACGAGGTCCTCGTGAACGTCGCCGGACGCGAGCCGGAGGGCGTCGTTTCTGAGGTCGATTACGCGGCTCTCGTCGCCGAGCTCGCCGGGCGCATCTCCGCGATCCGCGAGGTCGACACCGACCGCCCCGTCGTCGGGTCGGCGACGCCCCGGGATCGGGCCTACGAAGGCCCGTTCGTCTCATTCGCACCCGACATCACGATCCGGTGGGTCACCGACGGCCCGTTCCGCGGCTTCGCCTGCGATACGCCGGCCGCGCGCCGACGGATGCAGGACGCGATCGCCAGGCCGCCGTTCCAGCCCGGGGGCCATCATCCCGACGGGCTCTTCGTCGCTCACGGTCCCAACATCGCCCCGGCATCGGTGGCCGGCCGGCTCGAGGACCTCACGCCCACGGTCCTCTCGCTGCTGGAGGTCCCGGTGCCGGCCGGGCTGGACGGCGAGCCGCTCCCGATCCTTCACGGGGTTGCGCAAGAGGTCTCGGGCGAGAGCGTCCCGGCGCCGGCGCCGATCGGGGAGGCCGGCGGGTACACGCCGCAGGAGGAGGCCGAGGTGCGCAAGCGGCTCGAGGACCTCGGCTACATCTGACGCCCGTGACCGATCCGGAGCCGGGCCGGCCGGCCGACGTCACCGCGGTGGTCGTGAACACCAACGACGGCCCGAAGCTGGGCGAGCTGCTGGAACTCATCGAGGAAGAGGTCGGCGCGATCGTCGTGGTCGACAACGCGTCCACCGACGGCTCGCTTGCCACCGCCGTGGACCGCCCCGGCGTTACCGTCGTCCGGAACGACGCGAATCGGGGCTTCGCCGCCGCGGCGAATCAGGGGGCAGCCCTGGCGGAAGGGGAGTGGGTGCTGTTCGCGAATCCGGACGCCCATCCGCGTCCGGGCGACATCGGGCTGCTGCTCGACGGAGTTCCCCACGACGTCGCCGCCGTGGCTCCGCTTCAGGTTGATCGACGGGGCAGGCCGCTGGCGGAGACGGGTGGATACGACCCTTCGCTCGGGCGCTACCTCGTCTGGGCGGTCGTCCCTTGGCGGTTCCAGGGCCGGCGCGGCCCGTGGCTCGCGCCGCCGTTCCCGGAGACGGACGCGGAGCTCGATTGGGTCTCCGGGGCCCTACTCGGTGTCCGGCGGAGAGCGTTCGAAGAGCTCGGCGGGTTCGACGAGCGGTTCTTTCTCTATCACGAGGACGTGGACTTCGGACGCCGGGCGCGCGAAGCCGGTTACAGGGTATGGTGCCGTCCCGCCGTGCGGCTGCACCACGAGGTCTCCCACGGCGATCCCGAGCGAAGGGTCCGCCAGGGGCTCCGCGGCATTAGGTCGCTGGCGCTTCGCTTCAGCGGTTGGCGGCGCCGGGCGCTCGGGATCGAGCTCGCGATCGGCTACGGGCTGCGGGCGCTCCTCGGCTCGGGAGCGCAGCGGGCGCTGGGCCGCGCGGCGCTTCCCTCCTGCCTCGCCCTGATCACCGGCAGGCTGCCGTCGGACCCCCAGTGATACCCGAGAACGATCCCCGCGAACCCTCAAGCGACCCCCGCTTCCGTGACGAAACAGATCGAGGGCCATACAATCCCCGACTGTCCTCATGACGCCACCGGATCCGCTCTCCGTTGAAGAGAACCCCGCGCGAATCCGCGAGTACTTCGCGGTCCTCAGGCTGCGGAAGTGGTCGATCCTCCTGCTCACCGTGCTGGCGGCCGGCGCCGCTTTCCTGTACTCCTCGCGCCAGACGCCGATCTACGAGTCGACGGCCAAGGTGCTCCTGAAGCCGGCCACGGCCAACCAGGTGAATCCGGACCTCCGAGTCGACACGGTGGTCGACCCGGAGACGGAGGAGCAGATCGTCCACTCGACGACGGTGGCGAAGCTCGCCGCCGCGTCGCTCGGCCTCCCCGAGTCTGAGGGCCGGTCACTCCTGTCCGACCTGTCGGTGAGCCTCCCCCCGGAGACGCGGGTCATGATAATCACCTTCACCGATAAGGACCCCGAGCGGGCGCGAGACGTCGCGCAGGCGTTCGCCGCGTCCTACGTCGACCTCAAGACCACGCAGACCCGGAACGCGTACGACAAGGTGAAGCAGGGCCTCCAGAAGCAGATCGACGACCTCACCGCGGAGCTCGCGACGGCCGACGAGCAACTCGCGACGGCGGTCGAGGGGTCGGTGGAGCAGCAGACGGCGCAGAGCGACCACGACCTACTGGTCGGCCAGATCGCCATCCTGCGCAACGAGATCGCGCCGCTTCTCGTCCTGAGCATCGACCCGGGCGACGTGATCCAGGCCGCCGGGGTGCCCGCCAAGCCCGTCAGCCCCATCTACCCGCTGAACGTCGGCCTAGGCTTCATCGCGGGGCTCGCCCTCGGGATCGGGGTCGCCTTCCTGCGCGAGCGGCTCGACGACCGCGTCAAGGACCGCGCGGACCTGGAGGAATGCGTCTCGGCCCCGGCCCTCGCCGTCATCCCAAAGTTCGGCCGCGCGATGAAGCGAAAGCAGCCGAGCCTCATCACGGCCGCGGGGCCCCGGAGCCCGGCGTCGGAGGCGTACAGAGCCCTCCGGGCCAGCATGCAGTACGCGGCCGCCGAGCAGGGCGTGAAGACAGTCCTGATCACGAGTCCCCTGGCCGGCGAGGGCAAGACCACGACCGCGGCGAACCTGGCCGCGGTCCTCGCGGCGGCCGGCAAGAGCGTGATCGTCGTGTCGGCGGACCTCCGCAAGCCCAAGGTCCACGAGTACTTCGGACTCCGGGACGAGCAGGGCCTGAGCGACGTGCTCATGAACGGCGAAGGGCTCTGGGAGAACGTGCAGGACACGACGATCGAGGGCCTGCGCTTCCTGGGGAGCGGGCACCCGGTCGAGCCGGTGGAGATCCTCGAGTCCCGCCGCATGGAGGAAGTCCTCTCCGAGCTGCG
>JBQTIP010000259.1:0-1668 GCA_052388025.1 Actinomycetota bacterium
AGGGATCAGCTGGACCGGGAGGCCATCGTGGCCGCCATGGGGGGCGTGCTGGCGAAGCTGCTCCACGGGGCTACGATCCGGGCCAAGGAGGCCGCTGCGTCCGGAGACGCGGAGACCTTCGCCGACCTCTGCTGTATCTTCGGCCTCGACGGGGCCGAGCCGGCGTACAGCGGGAGGGAGCGGGCATGAGTGTGACCTATGCGTTCTACCCGGTGTTCAAGGCGAGCGGGGTGCTTCGAGCCGCCGGCCCCGGCCCGGTCCTGGAGGCTGCGCACGAGGCCGAGATCTTGTTCAAGGAGTAGAACCCCCGGACGTGGACCCGGTCCTCCCACTCCTTGAACAAGATCTCGGCCTCGTGCGCAGCCTCCAGGACCGGGCCGGGGCCGGGGGTTCTACTCCACCCTAGGGTTCCGCCCCGACGCGGACCTGATGATGTGGTGGGTCGCGTCCTCGGTCGACGACGGGCAGATGCTCCTGGCCGCCTTCAACCGTTCTGCTCTCGGCCGGATGCTCGAGCAGACGTGGGCGTTTCTCGGCGTGCACCGGCCGCCGGAGATCGCCAAGGATCACGTCCCGGCATTCATGAAGGGCGATCCGCCAAGGAAGTATCTGAACGTCTATCCCTTCGTGCGCACGCCGGACTGGTACCTGCTGCCGCAGGAGAGGCGGGCCGACCTCCTGCGCGAACACGGCGAGGTTGGCCGGGAGTTCCCGGGGGTGCAAGCCAACAGCACGAGCGGCTTCGGTCTGGGGGACTGGGAGTGGATACTGGCCTTCGAGGCCGACGAGCTGACCGAGATCGTGGACTGCATCCGGCGGCTGCGAGACGCCGAGGCCCGACGGTACACGAGGGCGGAGACCCCCTTTGTAACTGGGATCCGCAAGGGGTTGAGCGAGGCGATCCGCGACCTGGTCTGAGGCTTATCGGACCGGATGGACCAGACGATCTGAGTTTCTCCGATAGGTCCGCCACCGGTACGCGTAGCTCCCGCTCACGGTGTCGGGACGCACGAGCTCGGCCGGAGCAGCGCCAGAATGCGCTGATCGCCGACCACCGGCTGGCTAAGGGGGAGAGCCACCGGCTGAAGGGCCGGGGCAAGGAGGTGATGGCCGCCACTGAAGGCTCGTAGGCGTCAAAGATTCGACCGGCGCAAATCGTCAAGGTTTCGACCGGCGTTGACAGATCGACCCACCAGGGGCTGTCGGAGACCGCCAATGGTCATCTTCCCGCTCGTCGCCGGCACTCATCCGAACCGTGTCCGTGACAGCGACTCCATGGGGAGCTGTTTTGTCCGCATACGTGTGAGAAGGATGCACGGATCCGGCCGCGGATAAGCTTCCGACAATGGGCGACGAACAGCTGACCGCATCTCGGTGGCCCAGACCGTACGAGGCCGGATAGAGGTGATCCGGAAATTCGGCGGGATGATCAAGGCGAAGGCACCGGAGAAGCCGGACATGCAGGACTTCGTGAAGGACAAGCCCTGGCTGATAAACCCGCAGTGGGACGTGCTCCATCACGAGCGGAGCCTGGACAAGGTGCTCGCGGAGGAGTCCGCGTTGATGGCGACCCCGACTACGACGGGCCGGACGGGAGCAGGCGCCTAGACTTCTTCTGCGTCGCCGACTCGTCCTTGGCGGTCGTGGTCGAGCTGAAGAGGCCAGGGG
>JBQTIP010000260.1:0-3843 GCA_052388025.1 Actinomycetota bacterium
CGTAGCCGAACGGGCCCGACAGGGGCGACCTGCTGAGGAGCCCGTCGATCGAGGCGGCCGCCAGGAGGGCCGACCCGAGGACCACGATCGCGGGGACCAGCCGGCGGCTCACCGCCGCCATCAACCGCGCGACGACGAAGCCTGCCGCGCTCGCGAGGAACAGGAGCGCGACCGAGCGTGCCTCGCCCCCCGAGACGGATGCCGCCACGTAGGTCCATCCGATGGCAGCCGCGAAGAGCGCGAGGCCGACCAGGCCGATGGCGAGCCGGCCACTCGACTCCGTGCGCGAGGGGCGGCCCCTGACCCTCACGATCCCCCTTCGAAGGACCCGCCGATCCTTGAGCGCACCGGCTCCCGGGCGGCGCTGGTAACGGCGTCGCTCGCCTCCTCCTTGCGTCGGTATGCGACGGAGAGGAGCACGAAGAACATCGGCAGGACCTGCACCCGCTCCCGGGTCAGCAGACCGAGGTTGGGGAGGCTGGCAAAAGCGATGACGAACGCCCCGACGAAGACGGCGGCAAAGGCCACGTACGGCTGACGCCGGAGGCTCTTGACGGCGGCCCAGATCCAGCGGATCCGGACGAGGGTGAGGATCAGCAGGAACAGGGACTCGAGCGAGGCGATCAGGGCCTGCCCGTTGTGCGCCTCGGTCACGAACGGGCGATACAGCACCGTGAAGACGGCAATCGGCAGCTGCGCAGGCGATCGCACGATCGTGGGGTAGATCTCGGAGCCCCCCGAGTCGGCCCGCTCCGACACGGTTTCCAGCTGCGAGACCACGCCGCTCGGA
Source organism: Actinomycetota bacterium (assembly GCA_052388025.1). Taxonomy (GTDB): domain Bacteria; phylum Actinomycetota; class UBA4738; order UBA4738; family HRBIN12; genus JBQTIP01. Next base: position 791 of record JBQTIP010000260.1, read on the forward strand.
GAGAGGATCCCCGCCCCCCCCAGGAACTCCTGGGTTCGGAACAGGAGGACGCCGGCGAGGACGGCCGCCACCGCGAGCCCGGTCGCCTTGGCCACCGGCCCGATGATCCCCCACTCCTCGCGTGGTCGAGCGAACACGTACCCGACCGCTAGGCCGATGGCGAGCATGAGCGCGATGTGCGGGCGAACGATCATCGCGAGCCACATCCCCAACGCCGCCCACACGAATCCTCGGGCGGCGGCGCCCGTGAGGATGCGGGCGATCCCGTAGGCCGCGATCCCCATCGCGAAGATCATCCACGCTTCCTTCCCGATGCTGGCAGGCCAGAAGATCATGGAGGGGATGAAGAACAACAGGCGAGCGTAGGTGCGGGATCGACCCTCGGGCACGGCGATCACGAACGCCCGGTAGAACATGAAGGTCCCCAGGAACGAGAGCCACGAATAGACGAGGAAGCCACCGAGCAGGGTCGGCCGGGTGACGGTGAAGATGAGGCCGGTGAGCAGGTTGATGAAGTCCGTCCCGGTGAGGTCCCGGAGGCCGGTGTCGAAATTCCCGGAGAGAAAGTTGTCGGAGATCCTGACCCCCGCGCCGAAGTAGCCTTGCGCGTCCGCCCTTCCCCCGTAAAGCCCGAAGGCCACGTAGGAGCGAGCGAGGGATCCCGCCAGCTTGAGCAAGAGGGCGAAGAAGAGGAGCCAGAAGAGGCGCCGGTCGCCCTCCCGAGCGGCCTGTCGGGCGAAGGCCGGGAGCGTGACGGCGATGAGGACGGGCCCCAGGAGCAATGCCCCCCACGTGTTGTAGTCGCTCCGCGACATGAGGAACAGCACGCTGAAGACGTACAGGGCCGTGAGCGCGAGCCCGAGGGCGACTACCGTCGCCGGACCCGCCGTGTAGGCTCGCTCTGTCTTCATCCCTAGAACACCTCCAGGTCGCCCAGCGAGAGCGCCCACGAGCCGAGATCGGTGGGATCGGGCTCGATGCCCTCCCGAAGGGGATTCACAACGAACGTCATCCCGTTCCTCGAGCGAAGGAAGCCCGACCTGGTCGCCGCCCTGGCGGCCGCCGACCCGGCGGGGAAATGGCACGTCAGATGGTCCACGGGGGCCGAACGCGCCACCCGCCGGAGCACGCGCGTCCCGGCCTCCCGGTCCCCGTGCGCCACGAAAACCTCGGCGACGGTCGCCTCCACGAGCCGGCCCCGGGGGCGCACGCGGAACAGCGCGAGCCCACGGAGCCTCCCGCCTTCCTCGAGCCGGACGGCGCGGTAGTCCAGGAGCGGTGCGGACGCATACCGCCAGCGGAGGTACGAGGGCGCGCGCGGCGTGGAGAGCCTCGGGTCGAGCGAGCCCTCGGCGGACAGAAGCGCCTCGAGCTGCTCCTCGTCCCGCAGCGCCTCCGCCGCCGTCTCCGCCTCGACCCGGGGGACGGCGGTCGATGCCGACCCGACGCGCACCGCCCGGAACCCCCCCAGGAACCGGACCGGTCGCCGTACCCGGATCGAGATGGGGATCCGCCCGACGGTGCGCCAGCCCATCTTCAGGTAGCCGGGGAGGCTCTTCTCGTTCGGCGTGTTGAATACGAGATCGACCTCGCCCCGGAGCTCGTCGAGGGCCTGGAGGGTGAGCCGCGAGAAGATGCCCCTCCCCTGGTAGTCGGGGTGGGTCGCGGTGTCGACCGCGCGAACCGCGGTGAGCGTCCGCGCTCCCGCGGCGAAGCGCCAGCGCATGAACGCGCGGAGACCGATGATGCGCCCGGAGTCCTCCGCCACCAGCACGAACGAGGTCCCGAAGGGATTCTCCAGGTGCTTCCAGCGGAAGAACTCCGCCGGCCGCTCACCAGCCGGCCCGCCCCCGAGCGAGGCCCGGAGGAGCTGGAGCACGCCGGACTCGTCTTCGGCTCTGTAAGAGCGGACCGCGAGGTCGGCCTCCCGTGCGGCTCGGCTCACCACAGCAGATCCTCGTAGACGTCTTCCATCCGGGGCACCGCGCGCCGGATGTCGAACTCCATCGCGCGGCGCCGGGCCGCCTCGCCGAGGCGCTCGCGAAACGTGCGGTCCCCAAGGAGCCGCACGAGTCCCTGGGCGAGCGCGCGCGGATCTCCTGGGGGCACGACGAGACCGTGCTCGCCGTCGTCGACGACCTCAGAGAGGCCGCCCACCCGGGTGACGACGGGCGCACGGCCGAGGGCCATGGCCTCCAGCAACGCGATGGAAAGGCCCTCGTAGGTGGACGGCAGCGCGAAGACGTCGAAGGTCGACGCCACGCAAGGCGCATCCTCGCGGAAACCCGCGAAGACCACCGTGCCGCCGAGTTCAAGGCTCATGGCCTGTCGGCGAAGGTCCGCTTCCAAGGGGCCCGTGCCGACCAGGACGAATCGGACGTCGGGGACGGCGCGACGGACCTCGGCGGCCGCCTGCAGCAGCACGTCGTGCGCCTTGTGCGCTTTGAAGTTGGCCACGGTTCCCACGACGGGGGCGTCCGGCGGGATCCCCAGCTCGGCCCGGATCCCGTCGTTGGACGCCCAGGAATCGACGGCCGCTGCGTCGATGCCGTGATACAGCGTCTCTACCGAAGGCATGCGGAGGAAACCGACGCCCCGCGGGTAGGCGATGGACGCGCGAACGTGCTCCGAGACGGCGAACACGAGGTCGTTCCGTGGGAAGGTCAGCGCGTTCCCCCAGAACGTCGCGGCGTGATATCGCGCCCACACGTTGTGCTCGGTGTAGACGAGCCGGGGATGCCTGCGGCGCAAGGCGAGCCTCGCCCCGATCGCCGCGTAAGGGGAATGGACGTGGACGAGGTCGATCAGGCGCCGACGAACGAGCGACCGGAGGCGCCCGATCCACCCGACGCCCCGTGCGCCGTGGAGGCACACGACCGGCACCCCCGCCCGCTCCAGGTCCGCGACGAGCGCGCTCTTCCACGGAAGCAGGTAGGCGGCCTCGTACGCGAACCGCGAGGTGTCGAAGTGCGGGGCCCCCCGGGCCCGGAGCAGCTAGGCCCCCCCCCCGCCCCGGCCCAAGATCAAAACCAGCATGCGCCAGCGTTACAAGT
>JBQTIP010000261.1:0-5261 GCA_052388025.1 Actinomycetota bacterium
CGACTACGCGAACAACACCTGGGGCGACGCCGCCGGGGAGAAGCCCTACCGCGGCATCACCGTCACCTTCGACGACGCGGATCTGTGGAACGAGGTCAAGACCTCCCGCGTGGGCGGGGCGGAGATCATCGCGACCGATGCGCCGTCCCAGGCGCGGTACTTCACGCGCACCCTGTCTAAGACGGGGCTGCTCCTCGCCGATGATGAGACGGCGGCCGGCCACGGTGCCTATCTGCTGTCCCGGTTCCGCGAGCCAAAGACCAGGGTCTCCTCGCTCGAGATCGATCCCCGCCGGGAGGCGCAGTGGGCGGCCGTCATGGCCCGCGACATCGGGGACCGCATCAGGGTCCGTCGGCGCCCGCCCGGCTCCCTCACGGCTCCGACGGAGATCCCCGGGAACAAGCTATGGCTCGCTGCGCGCCTGCTCACCGGCCTCGCCGACACGAATCCCGTCTCGAGCTGGCCCGACTCCTCCGGGCAGGCGAACACCGTGACGGGCTCCGGCACCACCCGACCGCTCTACCGGACGGGGATCGTAAATGGCCTGCCGGTCGTCCGCTTCGACGGGGTCGACGACGTTCTTCAAACGGCGGCCTCCCCGACCGTGCCGAAGGGAACGGCGCCGCTCACTGTCATCGCCGTCGCCTCCAGGTCTGCCGCCGCGTCGGTCCGCACGGTCTGCGGGCACAACTCGGCCGTGGCCGGGTGGGCGTTCGGTCGCGACGCGACGGTGGCCGAGGCGCGGTTTGCCACCCGAGGGATCCTCGACTACGACCAAGATGGCGGATGGCCGGCGGCCTCCACGTTCTACGTCACGGCGGCCGTCTTCGACGCCTCCGCCGATGTGACCTTCTGGCGCTCCGGGGCGCGCCTCGGCACCGTCGTCGGCACATCCTTTGCGGCCGACCCGACGACGACGGCCTTCCGCGTCGGCGCCTCGTCCGCGAACTTCTTCGACTCGGATATCGCCGAGCTGGTGATCTACGACTCGGCCCTTACGGATGGGCAACTCAAGGCCGTCGTGGACTACCTCGCGGACATCTACGGAATCAAGGTGGCCGGCGGGTACAACTGGCAGCACGACCTGTTCATCGAAGGCATCGACGAGCGCGTGACGACGGAGGACTGGATGACCACGTTCGCGCTCTCGCCAGCCTTCGGGGTCGCCGACGTGTGGACCCTAGACGACCCCGAGTTCGGCATCCTGGGGCACTCGACGGTGCTCGGATACTAGGGATGCGCCGTCTCCTTCGCGCCGGCGACGCACCTCCCCCACCGGAGCCACCGCCGCTCGGGACGAAGGCCCGCGCGTGGGTGAACCACGGACGTTGGCTCGCCTCCTGCCCCGTCTGCGGCTCGGCGCACCTCGTCAAAGAGGAGCATCTGCTCTCGTGCTGCGGCTTCGCCTTCGAGGTCCGCTGGCCCGCGGAGGCGAACGAGATCGAAGCCCTGCTCCTGCGCCGTCCGAGCGCCGAGTCGATGAACTGGTCCGATGAGAGCCTCGAGCGGCTCCAGGCCGAGAACGCGGAGCACGGGGTGTCATGAGTGCCGGGATGGTGCGTGAGCACGCCACCGACTGGGTCGTGGATCCCAAGCTCTTCGCCTCGCACTCGATCCGGATCGGCACCGTGATCGAGCCGGGTAATACGCTCATCATCTTCGCCCTGGCCTCCGGGTATCCCTCCGAGACCGACACGGCCTACACCGTGACGGACACGCGGGGCAACTTCTACTCCCTGGATGCGTTCATCCCGCTGAACGCCGGCCCGCCGGATTTCTCCTTCTTCGCGGCGGCGATCCTGTCGGCCCCGGTCCGAAACCGCTTGCAGTCGGGCGATCTGATCGTTCTCGGATTTCCGTCGTTGACGCTTATGGCCTACGTCGGCGTGCAGGAGTGGCGCGACCTCGACACCTCCGTTCGCCGGGTCTATGCCTCCGCGACCGCCCACCCGATCCCCGCGTCGCCCAGCGCTCCGGCGAAGATCAAGACGGCGTCGGTCACGGCCTCCTCCGGGGTCCGCGGCGGGGACCTCGTCGTCGCCCTCGCGGGCATCGGGGACATGGGCCGCCTCGCCGCGCCGGATGCGTATGCGTTCAGGGAGGACCCCGACACCGGCGGCGGGGCTCCGTGGATCAGTCGCGGCGGCCACTCGATCGCCACGGACACATCCGACAGCGCGGCCGAGGGCAGGAACCTCGGGATCGAGGTCCACACCGCCTCGAAGATCCCTGCCACGCCGCACACGCCGACATATGACCCCTCGATCGACATCGCCGTGTTCGAGTTCTATTGGTCGCTTCTGATCGTCGCCTACCGCGCGCGCGCAGTTTGGACCGAGCCCCGAGTCTGGACCGTAGGTGAGAAGGTCACCGCCGCTAAGCTGAATGCGGAACTCCGAGGCGATCTCCTGCAAACCACGACGGCGATCGTGCAGGCGGCCGGGGATATGGCCGTCGGCGTCGCGGCGAACGAGCTCATGCGTCTCCCCGCGGGCTCGGAGGGTGCGTTCCTGCGCGTGGGGAACGACCTCGTACCGAGCTGGTCACACCCGGGGATCATCGCGTTCACCTACCGCAATGCCCCCCGTCGCCAGGTGATCCAGTTCGACTCGACCGCCAGGGTCGCCCGCACCCCAGCGGGCCTCCCGCCGCTCGGCGACAACCGCGTCGGGCTCATCGTGTCGTTTCGCGCGCCCGCCTCCGGCGCCGTCGTCGTGAGAGGCTGGGCTCTGGTCGGCCCGCTGGTACCTCGCGAGGAGAAGATCAAGCCGGGCGAGGTCTGGTCCCAAGGGCAGCTGCAGACGTGGTCGCTCTTCGACGAGGTGGCAGCCATCTCCGGGACGGACTACGAGGTGCTCCTCGCGGGCAGCACCGCAGGGCTGCTGCATCGGGCAGCCGCCGCCTGGTTGCTCACGGGCCTCGTCGCGGGACAGCTCTACACGATCCGGTGGGCGGTGCGAACGGAGATCCCCGGGGGGTCCGGTGCCGGGCCCTCCTACTGGATCTACGGCGGACCCTATGGCCCGCTCGTGATGACGGTCTCGGAGGCGGCCGCCTGATGGCCTGGACCGCGCCCCGCACCTGGCTGGAAGGCGAGCAGACGACGGCCGCCATCTTGACAGCACACCTACGGGACAATCTCCGTGAGACGGCGCCCGCCAAGATCGCGGCGGCGGGCGATCTCGCCATCGGTGCGGGGGCGAACGCGCTGAAACGCCTCGGCATCGGCAAGGGGGGGCAGTTTCTGCAGGTCGCGGCGGGTATCTGGGCATGGGTGGATGCGACGCCCGCGGCGCTCGCGCGTGCCTCCTACGGGCCGGCGGCCGACAGGCCCACCACCTCGACCACGTTCGTCAACGTCGATGCGGCTCTGGCCGTCACGTTCACGGCGCCGGCCTCGGGCCTCGTGCTCGTGTGCCTGCAGGGGCTTGCGGAGGCGACCGGGACGGGCAACGGTACCTACTACTGGAACCTCCGCGACGCCGGCGTCGGCATGGCGGGGACGGAGCAGGAAATCTGCACCGCCCCAAGCGGGCGCATGGGGCGCATCTACCGCACGGTCCTCTCGGGACTTACCGGTTCGAAGACGCTCACCTGGGGGCACAAGGTGTCGGTCTCGACCACGACGGGCGCGCTTCGGACCAACGCGGTGGCGGGGACGCAGTCGGGGTCCCAGGCCCTCATGGAAGTCTGGGCCCTCTGATGGCCTGGACGATGCCGAAGGCTTTCGCGGTGGGCGAGCTCGTCTCGGGGGCGACGCTCAATACCTACGTCCGGGACAACCTGCTCGAGACCGAGCCCGCGAAGATCACGGCGGCCGAGGATCTCATCCGAGCGACGGGACCAAATGCCCTCGCGCGTGTGGCTGTGGGAGCGAACGGGCAGTACTGCCGGATCATCGGTGGCGTCCCCGCAGCCTCCGGCGGGGCATCCCCGGCGCCCACCGGGAGAATCGCCGCCGTCTACTACGATCCCGTCAGCCTTACCACGATCAGCTGGTCCGCTCCCACGCCGGCCGCCGGGCAGACCCTTTGGAACGATGTCGACGCCACCAATCTTGCGCTCACGGTGACACCGCCGGGGAACGGGCGGTTGTTCATCCTCCTATCCGCGGTGGCCGTAGCCAAGGCGGCCGGCGCGAACGGGAAGAATCTCACGGCCGCGTGGGGACTGCGGGTGGGATCGGCGACCGTGGTCCGCCCCCATCTCGGCACCGAGGCCTTCGTCGTTCCCCCGACCGGCATCCGCGAGCGATGCTCTCATGCGATCGTCCTCGAGGGGCTCGCTCCGACCTCGCAGACATTCCGCTGGATCTTCTCGCCCAACAGCTACGACCCCGGCACCGCGACTATCCGTCCTTCGACCGAGATCTGGTGCGGCGGTGAATCGGGCCCGGCGATCATGGAGGCTTGGACCTTGCCGGATGACCTGATCGCGCAGGATCGGGAATCCATCCGCGTGGCCGAGCAGATCCTGGAGGACACGATCCAGACACTCCAGTCGGGAGGATCGGCAGCGGCCTCGCAGCTCACCGTGTCCGATCTCGCGATCACGCAATACACGATTGGCCAAGCCGGCAAGGGGCCTCCCGGGATCAAGCCGCCCGTGTAGGGGGGGCACCGTATAGGAGGAGCTGCCATGTCCGCAAACTGGGCCGAGTACCTACCGCCGTACCGCGACTTCCCCGTTCGGCCCTACGGGCTGATCCGGCCTCGAGTGCTCGTCATCCACGTGACCGAAGGCATCTGGCCGACCGCCGGCCACCAGCCCGCCGAGCTCTGCCGGGCGCGCGCTTCACGCGGCGTGGCGGTAACCTGGCACTGGACGGTCGGCAACGACGGGACCGCCTGGCGTCATCTGGGCTTCCACGAGGAGGGCGCGCACGACGCCGGCATCAACTCCATCTCCGTCGGGATTGAGCACGCCGGGGAGAGCGCGAAGACGCCGTGGGCGCACTTCCCCAGCCAGCTCGCAACCTCGGCCAAGATCGCCGCGGCCTTCTGCCGGTTCATCGGCCGCGCGCCGTCTCGCGAGTTCATCATCGGCCACGTCGAGGACGCGCGCTTCGGCGGCACATCCACTCATACCGACCCGGGGCCGCACTGGCCGTGGGAGGACTACATGGCGGCCGTTCAAGCCGCCTACGAGGAGGAGGACATGACCCCTGAGCAGACGCAGATCCTTGCCGACGCGAAGGCGTTCCTAGATGCCCTGCGCGAGCAACTGGGGGAGAAGGACGCCCCGAACAAGCCCGCCCGCCC
>JBQTIP010000262.1:0-13213 GCA_052388025.1 Actinomycetota bacterium
GATCGCGTGGACCCGCGTGAGGTAGTGGCGCGCCCGCTCGGGATCGCCGGCGATCATCCGGTCGCGGATCGACTCCAGCTCGAAGATCAGCCCCTTGAACCAGAGCTCGTAGGCCTGGTGGACGACGATGAAGAGCAGCTCGTCGTGCGCCGCGGGATCCGAGAGCAGCTGCTGGAGCGAGAGAAGCTCCGGGACCTTCAGGTACGCGTCGTAGGTGAGGAGCCCTTCCTCGGTCGGCTCCGTGACCCGGCCCATCCGTCGAACCCGGCCGGGCGTGTGCGGCGTCTCCATCGAGCCGATTCTAGCCGGGCGTCGACGGCCGGCGGCCTCCGCACCTAGAGCGGGAGCCCTACGGCCGACAACCGACCCGAGCGCAGAAAAGTTGGTCCGGATGGCTGATTGGCAGGAGAGAATTCGGGGGTAAGAACAAGGGTTGAGCCTCGGGAAGGGAGGGTTCGAGCTGGGTCGCCCGCTCATGGCCTCGGTTTCGGCCCTGAAAGCGACCTTGAAAGTCACTGGAGAGGGGGATCCATGAGCAAGAAGATCCGAATATGGCTGGCGATGACGGCATCGATGGCCGTGATCGCATCGGCTTTCCTCGTACCTCAGGCGACGACCGCGAAGTCGGGGCCGATCGGTAACAAGATCCTCGCGCGGGCGCTCAAGTTCGAACAAGGGAGGGCTCGCCCGGCCAAATATCAGATGCCGCTGTCGGCCGGCGTCGTCTATACGCTGCTTCAGGCTTCGGGCGAGCTCGACCGGCGCGCCGATGCCGCCTCCGGGCAGGGGGCCCTGCTTCCGTCGACGACCGGCACGCAGGGATGCAAGAACACCTTCGTGAGCGGCACCACCCGCAACACCCGGGTGAACCAGGACTGCTCGCTTCGCCGGCAAGCCGAGGAAGTCGTCGCGGTGAACCCGACGAACCCGAACAACCTCATCGCCGGACAGAACGACAGCCGCGTCGGATTCAACCACTGCGGCTACGACTGGTCGTTGGATGGGGGGAGGACCTGGGGCGACCAGATTCCGCCCTTCTGGCAGTTCGTCGGTGGTGATGGGCACACGTTCGACGCGTGCAGCGACCCGACGGCGACGTTCGATGCCGAAGGCAACGCGTACGTCGCCGGCATCCTGTTCGACATCGGCTCGCCGGCGAGTGCGCTCCTGGTGGCCAAGTCGAACGCGGGGATCGGTGGCGCCTTCTATCACGCCCCCGACTCCACGCTCTCGTTCCAGGAGTTCCGGGACGTCCCGCTCGGTGTCGTCGCCAGCGACAACGACCCGAACGTCTTCCACGACAAGGAGTTCATCGTTGCGGACGCCAACCTCGGCAGCCCGAAGGTGAACAACGTCTACGCTACTTGGACGAGGTTCGCGGTTACGGCGTTCGGTGTTGAGGTCAACAGCCCGATCTTCTTCAGCCAGTCCACCGACGGCGGGGCCACATGGTCGGCAGGGATCGAGATCAGCGGATCGAGCGCGGCCTTCTGCACCGACTTCAGCGGGTCGGCCGACCCGAACGCCTGCGACCAGGATCAAGGCTCGCACCCGATCGTGGGCCCCGACGGCAGGATCTACGTCGTGTACGGCAACGGCAACACGCCGTTCTTCGGGGAGAACCAGGTGCTGTTCGTGTCGTGCCCCGCGGCGGCCGACTGCTCCGTCCCTGCGAGCTGGACCGCGCCGGTCAAGATCAACGACCTGATCGGCCTGCACCCGATCGCGTTCGCCGCGAACGTCGCCGGCTGCCCGGTCTTCCGGCAGTGCCTGCCTCCGAACGGCTACCGGGTTCCCGAGTTCACCTCGATGTCGATCTCCATCGACGTCACCGGCACGCTGTACGCGGTCTGGTCCGACTTCCGCAACGGCTTCGTGCCGCCGTGCGACACGCTGGACTTCGCGACGTCCGCTCCTCCGTGCGACAACGACGTCTTCTACTCGTTCTCGACGGATGCCGGGGCGACGTGGAGCGACGCGTTCCAGCTGACCCCGGCCGGATCGGCCCAGTGGCAGCCCTGGAGCGCGGTGACCACTGACGGCAAGAAGCTCTTCGTCGCGTACTACGACCGCCAGTACGGGGGCTGCGAGTTCTCCGGCTGCAACGACATCACGCTGGCGAGGGTGACCAACGCGGCGAGCGGGTCGCCGGGGGTCACCTTCAAGAGGCTCACCACGGCGTCGATGCCGAACCTGACCACGGTCACGAACCCGATCCAGGCCGGGTTCCTCGGCGACTACATGTGGGTCGCGACCTCAGGGCAGAAGGTCCACGTCGTGTGGGCCGACACCCGCGGTCTGAACGGGACGGTCGAGGAGGACATCTATTTCATTACCTCCGGCTGACCGGATGAGGGCGGAGGGGGGCGGGAACTCCGGTTCCCGCCCCTCCGCCGCTTCGATTCGCTACGTGGGCGGGCGCTTGGGCGAGCCGCCCGCCTAGACGCGGAAGCGCGCGACCAGATCGTCGTGCAGCACGCCGTTGGTGGTGAGCACGCTGCCGCCGTGCGCGAGGGCCGAGCCGTCCATCTGGCTCATCCGCCCGCCCGCCTCCTCGACGATCACGTTCGGGGCCGCCCAATCCCAGGTGCACAACTCCTCTTCGATCATCACGTCGGCCGTTCCGCGGGCGACCAGCATGTGTCCCCAGAAGTCGCCGAAGCCACGGGTTCGGCGGGCCTCCGCGACTAGCTCCCCGAACGGCTCCGTCAGAGGTCCCGAGAGCCAGTAGTCGAGGCTCGAGTAGACGACGAACGCGCCCGAGACCCGGTCGGCTCGCGAGACGTTGATCGGCCGGCCGTTCAGCCTCGCGCCGCCGCCGCGGACGGCCTCGTATCGCTCGCCCATCGCCGGGGCGCCGACCAGGCCCAGCATCGGCCGTTCGTCGATCGAAAGCGCGATCAAGGTGGCCCACAGCTGCACGCCGTCGGCGAAGTTCTTCGTTCCGTCGATCGGGTCGATGACCCAGCAGCGGCCGTCCCGCCCCTCGCCCTGGAGGCCACCCTCCTCGCCCAACACCGCGTCGCCTGGGAAGCGCTCGGCGACGGCCTCTCGAAACATCGCCTCGATCGCGATATCGGCCTCGGTGACGGGGGAGAGGTCGGCCTTCTGCCGCACGTCCAGCTCGCTTCCGAAGAACGACACGGCGATTCCCGCGGCCCGGTCGGCGACTTCGCCCGCGAACGCAAGCTCCTCGCTCAGCACGCGGGCACCTTACACGACCGTCATGGGTCGGACCGCGCGCGTTTCCGATACCCTCCGTGGCCTGATGCAGACGACCGTCGAGGAGACCGACAAGCACAAGGTCAGGCTCACGGTCGAGGTACCGACCGAGGAGTTCGACAAGGACCTCGACCGGGCGTACCGGAAGATCGCCCAGCAGGTCAGGATCCCCGGTTTCCGCAAGGGCAGGGTCCCCCGCAAGGTCATTGACGCCCAGATCGGGCGCGAGGCCGTGCTCGAGGAGTTCCTCGGTGACGCGGTTCCCAACTACTACCGCGACGCCGTGAGAGAGCACGAGCTCGCGCCGATCACCGACCCCGACATCTCGCTCGAGCAGGTGGAGGAGGGCAAACCGCTCGTGTTCACGGCGACGATGGAGGTCCGGCCCCGCCTAGAGCTCGAGGACTACAAGGGGATCCGGGTGGAACGCCCGTCGACCGACGTTTCCGACAAGGAGATCGATGAGCTCGTGGATCGGCTCCGTGATCGGTTCGCGGAGCTCGAAGCCGTCGGGCATCCGGCGCGCAAGGGCGACTACGTCGTAGCCGACTTCAGGGCAACCGTCCACGATGAGGAGGTGCCCGAAGCCACGCGACCCGACTACCTCTACGAGGTGGGCTCCGGCGAGTTCGTCGAGAAGCTCGACACCGAGCTCGAGGGCAAGCGCGCGGGCGAGATCTTGAAGTTCAACGCGACGCTTCCCGAGACATTCGGCGAGCGGGCCGGAAAGGAGGTCTCGTTCCAGGTCCTCGTGAAGGAGGTCAAGGGCAAGCGGCTCCCCGAGGCCGACGACGAGTTCGCGAAGACCGCCTCCGAGTTCGACACGCTGGCGGAGCTGCGCGAGGACCTGCGGGAGAAGCTCGGCGCGTCGAAGTCGGTCGAGGCCGACGCGGCGATCCGGGACCGGGTGCTTCAGGCGCTGGTGCAGCGCGTCGACGTCGACCTGCCCGATACGCTCGTGGACGAGGAGACGGAGCATCGCGTGCGCTCGTCGAGGGATCGAGCGGAGCGCGCAGGCGTCTCGCTGGACGATGCGCTGAAGGCGCAGGGCTGGGACGAGCTGAGGTTCAGGAGCGACGCCCGAGCCCACGCGATCCGCGCCATCAAGGCCGACCTGGTGCTCGAGGCGGTGGCGCGCCGGGAGGGGCTGGAAGTGACCGCGGAGGAGCTCGGCGCCGAGATCTCCGCGCTCGCGGCCGCGTTCGGACGCGACCCGAAGGAGGTCGCGAAGACGCTCGACTCGTCAGGTCAGATCGTATCGGTGGCCGGTGATATCATCAGGTCGAAGGCCCTCGACCTCCTCGTCGAGCACGCTGAGATCGCATCGAAAGGCGAGGCTCTCAAGGAGGACGAGGAGCAGGCCGAGGACATCTCTGAGCCTCCCGAACAGAGCCGACCGGAGGAACAAGCATGAACGAGATGGGCGATTACCTGGTTCCCGTCGTCGTCGAGCAGACCGCCCGTGGCGAGCGCTCGTTCGACATCTACTCGCGCCTGCTGAAGGAGCGAATCGTGTTCCTGGGCACGCCCATCGACGACAACGTGGGCAACCTGATCATGGCGCAACTCCTCCACCTCGAGAGCGAGGAGCCGGACAAGGACATCAACCTGTACGTCAACTCGCCCGGCGGCATGATGACGACGCTCTTCGCCATCTACGACACCATGCAATACATCAAGCCCGACGTCTCGACCATCGTGATGGGACAGGCGGCCTCGGCAGCGGCGGTGCTCTCGCTCGCCGGCGCGAAGGGCAAGCGGTACGCGCTCCCGCACGCGCGGATCCTCCTGCACCAGCCGCACGGCGGCGCGGAGGGTCAGGCGGTCGACATCGAGATCCAGGCGAAGGAGATGATCCGCAACCGCGAGCAGATGAACGAGATCATCGCCAAGCACACAGGGCAGCCCCTCGAGAAGGTCGCGAAGGACACCGACCGCGACTTCATCCTCACGGCGGAGCAGGCGCTCGAGTACGGGGCCATCGACGAGATCATCAGCACCCGAGGAATCGCACCGGAACTTGCAGCAGCGGCCGCCGGCGGCTCGTAAGATAGGAGTGACAGGCCGGGTGGTGAGCCCGGCCGTTCGGTTCGAAAGGTACGGGGGGCATGGCCAAGTTCGGTGACTCGGACCTGCTGAAGTGCTCCTTCTGCGGCAAGAGCCAGAAACAGGTCAAGAAGCTCATCGCCGGCCCCGGCGTGTACATCTGCGACGAGTGCATCGACCTGTGCAACGAGATCATCGAGGAGGAGCTGTCCGAGACCTCCGAGCTGAAGCTGGAGGAGCTCCCCAAGCCGCAAGAGATCTACTCGTTCCTCGACGACTACGTGATCGGCCAGGACCAGGCGAAGAAGGTGCTCTCGGTCGCCGTCTACAACCACTACAAGCGGATACAGGTCGGGGCGAAGGACGCCGAGGTCGAGCTCCAGAAGTCGAACATCATGATCCTCGGCCCGACCGGCTGCGGTAAGACCCTCCTCGCGCAGACCCTCGCGCGGATGCTGAACGTCCCGTTCGCCATCGCCGACGCCACTGCCTTGACCGAGGCGGGCTATGTCGGCGAGGACGTCGAGAACATCCTGCTCAAGCTCATCCAGGCGGCCGACTACGACGTCAAGAAGGCCGAGACCGGGATCATCTACATCGACGAGGTTGACAAGATCGCACGCAAGTCCGAGAACCCGTCGATCACCCGGGACGTCTCGGGCGAGGGCGTGCAGCAGGCGCTCCTCAAGATCCTCGAGGGAACCACGGCGTCGGTTCCGCCGCAGGGCGGCCGTAAACACCCGCACCAGGAGTTCATCCAGATCGACACGACGAACATCCTGTTCATTTGCGGCGGCGCGTTCGCCGGGCTGGAGAAGATCATCGAGAGCCGCGTGGGCAGCCGGGGCGTCGGCTTCGGAGCCGACGTCCGCCGCGTCGAGGAGAAGGACCTCGGCGAGATCCTCGGGCGGGTGTTGCCGGAGGACCTCCTCAAGTATGGGCTGATCCCCGAGTTCGTCGGCCGCGTGCCGGTTCTAACCAACGTGCACAACCTCGACAAGCAGGCGCTCGTCGACATCCTCACCAAGCCGAAGAACGCGCTCGTGAAGCAGTACTGCAAGTTCTTCGAGTTCGACGAGGTGGAGTTGGAGTTCTCCGACGACGCGCTCGTAGCCATCGCCGACCAGGCGATACTTCGGGGCACCGGAGCCCGCGGCCTCCGCGCGATCATGGAGGAGGTGCTGCTCGGCGTCATGTACGAGCTGCCGTCGCGCCAAGACGTAACGAAGTGCATGGTCGACCGCGACGTCGTGATGTCGGGCGTGAACCCTACGCTCGTGCCCCGTCCCGTGCCGGCCCCGCGGGTCCGCAAGGAGCGCAGCGCGTAACTAGTCTTGTTCAGACTAGAGATCTAGTCTGGCTCAGACTAGATCGGTCGCCAGCTTCCTCGCCCGCTCCATCTCCCGAAGAGATCGAAGCTCGTCGAAGACCGCGGCAGCGGGCTCGAGGCGTGCCTTCGCCTCCTCGGGCCGCCCGGCGGCCACGAGCGCCTCGGCGAGCGACAGGTCGGTGCACGCCTTCTCCCAGCGGGCCTGGAGCCTCTCGAACCCGGCGCTCGCCTCGGCGAGCAGCCGGATCGCGGCCTCCGGGTCGCCGGCGGCCAGGGCCGCTCGCCCTTCGAGCCGGTCGAGGTGGACGGGCAGTGCCATGAGCCCGGCCTTCGAAGCGTACACCCGAGTGTCCGCCAGGAACCGGGGTACCTCGGTCCAGAGCCCCGCGTCTCCCAGTATCGACGCCCGGACCTGATCGACGAACGGCCGGGG
Source organism: Actinomycetota bacterium (assembly GCA_052388025.1). Lineage (GTDB taxonomy): Bacteria > Actinomycetota > UBA4738 > UBA4738 > HRBIN12 > JBQTIP01. The sequence continues at coordinate 7,032 of JBQTIP010000262.1, forward strand.
GGTGTCTGACGGGATGGCCGCGACCTGCTCGATCCGGTCGCGGGCCTCCTCGAGGCGCCCCTGACGACCGCGGATCCAGGCCAGCCAGCTTCGGAGCATGCGCCCGATGCTCGGTGCCTCGCCCTCGGCCGCTTGCCGCTCGATCAGCGCGAGCCGGCTCGCGGCCGCCGCCTCCCGCCTCGCGTCGAGGACGAACGCCGCGGCCCCGAAGGCGTTGGCGACGAAGTAGGGAGGTCGATCCTTCCGGTCTCCGAGGATGGACTCGACCAGCGGGAATACCTCCCGAACGATTCGGTCCCAGTTGCCCATGTGGAACTCGGCGAAGGCCACCCAGGAGAGACAGTGGAGGCGAAAACCCTCGGCATCTGGCGGCGTGCGGAACGCGTACTCATCCCCCAGGTCGAGCGCTCGGGGGTAGTCGCCGATGAGGGCCCAGCCCCAGGAACCCATCGCGTAGATGTCTCCCAGCTCCCACGGGTCCTCGAGCTCTCGCGCGAGCTCCAGGCGCCGTTCGAGGAGCGGGACGTCCGGGCCGTAGAGCCCTTGCGTGATGTTCGCGGAGCTTGCTCCATCCAGCGCGGCGGAGGCGAGCTCGGGCCGGCCAAGCCGGAGCGCCATCTCCGCCGCCCGTTCCCCGTCCGCCCGTGCGGCGTCGAATTCCTCCGCCGAGACCTCGCGCCGGGTTGCGAAGGCGAACGGTCCGAACGCGCGGGCAGTGAGCAGCCGCACGTGCTCCTCGCCATCCGCGTCCCCGACGTTGGCGAACCCGAGCTCGACGTAGGGGCGGACCTCCTCCTCCCCGGGCGGCTCGGACATCGAGCCGGGCCATCGCGTGGGGGCCTCGACCGCCCGCGCGCAGACCCGGGCGATCGCGAGTCGATCGTCCGGCGCGTGACGCTCGCGGAGGTCGGCCGCTTCGCGGAACGACACCCAGGCGAGGTCTCCTCGGTAGTCGTTCAACGCGATCATCCCGACCTGCTCGAGCGCCACCGCCCGCCGAACAGGGTCCTCGGCAAGGGAGAGAGCGCGCTCGGCGAGGGCCGCGGCCTTCTGGACGGCGAAGCGGCGACGTGCGTCCTCCGAGGCCAACAGGAGGGCCCGAAAGGCCTTCTCCCGGAGCTCCTCGGTCAGTCCGGCATCGCCGCGAGCACCTTCGCGCTCGCCCCGGTGGGCCTCCTCGTAGTGATAGGCGAGCAGCTCGGCGAACTCTCCTCTGCGCTCGCCGGCGGTCGCCTCGATCCACTCCGCGACGGCCGCGTGCGCGCGACCGCGGTCGCGACGAGGGAGGCTTTCATAGGCGACGTCGCGGGTGAGGATGTGCTTGAACATGAACTCGCGCTCCCCGGCCAGGGCCGAGCCGAGGCGCTCCAGCACCAGCTCCCGGTCCTCGAGGCGGCCGAGGACGTCGTCAAGCTCGCCGCGCTCGCCGTTCAGCAGCCGCCCGACCGGACCCGGCCAGAACACCCGGCCCACCACAGCCGCGCTCTGCAGCGTGCGCTTCTCCGCGGGCGCGAGAAGGTCGATCCGCGCCGCCAGCACGGCCTGGACCGTGTCGGGGATGACTACGTCCCCGATGTCCGAGGTGGCCTGCCATCGGTCGCCGGCGCGAACGATCCTGCCCTCGTCGATGAGGTGCCGGACGATCTCTTCGAGGAAGAACGGGTTGCCCTCCGCCCGCTCGAGGATGCGCCGGTGGACCGTTTCCGGAAGCTCCTCCACGGAGAGCAGCAGGCTCACCAGCCGGTCGGCCTCCTCGGGGGCGAGCGGGTCGAGCGAGATGCTCGAGAAGTTCCGCCGGCCCCCGCCCCAGTCCGGGCGCCGTCCGGTCAGCTCCGGGCGTGCGGAACACACGAAGAGGACACCGCCCTGCGCCCGCTCCGCGAGCTCCTCGAGGAGGTCGAGGAGCGCCGGATCGGCCCAGTGGAGGTCCTCGATCACCGCGATCACCGGCCCCCGGGATGCGAGCGCGGAGAAGAACGATCGCCAGGCCGCGTGCGTCTCGCTCCGGACCTGCCTGGGCTCGAGCTCACGGAACACGAACGCCGGATCCTCCACGCCGACCGTGAAGGCGAGGGCCGCGGTCGCGCGCGCCGGGTCCGGCGCCATCTCGACGGTCAGGAGCTCGGCCCCCGCGGAACGGATCTTGTCGAGCGCGACGTCGGGCGGATCGGTGTCGAGGACTCCCGCGTGCCCCTTGAGGATCTCCGCCATCGGCCAGTACGTGACGCCCTCGCCGTAGGGCAGGCACCGTCCCCGCACGACGACCGGCTGTGGATGACTCCGCTCTGTCAATGCGAGGAACTCGGAAGTGAGCCGACTCTTCCCCACGCCCGCGTCGCCGTAGATCGTCACGAGGTCGGGCCGGCCCTCCGAGGCCGCCCGCTCGTAGATCGTCTGCAGGAGAGCGACCTCGCGATCGCGGCCGATCATCGGGGCGCGCAGCCCGGGAACGCCGCGCTCCGGCCCCGGCCGCTCCTCCAGCAGGACGAGCGCCGCCACCGGCTCCGCCTTCCCCTTGAGCTCGAGCGGGCCGAGGTCCCTGTACCGGAACCCTCGGGCGGCTCTCGCCGTCCGCTCGGACGTGACGATCTGGCCCGGTTCGGCAGCCTGCTGCAGCCGGGCCGCCACGTTCACGGCGTCTCCAGTCACCATCGCCTCGCCCGGCTTCGCCGCGGTGGCCGCGAGCACCTCGCCGGTGTTGACGCCGATCCGGATCTGCAACGTGACGGAGTGCGACGGCCGCAGGCCGGCGTTCACCTCGTCCAGCCTCCTCAGCATCCGAAGCGCGGCGCGCAAGGCGCGGGGGGGATCGTCCTCGTGCGCCGCCGGGACCCCGAACGCCGCCATCACGGCGTCGCCGATGAACTTCTCCACGGTCCCGCCCTCGGCCTCGATCTCCTCGCGCATCGCCGAGAAGTAGGAGCCCATGACCTCCTGCAGTCGCTCCGGATCGAGCCGCTCTCCGAGACCGGTCGATCCCGTGACATCGGCGAACAGGACCGTGACGAGCCGCCGCTCCTGCCCGGCCGGTGCCGGCCCTCTCTCCGGGGCGCGAGCGCCGCAGGACTGGCAGAACCTCGCCGTCTCCGGAAGCTCGGCACCGCACTGCGAGCACGCGGGAACGAGGGAGGCGCCGCAGGAGGCGCAGAAACGGGCATCCTCTCGGTTCTCGGCCCCGCAGCTCGGACACGTGTTCACGACTCAAGGAGTGTAGCCACCGCAACGGGCCGATCCGCCCCTACCCATCTCGTAGACTCGGGCGCATGGCTGAGGAAGCCCTCGTGGGGGCGGACATCCCGCCCCAGTACGACCCGGCCGCGACCGAGGGCCGCTGGTACGGCGAGTGGGTCGAGCGCGGCTACTTCCACGCGAACGTGTCGAGCGGGCGCGCCCCTTTCTGCATCGTGCTGCCGCCTCCGAACGTCACGGGATCGCTGCACGTGGGCCACGCCTTCCAACAGATGCTTCAGGACATCCTGACTCGCCGGGCGCGCATGCAGGGGTTCGAGGCGCTCTGGCTGCCGGGCACAGACCACGCCGGCATCGCCACCCAGGTCGTTGTCGAACGCGAGCTCCGGAAGCAGGGCGTGGAGCGTCACGAGCTCGGCCGGGAGAAGTTCGTCGAGCGTGTCTGGGCGTGGAAGGCGCAATACGGCGGCCGCATCGTCGAGCAGATGAAGGCCCTCGGCAACTCCTGCGATTGGGACCGGTTGCGCTTCACCATGGACGAGGGCCTGTCATACGCGGTCCGGCTCGCGTTCGTTCGGATGTACGAGGACGGCCTGATCTACCGGGGCGAGCGGCTCGTCAACTGGTGCCCGACCGACCAGACCGCGCTCTCCGATTCCGAGGTCGAGCACGAGGACGTGGACGGCGAGCTGGTCACGTTCCGCTACTCGCTCTCGGACGGCTCCGGGCACTTAGAGGTGGCTACGACGCGGGTCGAGACGATGCTGGGCGATACGGGAATCGCCGTCCATCCGGAGGACCCGCGGTACCGGGACCTCGTGGGCAGAACGGTTCGCCACCCCTTTGACGGCCGCGAGCTGCCGATCGTGGCGGACGCCGCCGTAGAGGCCGAGTTCGGAAGCGGCGCGGTCAAGGTCACGCCGGCGCACGATCCGAGCGACTTCGAGATCGCGGAGCGGAACGGCCTTCCGCTCGTGAACGTGCTGAACGCCGACGCCTCGATGTCGGAAGCCGTTCCGCCCGAGTTCCGGGGCCTCGATCGGTACGAGGCGAGGAAGCGGGTTGGAGAGCGCCTTCGCGAGCTCGGCCTAGTCGTGAAGGAGGAGCGGCCCTACGTGCACGCGGTCGGCCACTGCTACCGGTGCCATTCCGAGATCGAGCCGTGGGTCTCGGGCAAGCAGTGGTTCGTCGCGGTCGAGCGGCTCAAGGGTCCGGCGAAGCAGGCGGCGCTCGACGGGCGCGTGCGGTTCACGCCCGAGCGCTGGCTGAAGCCCTACGTGACGTGGCTCGACAACCTCCGCGACTGGAACATCTCGCGCCAGCTCTGGTGGGGGCACCGGATCCCGGTGTGGTATTGCCCGGACGGCCACGAGTTCGCGGCGGTCGAGGATCCGTCGGAGTGCCGCGACTGCGGGCGGACCGACATCGAGCAAGACCCCGACGTCCTCGACACCTGGTTCTCGTCGCAGCTCTGGCCGTTCTCGACGCTCGGCTGGCCGGACGAGACCGACGACCTGGCGACGTTCTTCCCCACGTCCGTGCTGGTCACGGGGTACGAGATCCTCTATCTCTGGGTCGCCCGGATGATCATGTCCGGCCTGTACCTCGCCGGCGATGTCCCGTTCCGGCAGGTGGTGATCCACGGCCTGGTCCGCGACGCGCACCGCCGCAAGATGAGCAAGTCGCTCGGCAACGTCATCGACCCGCTCGACATGATCGAGAGGTATGGGGCCGACGCGCTTCGCTTCGAGCTCGCCCGGATGGCGTTGCCCGAGCAGCAGAACCTCCCGCTGTCAGAGGACGCCATCGAGGCCGGGCAGCACTTCGCGAACAAGATCTGGAACGCGGCTCGCCTCATCTTTCGTGCATACGCGGGCGGCGCGCCAGAGCTTCCCCCGTCGGAGCGGTGGACGATCCCCGAACGATGGCTCCTCTCGCGGCACGAGACATGCCTCGCTGAGCTGGACGCGGCGCTCGACGCGGACGCGTTCGCCGACGCCGCGAAGGCCCTGCACCGGTTCCTGTGGTCCGAGCTCTGCGACTGGGCACTGGAGATGGAGAAGGGCCGCCTGTACGAGGGCGCGCCCGAGGAGCGGAAGGACGCCGCCGACGTGCTGGCCTGGGTGCTCGAGCGCACGCTCCGGCTGCTGCACCCGATCATGCCGTTCGTGACGGAGGAGATCTGGCAGCGCTTCGACGCCGGGGAGTCGATCGTGATCGCCCCCTGGCCCGAAGCGCACCCCGAGCACGCCGACCCAGATGCCGAGTCGTCGTTCGGCCTCGTCCAGGAGCTGGTGACGACCGTCCGCAGCTTCCGGAGCAACCACCAAGTCGCTCCGAACGTCCGGCTGGAGGCCGTCGTGGCCGTGCACGATGCGGAACGAGCGGCCGTTCGGGATCTCTCCGAGCGGATCGAGCGCCTGGCGGGCATCGCCTCGCTCCGGTTCGACGCGGATCCCGCCGGAGGTGCGGTGGCCCGGCTGAGCTTGAGCCGCGGGTCCGTATCCATCCCGCTCGGAGGGCTCCTCGACCTCGACGCGGAGCGTGATCGCCTTCGCCGGCAGCTCACCGAGACCGACGGCCTGGCGAAGCGCTCCGAGGCCAAGCTGGCGAACGAGGGCTTCACGTCGAAGGCCGCGCCGGAAGTCGTGGAGGCCGAGCGCAGGAAGGCCGGCCGCCTGCTGACCGAGACCGAGGAACTGCGCCGGCAGCTCGCCGAGCTCGGGTAACGCCGTGCGCTTCGAGGAGGCTTTGGCCGAGCTGGACGCGCGCCAGCCGGAGCGGATGGTCCCCGACCTCTCCCGCATCACCGCGCTGGCGGAGCTGCTGGACGACCCCCAGCTCACCTACCCGACGATCCACGTCACGGGGACGAACGGGAAGACGACCACGGTGAGGATCGTCGGCGCGCTTGCCTGCGCGCACGGCCTTCCGGCCGGGCTCTTCACCTCCCCCCATCTGCTCTCGGTCACCGAACGCCTCTCGGTCTGCGG
>JBQTIP010000263.1:0-2741 GCA_052388025.1 Actinomycetota bacterium
CCGATCGAGGACGACATCGCGTTCACCGAGTGGTTGGCGCGCGACCGCGTTTACGTCCTGCCGGGGACGCTCGTCGAGATGCCCGGCTACTTCCGCATCTCGCTCACGGCGAACGACGACATGGTCGAGCGAGCGCTCCCGGTCTTTGCCGACGCCGCCCGGTCGGCCGACTGACACCCGCGCCCGAGGGGGTTTCCTAGAAGCCGATCCCCGTGCAGGCTGGATCCTCAGCGAACGCGGCGTCCAGCTCCGGCGAGCCGACGTTGCTCAAGCCCAAGCTCGTCCCGATTCCGCCGAGGGAGGTCTGGATCGAGGTCCCGAGGACACCGGTGGCCTCCGCGAACGCAGCCGGGTCGTCGGTCGGAAGGCCGTCTACCTCCGCCCGAGCGTCCTCCAGAACCGCCTTCGCGTCCTCGAATGCGGCGATCAGCGTCTCCGCGATGGCCTCGCCGCCGTCGACGTCGGGGACCCCCAGCTGCTCCGTACCCGTCAGGAGCTCCTCAGTATCCGCGATCAGCCCGTCCACGTATGCAGCCAGCAGCTCCTGCCCATCGGTCGGGGAGGCGACGGTGGCGATGCTCCCCGAGAGCTCCGTGGATCGGTCCGCGATCGCGCCGATCCAGTCCGCGAGCAGCCCGCAGAAGCCCGAGGCGTACGCCTCAGCGCTTACCGCCGGGCCGCCCCCGCCCCCCCCGCCACAGCTTGCAAGCAGCACGGGGATCACAGCGGCGACGGCGAGTCGCCGGGCCCACCTCGATCCGATCACCATCCGACCGCCCTCCCTCAGCGAGATCTCGCACCGATGCCGCAGCAACCATACACGGGAGCCAGGATGCATCTCTCGCAACCCCCCGTGATACCTACGACGCGAACCGAAGCGCGGACAACCCATAGTGCGTCGCGATAGAAGCGCAGGGTCCCGGGCGCCCTACTCGCCGGCAAGCCAGGAGCGCAGGCCCTCCGGGATGGAGGTCGTCTCCAGCTGCCCGGGACTCCCTGGATGGCGGCGGGCCACCACGCGGACCTCGAACCCCGTCGCGATCGGCTGATCTCCGCGATCGATCCGGTGCTCGACGCGGAAGGAGCGGGAGCGCAGGGCCGCGACGGTCGAAGCGACAACGAGCTCGTCGTCGTAGAACGCGGGCGCCAGGAAGCGGGCGCCGCTCTCGACTATGGGCACCGAGTAGCCGCCCTCGTGCAGGAGTGAGCCGATGCTCTGGCCCGGACCGCGTAAAAGCTCGTGGCTAGCCATGTCGAACCAGCCGAAGATGTTCGGGTAGAAGACGATCCCGAGCGCGTCTGCCTCGCCCCAACGCACCCGGAGCGTGATCGTGCTGGTGCGCCCCATAACGTCCTTGTACCACGCGCCACGCCCCGCGGGAGAAGGACGAGGGCGTCAGACCAACACCAACTCCACGCCGGGCATGAGCTCGAAGTCGCGATCTTGCGAGTAGAGCGGCAGGCCGTGTGCCACGGCAGTTGCTGCGATCAGCGCATCGACGACCCTCGGCGGCCTGCGCCTCCGCCGAGCGGCCGTATCGATCTCTGCGAACGCTCTCGCCACAGGGTCGTCAAGCGGACTACGACGACGTGCCAGGAGTCCAGGTCATCCGGGTGTGATCGATCGGCGCGGGTTTCGACGCCCGTCAGACGCGTGTCGCCGACAGCCGCCCGATCTGCGCAAACGCCGACCGGAGTTCGTTGTGGACCTGGCTGGACCGATGTGTGAACCGGCCGGTGCGGAGACGGTCATGAGCTTCCTACTCCGCGGCGAACTCGGAACGACTCGGAAGCAACGAGCTTCAGAGTCGGATGCCGAGTTCGGGCGGGGTTACACCCCAGACCGAGGGATGGGCACATCTCGGTCATTCTCGGGAGGAGCCGACCGCGGGGCAAGCCGCTCACCGATGCCGGAGGCGGCACCATGCGTCGGCCCACGGCATCGCGAGCTTCATCGCTCACGGGGCGAAAATGTCCTCGGCCGTCACCACAAGATCGGCGCCTCCCCGGACCTGTTCGCGGGCGCAGACCGCGTACCGGACGTCGTCGCGGACCCGCGGGAGGCGGGCCGTCTTCCGGGCGAGCTCGCGCACGACCGCGGGGCCGTCCACGTTCCGCGCCCACTTCGCCTCGCCGGCGAGGATCGCCTCGCGGGCTCGTCCGGCCAGCACGACCGCGTCGATCTCCCCCGGATCCTCCGCGGCGGTCCAGAAGGGGCCGATCGCGATGACCTCGGGCGCGAGCCGTCCGTCCTCAGCCAGCCGCCGCAGATGCGACCGGAAGGCCTCCTCGAAGCGGGGCCCCATGAAGTCGTCGAGGCCCTGGAGGAGCACGGGGAGGATGCTCGTGCCCAGCCCGCGCTCGATCTCGGCCACGTGCGGAGCAAGGACGCCGAGCCAGAAGGCGAGGAAGTTATCGGCGATCCGGTACATGCGGCGCCGGGTTCGCCTCGGGTCTTCGGTCACCGGGATCAGACGCTCGATCAGCCGCAGCTCGACCAGCCGGTCCAGCGTGCGGGTCGGATCGGCGCGGATGGCATCGGCGATCTCGTTGTGCTTGGTACGGCCGGCCGCGACCGCGTGGAGAACCTGTCGTGCCAGGTCGCCGGCCTCGCCCTCCGTGGCCAGGACCAGCTGGCCTTCGGTGAGCAGGGGCGCCGCCGGCCGGCAGGCCAGCTCCGCGAGGTTCTGGCGCACGCTCTTCCGCTGGTCCCACCAACGCAGGTACAGGGGGACGCCGCC
>JBQTIP010000264.1:0-1993 GCA_052388025.1 Actinomycetota bacterium
TCGCCCTGGGACGGGACCCGGGTCCGGGCGAGGAGGACGAGCGTGGGCACGCGTGAGCCGCGGAGCAGCTCCAGCGTGTCCTGCTCCCACAGTGCCCGGAGGATGCGAAGGTGGTTGGCGAGGGAGAGGCGCCGGTGGATCCGGCCCTCGCGGTCGACCCGTACGAGCGAGCGGAAGGCCTCCTCCAACGCCGGCGTGAGCGTGAGCCGTCCCTCGAGGTACCCGCGAAGGCGAGCGAGCCACTCGTCCACGGGGATGCCGTCGAGCTCGGGCGGCGCGAGCATCGCCTTCGCGGTCTTCCAGTCCCTCCGCGACCGCATCGTCCTGACGCCCCCGTCCAGCAGGATGGCCCCCTCGACGAGGCGAGGCCGCCGCACCGCGAGCTCGAGCGCAACCGCCGCCCCCCAGGAGTGGCCCAGGACCACCGGACGACCGAGCCGGAGGCTCCGGATCACCGCGACGGCGTCCTCGGTGAGGCTCTCGAATCCGTACCCGCGGTCCGGCTTGCCGCTCAGCCCGTGTCCCCGCTGGTCGTAGGCGACGAGCCTGAAGCGTCCGGCCAGTCTCGGGGCCACCAGATCGAAGATGTGGGAAGAGGAGGCCAACCCATGGAGGAGCAGCAGCGACGGACCAGCGCCGGACCATTCGCGGACGGACAGGCGCACCCCGTCGCGCGTGACCGCTCTGGTTCGGATCGAGCCCGTCGGCAGGTGAGCCGTCAGCCGCTCCCCGCACCGGTGGATCCGCCGCCGCGCATGAGCTCGCGTCCGAGCCAGATGTACCAGGCCGGGTTCACCACGAACCCGGCGAGGAGCGCCGCGGCGAGGAGCACCGGGCTCCTCGGGTTCACGACGATCAGTCGCCCGAGATAGATCACGACGAGCAGCGCGGCGGAGGCGTATCCGAGGTAGCCCAGCCGTCGGGGTAGGGCGTTGCCGCGGACGATCAGCCACGCGAAGATCGAGATGGCGAGGGCGCTGAACCCGAACGTGAGCAGTCCCCTCGGGTCCACGTCGTTCGCGCCGCCGGGCAGGAAGTTGGGTGGGTTGACGAGGTTGGCCAGGTCGTAGCCTCCGTGGACCGCCGAGCCGACCGCGCCAGCGAGGCCCAACAGCAGTCCCCAGAGGGCGAAGGCCCGATCCGTGTCCCGCAGCCGCCCGTAAAGGGCGACCAGCACGGCCGTCCCGAGCACGCCGCCGAGGAGCAGGAACAGGGCGCTCGCGTAGTCGGCCGATCGTGGGGTGCTCCTCAGGGCGAACACGAAGGCCACGGCGTATCCGAGGCCGCCCACACCGATGGCGATCGCCAGGGCTCCCGCGAAGCGCTCGAAGGAGCGAGAGATCACGCGCCGATGATCGCACACCGGTCGGACGGAGTGGACCGACGACTGGACTGCCGGCCCCGTGCCTCCGGTACTAGGCTAGGCGGCCTCCGACCAGAGGAGCCTTCATGCATGAGCTGCAGAACTACATCGATGGAAAGTGGGTCGACGCTGCCGGCGGAGCGCGGTTCGACGTCTTCAACCCGGCGACCGGGGAGATCATCGCGACGGCTCCGGACTCGGGGGCGGCCGACGTCGAGCGGGCCGTCGACGCCGCCCGTCGGACGTTCGACGAGGGCACCTGGTGGCCGGGAACCTCGGAGCGCGAGCGCGGCCGGATCCTCCTGCGGGCGGCCGAGATCGTCCGGCGCGAGCTCGAGCGGCTCGCCGAGCTCGAGACCTTGGACTGCGGCAAGCCGATCGGGGAAGCAAGCGAGGACATCGCCGAGGTGGCCTTCATGTTCGAGTACTACGGCGGCTGGGCGACGAAGATCCACGGGGAGATCCCGCCCGTCGGCTCTCAGGCGATGAGCCTTGTGATCAAGGAGCCGGTGGGCGTGGCCGCGGCCATCACGCCGTGGAACTACCCGATGATGATGGCCGCGCAGAAGGTGGCGCCCGCGCTGGCGGCGGGGTGCACCGTGATCCTCAAGCCGGCCGAGCAGACGCCGC
>JBQTIP010000265.1:0-5555 GCA_052388025.1 Actinomycetota bacterium
AGGTGAGCACAGTGGCGCAGGCCGAAACGCAAGGCAGGGAACGGAGGGATCTGGCCACCCTCCGCATCAAGATCGGGGGCATGTCCTGCTCGTTCTGCGTGAACACGATCAAGAAGGCCTACGGGCGGATCCCGGGTGTCGAGCAGGTCGGGGTGTCGCTGGCCCATGAGGAGGGCCTGGTCCGCTACGACCCGGAGCGGGTGACCCAGGACAGGCTGAGACAGGCCCTCCGGGACATCGGCTACACGGTGCGGGACCCGAACAAGGTTCGCACCTTCGAGGAGGAGGAGGCCGAGCTCCGGGAGGAGCGGAGCAAGCTCCTGCTGGCAGGCTTCTTCTCGGCCACGACCTTCGTCCTCATGCTGCTCATGAAATGGCTGAAGGTCGTCCGCTTCCCGCTCATGCCCTGGGTCGTGATGGCCCTGGCCCTCGTCACGATGTTCGGGCCTGGCTGGTACATCAAGCGCCAGGCCTTCCCCTCGCTCCGCCGGGGGATCCTTAACCAGCACGTCCTGCTCGAGTTCGGCGCGTTCGGCGGACTTGCCGGGGGGTTCCTGGGGCTGTTCGTGAACCCGGCCTTCCCAGCGGGGGACTTCTTCGCGGTCTCGACGTTCATCACGACCTACCACATCCTGTCGGGGTACGCCTCGCTGGTCGTGCGGACTCGATCCTCGCAGGCTGTCCGGAAGCTCCTCGACCTCCAGCCGGACACGGCGCGCGTGGCCCGCAACGGTGCGGAGGTTGAGATTCCCATCGACGAGGTGAGGGTGGGCGACCTCGTCCGGGTGCGCCCCGGCGAGTCGATGCCGGTGGACGGGGAAGTGGCGGAGGGGGCCTCCGCCGTCGACCAGTCCCTCGTGACCGGGGAGTCCATCCCCGAGGAGAAGGTGGCGGGCGATGAGGTGATCGGTGGGTCCATCAACCAGACGGGAACCCTCCTCGTGCGGGTCACCAGGGTCGGGGAGGAGTCCTTCCTGAAGCAGGTGGCCCGCTCCATCGAGGAGGCGAGGTCCCTTCGCCCGGGGGTCCTCCAGCTCGTGGACGTCGTCCTCAAGTACTACGTCCCGGGCGTGCTGATCTTCGGGGGCCTTGCCTTCCTCCTCTGGGTGGTGATCCCGGTTCTCCGGGGCCACGGGCCGGACTTCTTCCGGGCCACCTTCTCCACCCTGGCCGTGCTGGTGATGGGCTACCCCTGCGCCCTGGGGATGGCCACGCCCCTCGCCATGATCCGGGGCGGAGGGATGGCCGCCCGGCGAGGGATCCTGATGCGCTCCGGTGAGGCCTTCCAGGTCATGCAGGAGCTCACCCTAGTCGTCCTGGACAAGACCGGCACGATCACCCGGGGCGAGCCCAGGGTGCAGGCCATCGTCCCCTTGAACGGCGGCGGGGAGCGGGAGGTGCTCCGCATCGCCGCGGTGGCCGAGGCCTCGAGCGAGCACCCCCTCGCCAGGGCCGTGGAAGAGGCGGCCAAGGAGGAACGGATCGAGATCCCTCCGGCCGAGGAGTTCCTGGCCCATCCGGGGCGCGGGGTCGAGGCCAGGATCGAGGGGACCAGGGTGCTGGTCGGCAAGCTCCGGTTCCTGTCCGACCAGGGCGTGGACACCCAAGGCTGCCTGGAGGATCTCGCGGGCCTCGAGGAGAAGGGCCAGACGTCCATCGCCGTAGCCCGCGACGACCAGCTCCTTGGTCTCATCGGGATCGCCGACACCATCAAGGAGGACGCGGCGGAGGCCGTGCGGCGGATGAAGGAGGCCGGCCTCACCCCGGTCATGATCACCGGGGACAACGAGCGCACAGCCCGGGCCGTGGCCGCCGAGGTGGGCATCGACGAGGTCCTGGCCCAGGTTCTCCCCGACGAGAAGGCTGAGCGGATCCGGTCCCTCCAGCGGAAGGGCCGCCGGGTGGCCATGGTCGGCGACGGGATCAACGACGCCCCGGCCCTCACCCAGGCCGACGTGGGCATCGCCATCGGGGCGGGGACCGACATCGCCATCGAGTCGGCCGACATCGTGATCATGGGCGACCGCCTCGGGGCCGTGATGGACGCCTACGAGATCGGCAAGAGCTCCTATGCCAAGACCAAGCAGAACCTCATGCTCGCCTTCGGCTTCAACGGGATCGGCGTGCCGCTTGCGGTGAGCGGCCTGGTGCCCCCGGTGTGGGCCATGTTGGCCATGATCTCGAGCGTCACCGCCGTGCTCACGAACTCCTTCGCCGGACGGCTCCTTCGGCATGCCCCTGAAAGGACGAAGGAACCGGAGGAGGCCATCGAGCACGAGCCGGCCAGGCCGGAGGAGACCGCCGAGGAGCGGGAGGCGGTACTTCGGCTGCGCGTGCGCATGCACTGCCCGGGGTGCGCGGAGAACATCTCCCGCTCGCTCCCGACGATCGAGGGAGTCCGCGCCGCCGTGGCGGACCACGAGCGGGGCGTGGTGGAGGTGGTCTACCTCGAGGACAAGGTCACCGAAGGCGAGATCCGAGACCACCTCCGCGAGCTCGGCTACGAGGTGGAGGGCCACGCCGGGGAAGGGAAGGTGAGGACGTGATGAAGACCGAGGAGAGGCCCGAAGGCAAGGAGCAAGAGGAGAAGCGATCCCCCTGGTGGAGGGCCCGAGCGGCCGGACTCCCGCTGTGGGCTTGGGCCGGCGTCACGCTCGCCGTCGTCGTCTTCGCCCTTGGGTTCGGGTCCTGGTGGACCTATGGACGAGGCGGACGCCTTCCCGCGGTGAAGGGATTCTACGACGGGCGGGAGGTCACCTTCGTCCACACCGAGGCCTCGGACGCGAAGGTCGCGAACAGGCTCACGGGCATGGTGAGCTCGCCCGTCCTCATCGTCCCGGAACTGACCAAGGTGCCGGACTCTGCCCTCGGCAACGTCTACGTGTTCGCCAACGGGGTGAAGGGGGCCGGTCCCTTGGGATTCCAGGCGGACGTCTTCGATAGCGCCCCAACCGACCCGGCCTACAGCCCGCTCCGGAAGCTGAACCTGGTGATGTGGACGAGCGGAGTCCACGCGCGGGTGCTTACGTCTGCCGGCCAGATCCAGGCTGCCGGGAGGGAAGGAGAGATCAGGATCAGCCGCACCGGCATCGTGCTGAACATGCCGTTCCTGACGTGGCCGGGCGGCCACCGGTAGGCAACGCGGCAAGTCTGGCCGCGACCTCGGATGCAAATGACGCTTGGCCGCGCGGAACGGAGCTGGGCACCATGAGTTCCTTGCCAAAGAACGGAAGGACGCGAAGGGACCGCGTCCTGCGAGGCGTCGCCGGTGTCCTGGGCATCGGAAGCTGCATCCCCATGGTTGCCATGCTGCCGAGCGCGGCGGCCACCGTCCTCACCGCCATCGGGGTCGAGACCACATCCGGACCTTTCGCGCCCGTGGCCCACGCGCTCGCCCCGGTGGCCCGTCCGCTCCTGGTGCTTGCGACCCTGGCGCTCGTCGCTGGGCTCATGCGTTGCGGGCTCATCCGGCGGCCCTCGCCGCCGTGGGGGGTACGCTGCTGTTCCTCAGCATGTACGTGTTCCCCGCCGCGCCTGCAGCGACTGCGCCCGGGACGCGAGCGGCGTTCGGCGTTGGCTGGTCAAGGAGTTGATCTGCGGGCCTCCGAAAGCCGACGCGCAGCAGCATCGCGCTCACTGTCTCTCTCGGAAGCACGTCGGCCTGCTCACCTTCACCCGCTCTCCGGGCTGGAAGCCGGCATCTTGGACCGGGAGTACGTCCAGATCGTTCGCCGATGGCGTCCGGACGTGGTCCTGGCCTACGACCCGCTCGGCGTGACCTGCCACCCCGACAACGTCGCCGTCGGTGAAGCCGTGCTGCGCGCGTCGACGAGCGCGGACGATCCGCCGGCCGTCCTGTTCTGGACGATCCCCTCGCGGTGGCTGAGGCGATGGAGGAGGCCCTCGGGGACCGCTATGTCGGGCGCCCGGCCAACGAGCTCATCCCGGTGGAGGTCGGCCCCTTCCGGGAGCGCCAGCGATGGGCCGTGTCCGCCCACGCCAGCCAGTCCTGTGACCTCTCGCCGCAGTTCACGCTCCGGTTGGACCTCGGCGGCTCCACCGACCACCTGACGTCTCCACAACTCTGGAGCTGACCTTGGAGATCCCCTCGATCCCGAGCGTCTTCACCAGTCCGTCGACCCTGCGGGTGGAGACCCCCTTCACGTAGCACTCCGCCACTACGGCCACGAACGCCCGCTGGGCCCGCCTGCGGGGCTCGAGCAGCCACCCGGGGAAGTAACTGCCGGACCTGAGCTTCGGCACCAGCAGGTCGATCGTGCCGGCCCAGGTGTCGAAGGGCCGCTCCCGGTAGCCGTTGCGCCGGTTCACCCGATCGGGGCTCGGCTCGCTGTAGGAAGCGCCCCACAGCGCATCGGCCTCCGCGGACATGAGGCTCTGGATAAACGCCGCGAGCATCTCCCGGAGCAGGTCGACGTCAGCCTCCTCCAGTTGCTTGCGGAGCCACACCACAGGGTCCATCGTTGGTTCGACCACCGCGATCCTCCTCTCCGAGTTCCTTGGACAGATCTCGTTGAGGATGAAGCGGTGGTCTTCTCATTCAACAACCCTCGGATCGTTCGTACACCACGACCGTGGACTCTAAGCTCATGATCCACCGCTCATGCCGCGATACTGAAGTTGAACGCACCGCGAAGAATGGCCGGTGTGCTCCGTTCGCGTATGGAGGCCTTCGCCGCCATGAGCGACGAGGAGCGCAAGGAGGGGATGAGCCAGATGCTCCAGGCCGTCCACACGCTCCCGGACGAGGACTACCGGAAGCTCGTGGCGACCCGGACCTGGGCACTGTCGGCGCTTTCCCACGAGACCAGGGTTCCGCTCCTCCGCACGCAGCTCTCGGTCCTCGCAGAGCTGCCGGAGGAGACGCGCCAGCGCGAGATGGGCGCCACGCAGGCGAGCCTGGGAGAGCTCCCGGAGGACGCCCGCCAGGGCGTCGCGGCCTCGATGCAGGCCGCTCAGACGTAGGTCGCCGGTCCAGCTACGGGGACCGGGGCGGTGCCGCGATCAGTCGCCGTCCGAGCGTATGGGGATGGAGGTGCTGCGGGATGGGTGACCGACCTCTTCGCCTTGCGGGCAGCATGCTCGTGAGCGGTCCAGACGGTGCCCGCCCAGGGCTTCATAGGTGCCGAGCACGACTACCGTGCCGAGCAGGAACCCGCCGACGACGTCCGTGAACCAGTGCACCCCGAGGTAGGTCCGGGAGAATCCCACGGCCAGGATGACGGCAGTGACGGCCAGGAAGGCGGCCACTCGGATCGCGAACCTGCTCGTGATCCCCGCGACCAGCAGCGGCAGCATCCCGTAGAAGCCGACGCTCGCGATGACGTGGCCACTCGGGAACGAGGGACCACGCCCACGCACGAGCGTCAGCAGCTCGGGGCGGGGCCGGTCGACGGCCGCCTTCAGAGCCCACTCGACGAGTGGGTTCATCGCAAACGCGACGACGACAACGAAGAGCACGACCCGGCAGCGCCGCGTGATCAACGTCCACGTCGCCAGAACCACACCCAGTGCGCCGATCACGTAGCGGGTCCCGA
>JBQTIP010000266.1:0-7262 GCA_052388025.1 Actinomycetota bacterium
CTCGACGCCCTCGAACCACGCGAGCGGCTTGCCGAGCTCCATCGCCCGGCGGAGCGCGACGTTGTCGGCGTGCCCGGCCTCGGTGCCCCGCCACTTGTATCGCGGGTACCCGTCCGCTCCGATGCCGTCGTCGTACGGGCGGTCCTCCGGGCGCAGCCGGTAGGTCGTCAGGATCGTCAGGGCGGCCTGGTACCCGCGCACCTTGCGGATGCCGGTCTGCCCGACGAGCGGGATGCGGCGCCCCTCGAACTCGAACTGCTGGAGATCCTGCCACGAGACCGCGCCGCCGCCGCGCGCCGAGAGGTTGCTCAGGAACGCGAACGCCGAGGCTCGGAGCCGATCGTCGTCGTCCGCGGCCCGCACCACGCCGCGAGTATCGCCCTTGGGAGGCCGACGCCGCGAGCGAGAGCGTCTCAGGCCCAGAGGCAGAACGGGATCGCTGCCATCCGGTCGCCGAAGGGGAGCGAGCGAGACCCCGCGTAGAGCACGACACCGCTTCGGAACGTCTCACCGAGCCGGTCACGGAGGTACCTGAGGCTCGCGAAGTCCGATGAGACCACGGTGGCGGCGGCCTTCACCTCCACTCCGACGATCGTGCCGTCGGCGCGTTCGAGCACGATGTCGACCTCGCGAAGGTCCCGATCCCGATAGTGGAACACGCGTGGAGATGCCTCCGCCCAGCTCGAGAGCTTCACCAGCTCCATGACGGCGAACGTCTCGAAAGCCATGCCGCGTACGCCCGGATCCGTTGCGATGCGCTCGACGTTCGCCCCGATCAAGGCCGTGAGCATGCCTGTGTCGGCGACATACACCTTGGGGGTCTTGATCTCGCGATGGGGCAGGTTCGTGTGCCACGGGGAGTGAACGCGAACTAGCATCAGATCCTGGAGGATCCGCAGGTACCGCTCCACCGTCTTGCGGTCGACGCCGAGGTCGGCGGCCAGGCTCTGGTGGCTCAGCAGCGAGGCGGAGCGTGCCGCGATGAGGCGGAGCAGTCGCCCGACCGATCCCGCGTCTCTGGTGCGCGCCACGTCGGGGACGTCGCGGCCGACGACCGAGTCCACGTACCCCTCGAAGAAGCGGATCCGGGATCGAGCCGCACCCCGGAATGTGCCCGGGAACCCGCCGGCGGCGATCCGCTCGGCGATCTCCCGTCGGTCGGCGCCGCCGTCGACGGTGGGGGGGCCCTGCGCGAAGAGGGTGTCGATGAGGTTCCCCGGATACCGCTCGATCTCGGACTGAGCGAGCGGCCACAGCGGGACGTACTCAACCCGTCCGGGCAAGGCATCTCGGATCGTGGGCAGGGTCTGGATGTTCGCCGATCCCGTGATGAGGAACTGGCCGCTTCGTCGATCACGGTCGAGTCGTTCCTTGATCGAGAGTAAGAGGTCGGGAACACGCTGGATCTCGTCGACGATCGTAGGTCCGGTCATCTCCTGGACGAGTCCGGTGGGGTCGGTCTCGGCGGCGCTTCGGGTGGCGGCGTCGTCGAGCGTGACATACGTGGCTGGGTACTCGGAACGGATCAGATCACGGACGAGGGTGGTCTTCCCCGCCTGCCGGGGACCGATTAAGGCGACCGCTCGCGACTCTGACAAGGCCTCGAGCAGGCGGGGCGCCACGGCGCGTGGGATGAGGGCCGCCTCGCCCGAGGTGGGATTTCGGCGGTTCGGGAGTTCTGACATCGGCAGAACGGGAGTTTACCCCTCGGCAGAACGGTAGTCCAAGGCCCGGCACGACGGGAGAACGCAGCCGGCCTCCCGGGCGTTCACCGGCCCGAACAACATCAGCTGGCTACCACGCCTTAGCGGTCGCTGATGACAAGGACCTACATCGCGGGTGATATTATCCGAAGTGTGAGTGAATCGCCTCCCGGGCTCCTGCCGATCTTCCGGTCCCGACACCAGCTTCGGCTCCTTGGGTACCTCTTCGTTCACGCCGGCAGCGAGTTCTCGATCGCCGAGCTCGAGCGCCGAACAGGCATCTCGCAGCAGACGATCTCGCGGGAGGTCGATCGCCTCGCCAGGGCTGGGCTCCTCTCGGTTCGGCCGGCAGGCCGGATGAGGCTCGTCGAGGCGGACGCGGGCTCACCGTACTTCTTCGAGCTACGGGCGCTTCTGCTGAAGGTCTCAGGCCCCGCCGTGGTGCTGGCGGAGAGTCTCGCGGGGGTCACTGGGATCCGGGAGGCCTACCTCTTCGGATCTTGGGCGCTCAGGTATCAGGGCGAGCTCGGGCCCCCGCCGGCCGACGTCGACGTTCTCGTGGTCGGCGATGCCGACCCGGACGCTGTGGAGGCTGTCTGCGTGGACGTCGGTCGCCGCCTCAGAATCGAGGTGAACCCGGTCGTCCTCTCGGATGAGGAGTGGCGGCGCTCGGGCTCGGGGTTCCTCCGTCAGCTGCGCAGGGGCCCGCTCGTCCAACTCGCTCCGACCCAGCCATGAGCTCCGACGTCGAGGCGCTGGTCAAGGAGGGTCGCGTCGAGCGCATCGAGGCCGACGCCGCGGCGGCTCGGGACAAGCTGGAGGAGGCGAGGCGCCACCTCGACTCGGCATCGCTGATCGCGGAAGCCGACCCACCGGGGGCGTACTCACTCTTGTATGACGCCGCTCGGAAGGCGATCGACGCGCACATGGTCGCGTCCGGCTACCGGGTGAGCAAGAGCCGCTTGGGAGCCCGCCAGGCGTCGGCGCGCTACGCTTCGTCCGCGCTGGGTTCGGGGCCACACGGAGAGGCCGTTCGACACTTCGACCGCATGCGAAGGAACCGCAACCGGTCGGAGGACGGCGTGTGGCAGATCGGTCGCTCGACGCTGGAGGCCGACCTCGACCATGCGCGCGAGATCGTTGGGGCCGTAGAGGAGCACCTCGGGTGATCCGACCAACGAAGGTGATCCTTGGCAGAACGCCGGATCCCGGCTCCTAGCCCTCGAGGTTGTCCGGGGCGGACTCCACGATGTGGTCCGGCGTGTGGTGGGCCGCCGGGATCGAGCCCAAGCGTCCCGCCTGGTAGTCCTCGAACGCCTGGGTGAGCTCGTCGCGGGTGTTCATGACGAACGGCCCGTACCAGGCGACCGGCTCACGGATCGGACGGCCGCCGAGCAGCAGGACCTCGAGCTCGGATGCTCGAGACTCCTGCGTCGACGCCGCCTCCAGCCGAATCGCGTCCCCGGGTCCGAACACAGCCAGCTGTCCCGTGGCGATCGGTCGCCGCTCGACGCCGACAGTTCCTATCCCTGCGAGCACGTAGGCGAGCGCGTTGAACTCCGGGCGCCACGGGAGGTCCAGGCGGGCGCCCGGCGAGAGGGTCGCGTGAAGCATCGTGATCGGCGTGTGGGTTTGACCGGGGCCCTGCCGACCGGCGAGGTCGCCGGCGATCACGCGCACGAGCGCGCCGCCGTCGGGCGACGCGAGCAGGGTCACCTCGTTCCCGCGCAGATCCTGATACCGGGGCGGCGCCCACTTCTCCGCCTTTGGCAGGTTCACCCAGAGCTGGATGCCGTGGAACAGCCCACCGCTCGCGACGAGGTGATCCGGTGGTCGTTCGATGTGCAGGATCCCCGCACCGGCGGTCATCCACTGCGTGTCGCCGTTCGTGATCACGCCCCCGCCGCCGTTCGAGTCCTGGTGCTCGAAGATGCCGTCCAGCATGTAAGTGACCGTCTCGAAGCCGCGGTGCGGGTGCCAGGGCGTGCCCTTCGGCTCGCCGGGCGCGTACTCGACCTCGCCCATCTGATCCATGTGGATGAACGGGTCGAGGTTCGCGAGATCCACACCGGCGAACGCACGGCGCACGGGGAAGCCTTCTCCCTCCAGGCCGGTGGGGGCGGTGACCAAGCCACGGACGGGCCGCTGCCGCGCGGTGCCGTCGACCGCGGGGATGCGCTCGATCCGAGTGATGTCCTCCACGGTGATCGCGGGCATGCGTTGCTCCCTCCTGCCACCGGAACGCAACATCGAAGGGCGCTATTCCGGCCGGCCTCTATGTGCTACCTTGTGCTACATGGAGGAGCGACGAGTCGGTGTCCGGGAGCTGAGGCAGAACCTAAGCAAGTACCTCCGCAGGGTGGAGCGGGGCGAACGTCTGGAGGTGACGGAGCGTGGGAGACCCGTCGCCGTGCTCGCGCCCTTGCCCGAGCCGGATGGGGCGCTCGCCCGGCTCGTGCTCGCGGGTCGGGTGATCCCGCCGAGCCACGACCTCATGGCCCTGTTGCCGCCGAAGGGCCGCCCCTCGAGGCGGACGAGCCGGGCGCTCATCGAGGAGCGGGCGGACCGCTTGTAGCGTGCTGTATCTGGACTCGTCCGCGATCGTGAAGCTCGTGGCTCCGGAGCCCGAGTCGGCCGATCTGGTACAGGCGATCAGCGCCGATCCGGAAGTAGTTTCAAGCGCCGTCGCGTGGACGGAGGTCGTCCGAGCCGTCAGGCGTGCGGGCGGACGAGCGTCGCGCGCCGAGGAAGTGCTCGGCGCCCTGGCCCTCGTGCCGATCGATGACGGCATCCTTCGCGGTGCTGCCGATCTGACCCCCAAGGCACTCAGGACCCTCGACGCGATCCACCTCGCCACGGTGCTGTCGCTCGGGAGCGACGTCGCGAGCCTGATCACCTACGACATGCGGTTGGCGAGGGCCGCTTCGTCGAACCACGTCCACGTCCTCGCTCCTGGTGCCACCAGAGGGGCGTGGTAACAGCCTGGGGCTCGCCACCGACCTGCGAGTCACGCGAGAAAGGCGGCGAGGTGCTCCGCCTCTTCAGCGAGGTCGCGGCGCGCCTCGCGCGGGAGGTGTTCGAAGGGCTCGAGCTGCACGCGGCCCCCCTTGTGCTTCCAGGTACCCGCGACGCGACCGTCGACTAGGAAGGTCGGTGCGGAGTGCGGGGTCTTCGTGTCGAACACCCTCGGTCGAAATCGCTCAGGAAGGATCTGCGTCCTGCGCGCGTGGACGAGGAGGGTCGCGTCCCACGTCGGCAGGAAGCGGACCGGCGCAGCCATGTCGGCGTCGGGGAGCGGCGCACGGGGGAGGTCGAGAAGCTCCTCGCCGCGTTCGTCGCGGAACCGGCGCAGCCGCAGCCGTTCGAGCACCGGCGCGAGACGCGATACCGGTAGGCCCACCCAACTCGCCACGTCCTTGAGCGACGCCGGGCCGAAGCCGCCGAGATAGCGACGGACGAGATGCTCGAGGCCCTGCTCCGGTGTCGCCTCCGATGGGCCGAGCCAGTCGTCCGCGGCGGCGTAGAGGTCGGCTCGCCGCTGCTCCCACGTCCCCGACGGCGGTACGCGGACCAGATCGACCCATAGGCCGATCCCGTTCCAGGTGACGTTGTCCACGCCGAGGTGCTCGACGAGCTCGCTGCGCCTGGGGGGCCCGTCGGCGAGGAGCTTCCGCGCGCTGTGGGCGGCGGCCGCCACTGTGCGTGCGTCCGCCTGGCGGCGGGTGACCTTCAGCCACTGCTCGCGGCGTCCCTCTCGCACACCCTCGGCGAACAGCGGATAGTCGCGCCTGGAGACCATGTGGATCGTGACGCGCATCAACGTCGCCTGAACGACGCTCCGGCGTTCGAGTGCCCTGGTCAGCGCGTCGCGCTCGAACCCTGCCACCCGCGACCAGAGCGCGATGTACGCCGAGGGCGCGTACTGCGTCTGCAGGCCGCCGACGCGCTCAAGCGCTCGAGGAATCGGCAGTTCGGCTCGCTCGAGCAGCAGCTGCCGCGCCAGGAGCGCCCGGTTCAGCTCCCTCGCCGTCAACGTCCGTTCGACCATCGGCGGAGTCTACGACTGCCGCTTTGGGCTACCACCCAGTCTTGACGATGAGGCTACCTTAGGTCTATCGTAGCTACATGGTGGAGGTTGGGGTGCGTGAGCTGAAGAACTCGCTGAGCCGGTACCTCAAGCGCGTGCGCGAGGGAGAGACGGTGGTGGTCACGGACCGCGGCCAGCCGATTGCTCGCATCATCCCGACGGGGATCCCGGAACACCTCGCCAAGCTGATGGCCGCGGGCCGCGTCACTTGGTCGGGGAAGCCGTTCGAGCCGCCGAAGCCAGTTCCGATAGCGCCAGGCCCGCCCCTTGCCGACTACATCAGCGAGGATCGGGACTGACGGTATATCTGGACTCGAGTGCCTTGGCCAAGCTCCTCGTGTTCGAGCCGGAGCGGGATCGAGTGCAGCAGGTCGTGGAAGTTACCTTCGTCGCGACGTCTCGTATCTGCTACGTAGAGTGTCACGCCGCCCTCGCCCGAGCTTCCAGGGAGGGAAGGTTGCGCCCGCGGGACGAGGCAGAAGCGGCGCGTCGGTTGGATGAGCGTTGGAGCGACCTGATCGTCGTCGAGCTGGATGATGCTCTCGCGCGGGTAGCCGCCGGGCTCGCGCGCGATCTCGGTCTGAGGGCGGCCGGCGCGATCCAACTCGCATCGGCTCGAGCGCTTGCGACGGAACCTACGGAAGTCACGTTCGCGTGCTGGGACCGCCGGCTTTGGGGTGCGGCGCGCGCCCTGGGCTTCGCACTGGTTCCCGAAACCATGCCCTGAGGGCGGACCGCCGGGGCCGACACGGCCCGTCACGTGAGCACCGGGCGTACGGATCTGGTGCGGGTCAGGTGTCGAGGATGGCGAGCGCCTCGCCCAACGCCCGGATCGAGGGCTCGGTGATCGGGGCGACGACGAGGATGGCCTCGTCGGCGCCGGCCTCCGCGAGGTCGCGGAGCCCGCCGGCGATCCGCTCCATGGTTCCCTCCAGCGGCGGTGGCCCTTCTTCGATCGGTCGCTCACCGGCCGGGCGGTCGAGGGCGACCAGAACACAGGCGCTGCGCGCGATCTCATCCGGCGAGCGCCCGGCCCGCCCGGCCGCCTCGCGCACCTTCTCGTTCATGGTCGCGAATCCCTCCGGCGTATTCCCATAGGCGTCGTACCAGGTGTTCCAGGCGTCGACGTGGGGGAGCGTGATGCCGAGGACGCGCTCCCCGGTGCTTCCCACCATCAGCGTCGGGCGCCGGGCCGGGCGCGGCAGGAGGACGGCGTCGTCGGCCTGCCAGAAGCGGCCGGAGAGCGTGACCCGCTCACTCGACAGCAGACGGCGGACGATCTCGAACGACTCCTCGAAGCGCGCGACCCGGTGGTCGAAGGGGATCCCGAAGGCACGGAACTCCGCCTCGTTCCATCCGGCGCCGACGCCGAGGACGAGCCGCCCGCCGCTCACCTCATCGACGGTGGCGGCCATCTTGGCGATCAGGCCGGGCGAGTGGAAGCCGAGACACGCGACGAGCGGACCGAGACG
>JBQTIP010000267.1:0-12941 GCA_052388025.1 Actinomycetota bacterium
GCAGAGGAACCGGATGTGCCGCGCATCGTGGTCGCCGTCGAAGGCCACTGGGCATAGGCTGAACGGATGAGAGAACAGTCCGAGAACCCCGAACGCAAGCCCTCCGGCCGCAACCGCCGGATTAGCCTGAACCCGCTCCCCTTTGAGGAGGCCGTGGGCGATCTCCTGAAGGTCAAGCCAGAGCCGAAGAAACGAGCCCAGGGGCGGAAGAAGCCGACGGAGAAGAGGCGAGCCAAGAAAGCCTGAGGGCGGTGGTTTCCCACCGCCCTCAAAACCAACCTGAGACCCCAATAATGAGGACTCGGATCTGCTCATTCACATCATCGGCATGTTCGAGGCAAACTCTAAGTCCTAGACTCCCGAGATGAAAGGGCTGCTCCGCAACCGCCCCGCCCCGACACCTTAGTTAGTTTGTCAAAGGGATAAGTACCGATATTCCTAGCGCTGTCGGCTCCTAAAACTGTATCCTGCACTCCGTGGAAGAAACCTATCGGATCGGGGAGGCGGCCGAGATCCTCGGCGTACGGGTCGAGACCGTCCGCCGGTGGGAGCGCGACGGCAAGATCGCCGCCTCACGGACCCCAGGGGGCCAGCGGCGGATCCCGGCGTCTGAGGTCGCTCGGCTCCTCACCGAACGGCGAACATCGCAGCCGCCGATTGCCGCCGGCAGCGCTAGGAACCGGTTCCCCGGGGTCATCACAACCGTGAAGCGCGACAAGCTGGCCGCGACGGTCGAGATCCTCGCCGGTCCCCATCGCATCCTCGCGTTCATCACCCGAGAGGCCGCCGACCAGATGGGGCTGCGTCCCGGGATGCACGCCGTCGCAACAGTCAAGGCCACAAGCGTGATGGTGGACGTGCCCGAATGAAACGCGCCCTCGCGTCACTAGTCTTCCTCATACTAGTAGTGTCCGCATGCTCCAGCGGCCCGTCCGAGGAACAGGAGCTCACGGTCTTCGCGGCCGCGTCCCTCACCGAGGCGTTCGGCGAGATCGGCCGACGGTTCGAGCAGGAGCACCCGGGCGTCACCGTCACGTTCAACTTCGACGCCTCGGACTCGCTCACGACGTCGATCCTGTCGGGGGGCGCCGCCGACGTGTTCGCCTCCGCCAGCAGCAGGTGGATGGAGGAGGTCGCCAGTGATCCGGGAGTGCGCCACGAGACCGTGTTCGCCCGGAACCGGCTCGTGGTCATCGTCCCCATCTCCAACCCGGCCGGGATCGACGAGCTGCGCGACTTGGCTGATCGAGGCGTGAAGCTCGTCCTGGCGGCGGAGGGCGTACCGGCGGGCGATTACGCACGCGATGTCCTCGCCGCCGCCGGCATCGGCGAGGCGGCCGAGGCAAACGTCGTGTCGAACGAGCAGGACGTGAAGGGCGTGGTCCAAAAGGTACTGCTCGGCGAGGCCGATGCCGGCATCGTCTACGCCACCGACCTCACCGACGAGGTCGTGGGCCGGGTCCACGCTGTCGAGATCCCCGAGGCGCTGAACGTGATCGCGACGTACCCGATCGCCGTACTCGAAGGCGCGGAGCATCCGGACCTGGCGGAGACCTTCATCCGGTACTTGCTTGGGCCCGGGCAGGCCGTCCTCGCGAGCCACGGCTTCCTTCCGCCCGATTGACCATGAAAGCGCTCGTCGGCAGGACGTCGCCGATCGTCGTCGCTCTGGCCGGGCTCGGCCTCGCATTCGTCGTGCTGCCGGTCGCCGGCCTGCTCGTTCGCGCGCCGTGGTCGGACACGGGCGGGGGACTCGCCGGCTCGGCGGCGTGGACGGCGCTCCGGCTGTCGATCGTGGTCTCCACCGCGGCGGCGCTCGTTACGCTCGGTCTGGGCTTCCCGCTCGCTTGGGTGCTGGCTCGGGCCCGGTTCGCCGGACGGTCGCTCGCACGGGCCTTCGTCATCCTGCCGCTCGTGCTCCCACCGGTGGTCGGCGGGGTCGGGCTGCTCACGGCGCTCGGGCGCAACGGGATCGTCGGACGGTATCTGGCTCCCCTCGGCGTCGAGCTGCCGTTCACGACTGCGGGCGCGATCGTCGCAGCGGCCTTCGTCTCGATGCCGCTTATGGTCCTCGCGGTCGAGGCGGGTCTTCGCTCGCTCGACCCTCGGCTCGAGCAGGCCGCAGCGACGATGGGGGCCTCGCGCTGGTACACGTTCCGGCGGGTAACCCTGCCGCTCCTTCGCCCGCAGATCGTCGCCGGGCTGGTGCTGTCGTGGGCCCGGGCGCTTGGGGAGTTCGGGGCCACCATAACGTTCGCCGGGAACCTCGAGGGGCGCACGCAGACGCTTCCGCTCGCCGTGTTCGAGACTCTCCAGACAGATCCGGGCGGAGCGATTATCGTCTCGCTGCTGCTGGTCGCGCTTTCGGTCGCTGTGCTGGTCGCTCTCCGCGAGCGGTTCCTGCCACGATGACCCTCGACGTCGACATCCGAACCCGGCGCGGGAACTTCGAGCTGGAGGCGGCCTTCGCCGCGCGACCCGGCGAGACCGTCGCGCTGCTCGGCCCGAACGGCGCGGGCAAGTCGACGCTCGTGGCGACGCTCGCGGGGCTCCTGCCGCCGGAAGCCGGCCGCGTAACGCTGGACGGCAAGGTGCTGGACGACGCCGCGACCGGGCACCACGTGGCCCCGGAGGACCGCCCCGTCGGAGTGGTCTTCCAGGACGGGGTGCTGTTCCCGCATCTCTCCTCGCTGGAGAATGTGGCCTTCCCGCTCCGAGCGCGCCGGGTCGCGAAGGACGAGGCACGGGAGCGGGCCATGGAGCTTCTCGACCGCCTCGGCGTGGCGGGGCGGTCCGCGGCCCGACCGGCCGAGATCTCCGGAGGCGAGGCGCAGCGCGTCGCCCTCGCCCGAGCCCTGGTCCACCGGCCGCGGCTGCTGCTCCTGGATGAGCCGCTCGCATCGCTCGACGTACAGGCCCGGAGCCTGATCCGGGGGCTCGTCAAACGCGCGCTCGCCGACTTCCCGGGGGTGCGCCTGCTGATCACGCACGACCCTGTGGAGGCGATGACGCTCGCGGACCGGCTGGTGCTCCTCGAGGGTGGGGAAATCACGCAGCAAGGCACGGCGGCCGAGATCCGCGACGCGCCCCGCACGCCTTACGCGGCGGAGCTCGTCGGCCTGAACCTGTTCTCCGGCCGGCTGAAGCCGCTCGATGAGGGGGCGGGGCGGATCGCGACGGCCGACGGCGAGGTGATCGTCGCTTGGCCGGCGGGCGTCGAGGAGCCGGTCGAGGACGTCATCGGGCTGTTGCGGCCGGTCGACGTCTCGCTCCACGTCGCCCACCCGGAGGGGTCGGCTCGGAACGTGGTCCGGGGGACCATCGCGTCGATCAGCCTGGAGGGCGAGCGGGCGCGGGTCCGGCTCGCATCCTCGCCGCCGCTCGTGGCGGAGGTGACCCTCGGATCGGTGTCCCGCCTGGGACTCGTCGAAGGGGCTTCGGCGTGGGCCTCCTTCAAGGCGGTTGAGGTGCGCGTCGTGGTTCCCTGACACCCGGCGCGGGTAGGCTCTCTCCTCGTGGAAACGGAAGCCAGGGAGTCCTCAGAAGTCTCCCCGCAGCCAGGCCCGGAGGAAGAGAAGAAGAAGCGCGGCCGGACGCTCCGGGGGCTTCCGGTCCTCGTTCTGGTCAGCCTCCTCATGGCGCTCCTCCTCAAGACGTTCCTCGTCCAGGCCTTCTTCATCCCCTCGGGCTCGATGGTGCCCACCCTGGAGACCGGGGACCGCGTGCTGGTGAACAAGGTCGTCTATCACCTCCGCGACATCCACCGGGGCGACGTGATCGTCTTCCGCGACCCGACTCCCGAGGACGCCTCCAACCGGAACGCGATCGAGGCCTTCCTCCACTGGCTGACGGAGGGGCTCGGCTTCACGCAGCCGGAGGATGAGGACTTCATCAAGCGCGTCATCGGGCTGCCGGGCGAGACTCTGCAGGCGCGCGGCGGGGTCGTCTACGTGAACGGCGAGCCGATCGACGAGCCGTACCTCGCGCCGTCGACCAGGACCGAGGACTTCGGCCCGGTCGCGGTTCCGGCGGACAGCATGTTCATGATGGGCGACAACCGCGGAAGTTCCATCGACTCCCGCGGCAGCCTCGGTTTCGTGCCGATGGACAAGGTGGTGGGCGAGGCCTTCGTCATCATGTGGCCGCCGTCGCGGCTCGGCCTCATCCACTGAGCGGGTCCGGTTCCCGGGGTCGTGCCCGCGGCGAGGGTCAGGTGACAGACGCGGCCTCGGCGGCCTCGGAGGCCACCCGGCCGTCCCGAATGGCCAGGACCCGATCCACGTGCTTCAGGAACTCGCGGCTGTGCGTCGCCACGAGGCACGAGGCGCCCCGGCCGGCCACCCACCGGAACGCGCGGAAGACGGTGCTCGCCCACTCCGCGTCCTGATGCCCGGTCGGCTCGTCGGCGAGCAGCAACTTGGGCAGGAGGATCATGGCCCGGGCGACCGCCGTCCGCTGCTGCTCGCCTAGGGAGAGCTCGGCGGGCTGACGCTCCGCGTATTGTTCGAGCCCGAACCCGGAGAGCAAACGCGTCACCCACCGCTCACCCGCCTCGTCGAGCCGGCCGGCCAGGCGAAGCGGCAGCCCGACGTTCTCCTTCACCGACAGCTCCTCCATCAACCCGAGCGCCTGGGGGACGACCGCGAGGTCCCGCCAGGGCCGGTCCTCCGGACGTGCCTCCCCGTCCGCGGCCCACGCCACCTCGCCCCGGTCCGGGTGCTCCCAACCGCACAGCACGTTGAGCAGCGTGGTCTTCCCCGACCCGGACGGCCCCACCAGCGCCACCACCTCGCCGGACCGCAGATCGAATCCGGCCCCCTGAAGGGCGTGGACCTCCTCCGGCCCCCTGCGGTAGGACTTGTGGACGTCCCGCGCCTCGAGGAGGAGCGGCCGGGCCGCCGTCTCGCCGGTCCGCACGCCGGCGGTCATGGGGGCGTGATCCTCACTTCGTCCTCCAGGACCTCGATGTCCGCCCGGTGGTCGGGGAACATCTTGAGCGCCGCGGGTGGAAGCTGGATCCGGCCGGCGGCATCGATCACCGACAGCGAGCGATCCTCCCGGGTCTCGGCCTCGAGCGCCCCGTGTCGCAGGAACAGCGTGCGATCCGCCACCTTCACCGCCGCCGGATCGTGCGTCGCGACGACGAACGAGGAGCCCTTCGACGCGAGGGCCTTGATCGCCCCGAGCAGGGCCGCCCCAGAGGTGCTGTCCAACTCCGCCGTGGGCTCGTCGGCCACGACGAGGGCCGGTGATCCGATCACGGCCTGGGCGAACGCCAGCCGCTGCTGCTCGCCACCAGAGAGCTGGCGCGGCAGGTGGTCGCGACGGTCGGCGATGCCCAGGCTCTCCAGCAACTGATCGGTTCCCGCGGCCCAGCTGAGGCCGCGTAGGCGGGCGGCGAGCCTCAGGTGCTCCGCGACGCTCAGATGCGGAATCAAGTTGTCGGCCGGGCGCTGGAACACGTAGCCGAGCAGCCGGCGGCGGATCTGGCGCAGGCGGCCCGCCGAGAGGCCGGAGATCTCCGTCTCCCCCACCCGCACCTGTCCCGCCGTTGCCCGGTCGAGGCCGGCCAGGATCCGAAGGAGCGACGACTTCCCCGACCCCGACGGTCCGACCACCGCCGTGACCGCCCCGGCCGGGAACGTCGCGTCGATCCCCTTCAGCGCGTTCACCTCGCCGGTCGCCGTCCAATAGATCTTCACCACACCTGTGCAGCTCGCCGCCAGGTCATCCAGCAAGTCGCATCACCTCAGCGACGTTCGCACGATCCGCTCTGCGTTGCACGACCCACGCGGTGGCCAGCGCGAAGGCCGCGAGCGCTGCGGCAACGAGCCCGAACAGCGCGGCCGGCACCCGGAAAAGCGCGGCGGGAGGCTGCTGCGGCAGCGGGTCGACGTCTTGGTGGACGACGAACGCGGCGGCCGCGGCCAGCACCGCCCCCATGGCGAAGGAAACCAGGAGCATCGCCCCGAGCTCGATGCTGACCGAGACCCAGTGGGCGGCGCGCGAGAGCCCCATTCGCGAGGAGAGCACATAGGACACCTCCCTCGTCCGCTGCCGCGACTCCACGTACAGCACCAACGCGACGAGCGCGAGCAGGCCGGCCAGCACGCCGAGCGCTTCGAGGAACCCGAAGAGCCAGGAGAGTGCCAGGAACCGAGGCGTGTTAGCCACCGCGTCCGCCGTGAGCACCGCGGAGGGGAATATGGGCGCGGCGGCGAGGGCCTGGATCACGGGCTCGGGGTCACCCCGAACCCATAGCTGATGTACGGCGTTCAGGTCCACGAGCGACAGGCCCCTCGAGCCGATCGCCTCGAGGAACGCTTCCCGAGCGGCCACCACCAGCGGGGTGTCCGGGAGCATGCCGGGGAAGCCGCTCGTTTCTGCCACCACCACCGCCGGGATCGTGCCCCCGATGATCTGCAAGGTCGGATCGAGCGGGAGGTCGCCGCCGGTCACCAGCACCGGCAGGCTTCCCCCGTTGCCACCCGAGAGACGTTGCAGCAGCTCCGCGAGCGGGACGTCGGCGAAGCCCGGATCCCAGAAGGCGGCCCGGACGAACGTGGCCGGATCGATCACCAGGATGACCACGTTCGTCGCGGGGCTCACCTGCGCGGCCTGGATGCGAGCCACCTCGGTCGCGGGCCCCCCCAGATCCGCGGGGAGGGAGGGGGGACCCGGCAGGACGAGGGCCGCGTCGCTCCCCACCGAGACGAGAGTCTTCTCGCTCGCCGTGGCCCGCACCGACGACACGAACACCCCCGCGTAGGCAACGATGCCGACGGCGAGGGATGAGAACGTCACGAGCAGCAAGGCGAGCCGAGGCGCCGCCGCCAGCCGGCCGCCGGCCAGGTAGAAAGGAGCGGGCCATCGGCGCGTAGCCTCGCGAGCCCTCGGCATCAGCCGGCGGAGACCCCGAACGGCCAGGCCGCTCACGCCGGCCACGAGCAGGATCGGGAACAGAGGAACCAGCATGTCGACCCCCGGCGCCTCGGCCGACGGATCGATCGGCGTGGCGCCCCGCAACCGGATCTCGTAGAAGGCGGCGCCTGCCGCGGCGAGCACAAGAGCCTCCCACGGCAGCCGGGCCGCGATCCTTCGGAGGCGGCCGGGCCGGCGCTCCGCCGGAGCCCGCAGCGCGATCCCGACGGCGGCCCCGAGCAGTACGAGCGCCACGGCGAGCGTCACCACAGAGTCGATGAGTGCTGAGACGACGGCCTGCGTGGTGACGAGCTTGCTCGGGCCGGCGAGCCGCACCAGGAGGATCGCCGCGCCCCAGCCGGCCAGCACGCCGACGGTCGCTGGCACGACTGCCTCCACCACCGAGCGCACCGCGAGGGCAGACGTCGCCGCCCCCCTGGCCTGCAACGTGGCGAACTCGACCCGGCGCCGATGTAGCGCGTAGATAGCCGCCGCCACGAGCACCGCCATCGCGACCGCCCGGCCGGCCAGCGCTACCGCATGCACCGGCCCGCTCAGCGCCGCCACGGTCGCGTCGGCCTGCTCGACAATGTTGGGCAGCGAGGTCGCGTGCTGGTTGAAGCTCGCCACAAGCTGCGTGCTCGGGTCGTCGAGGGCCGCCTCGATCCGCCGCAGTTCCGTCGCGAGCCGCTTTGCGTCCGTGAGCGTGAGACCCGCGACGTCGGCCGGCGCCACCCACTCCATGTGGCCGCCGTCGACGAACGTGGATTCGAGATCGAGAAAGTCGTCCAGCTCGGCGAGTAGGAACGGCGGCGGGAACTCAGCCCCACCCAGCGTCGACGGGTAGACGAACTCCGAGAGCGGCGACCAGAAGGGAGCCGGAGAGCCGGAGGCAAGATCCCGATAGATCCTGCCCACCCGTACCTCCTCGAACAGGCCGGTTCCTGGCCGGGAGATCCGGATACGGTCTCCTGAGCGGATGCCGAGGCCCTCGGCGACGGAGTCCGGCACCCACCAGCCGCGACCGTCGCCCTCACCCACGCGCTCGACGTGATCGGCGAAACCGGCCCTGGTGGCCGGCCGAATCGTCATCGTGTCCCCAGGTCGGTCCGCGCGCGCCACCTCGATCGCGGGTCCGACGATCGACGTCACCGTCCGGGTGAGCCCGCCGATCCCCTCAGTCGCGTCCCGGAACAACCGGGCTCGGAACTCGACCCGGTCGGGGGCTATCGGGCCATCCGAGCCGACCGTAAGCCCGGCGGCATACGGGGTGACGTCGGCGACCCCGCGGTGGAAGGCCGCGGTGCCCACCGACGAGAGGAACAGGCCGCCGGATGCGGCGGAGAGACCGATGACCAGCGCCGCTCCGGCCACCGCGACGAACACGCCCGGAAACCGGAGGAGAAGGAGCGAGGACCTCACCGACGTCATCCCGCCGCCGCCCCGACGGGCGCCGGGCCGGCCACCCTCCCTCGCGGCGCGTGGAGATCGACGAGCGGATGCCATCAGCCGCCCCAGTCCTTCGGCCGGGCGTCCAGGGCCCGGGCCTCGGTCGCCCCGGTCCGCGCGTCGACGAAGATGATCTGCCCGACCTTGGGTCGAGTGACGACGAAGTCGCCGTCGGGCGACCAGGCGACGCCGAGAAAGAACTCGGGAGCAGCGGCGACCTGCCGGAGCTCTCCGGTGCCCGCGTCGAAGAGGCGCAGATCTCCCTGGGCGTGCCCCCTCGTGAACCCTCCAAGACAGTCCGCGCAAGTCGTAAAGGCGAGGAGCGCCCCGTTCGGCTGCCACGTCGGGTCGTTGGCGAGGGCGTCGCCGAGCGCGATGACGGCGACCGGTCCGGCTGATGGAACGAACACCAGCGCGCCCGGATCGAGATAGCTCGGACCGGTCGCCGCCGTGATCGCGATGCCGGGCTTCCCCCACGCGACCTCGTAGAACCTCGGGGACGAGAGGCCGAGGTCGCGCAGCTCCAAGTCTCGCGCGTCCACGACACGGGTCGGCACGTCCGAGCCGTCCACCGGCACACGCCACACGGACCCGGCGTCCTTGGGCACGTACGCGACCGACCTTCCATCGGGAGAGAGGGCGCCTGTGAACCCCTTCGCCAGCAGACGCCAGGCCCTCGGATTCCGAAGATCCATCGTCCAGATTCCTCGGTAAGACACCGCAATGACGACGTCGCCGGACAGCCCCAGCAAACGGCCGCCGCGCAATGGCGGCCCGATCGGCTCCGCCTTCCGATCGAGCGAGAGCTTGTGCAGCCGAGAGGCAAAGAACCCCTCCGTCTCAACCATCGCGTAGGCGGTGTCCTCGGACACCCAGACCGCACCCTGAACGAACTCGAACCGGCCGAATCTCGCCCCGGGGAAGCGCTGGACCTCGCCCGACGCCGGAAAGTAGACCGCCAGCTCGTTGTATTGCTGGCCGAGCCCCACGATCACGCGTCCGTCCAGAGGGAGGCGGACGCGTTCCACGACGGGGGGCGATGGCTCGTCGGGTGAGCACGATGAGCCGAGAGCGAGCAGCGCCGCGAGGACAGCCGCGAGCGCAGCGGGACGTCGACTAGCCCGCAACGCGCAGCACCTCCGTCACGTTCGCTCGGTCGGCGGCTCGCTGCACGCCCCACGCTCCCGCGATGCCGACCGTGGCGAGCCCGGCGAGCGTTCCCAGAAGGAGCAGGGGCGCGAGCCGAAGGAAGGGACCCGGCGGCACCTCCGGCATCAGATCGATGTGGGGGACGACGAGCCCCGCAGCCGCGATCGCGACCACCACGCCGACGAGGAAGGACACGGTCAGCATCCCGCCGAGCTCGAGCCCAAGCGCGAGCCGGTGGGCTTGCCGCGCCAGTCCCATACGAGCCGAGAGCGCATACGAGACCTCGCGAGCGTTCTGGAGCGCCTGCAGGTAGAGGAGCACGCCGGCGATCGAGACCAGGGCCGCCAGGATCCCCAGCGCCAGCAGCAACCCGAACACCCACGTGAGGGCCACGAACGGGAGCGTTTCCTGGATCTCCGACACCGTGATCGCGCCCTCGGTTCGCAGCCCGGACTCGGCCAGCGCTGCGAGCACCTGCCCCGGGTCTCCCCGGGCCCACAGCTCGGTCGTGCCGCCCGCGCCGGTCAGAGTCGTATCGAAGACCGCCAGCGCGCCCTCCAGCGCCTCTCGGTCGACGATCAGGAGCGGCCTCACCGAGCGCATGCCTGGGAACGCATCGAGCGCCTCTACCGGAGCGGTGAGCGCAAGGCGCGCGGGCCCGAGGTCGAGCGACGCCCCTTCCGGCAGCACGCCCCCCGCGACGGCCACGGGGAACCGTTCGCCGGGGCCTGGGGCCAGGTCCGCGAGGATCGCCTCGAGAGGGCGCGCCGCGAAGCTCGCGTCGAAGAAGGCCGAGTCCGGGAACGTGGCCACATCGACGGCCAGCACGTCCACATACTCCCGGGTGGGGAGGATCGTCACCCGCTCGAACCGCTCCAGCACCGTGAATGGGACCGACGGCTCGAATGCTACGTCACCGGTCGCCGGCCGGATCAGTCGAACGTCGCTCCCGTTGGAGACGAGCGCCTTCACCGAGGTGCTGGCGCGAACGGAGGCCGTGACCGTGCCCGCGTAGGCGAGAACCCCCACGCCGACCGCCGTCGCCGCCACGAGCAGGAGCGCGATCGGCGAAGCCGCCGTGAGCCGGCGGATCGCCAGGAACGAGGAGGCGGGCCAGGTGCCGCCGGTCACGCGCAGCCGTTGCAGCCCCCACCCGAAGACCCT
The DNA here is from genome assembly GCA_052388025.1 of Actinomycetota bacterium. Classification (GTDB taxonomy): domain Bacteria; phylum Actinomycetota; class UBA4738; order UBA4738; family HRBIN12; genus JBQTIP01. The sequence goes on from JBQTIP010000267.1 coordinate 10,684, forward strand.
GGCGACCAGGCCCGACACGCCCACGATGAAAAGGATCGGAAAGAGCAGGAGCAGCACGTCGACCCGGAACGCGCCCGCCTCGGCGGTGAGCGGAACCAGGCCACGCGTCACGATCTCGTAGTAGGAGGCCGCCGCGAGTCCCAGCGCCACGAGCTCCCACGGCGCTCTGGCCAGCACCGCCGGAACCCTTCCCGGCTCCTCCCGGCTCTCGCGCGCGCCCGACACGGCCGCGGCGAGGCCGAGCAGGGCGAGGGCGACGAGCGCCATCAACCCGACCCCGAAGAGGGACGAGCGGACCGCCGAAGGGTCGATCGGGCCTCCCGGGCCCCAGACGCGGATGAGCCAGAGCGCCGCGGCGAACCCCAGGGCCGCTCCGGTGGCGATCGGCAACAGCGTCTCCAGGGCCGATCTCACGGCCAGGACGGCCGGGCTCACCCCCCTCGCCGAGAGCAGCCCCATCTCGGTGCGACGCCGCGCGACGGCGAAGGCTCCGGTCGCCCCCACCACGGCCAGCGCCACGGCCCGACCGGCGAGCGACAGCGTGCCCACCGGCCCGCTCAACCCACCGACCACGCCATTCGCCTCGGAAACCAGCTCGGGAAGCCCCGATCCTTGCGTACCCCCGGCGAACAGCGTGCGGATCTCCGTGTCGTCGGGATCCTCGAACCGAGCGCCGAACGCACGCAAGGCGTCCGCCAGGCGCTCGGCCTCGATGAGCGAGCGCGCGCCCCGAGCCAGCGGCAGCTGCCACGTGAACCGATCGAGCTCCCCGAGCTCCGCCCCCATCTGCATGAAGAGCTCCAAGTCCGCCAGAAGCGGCGGAGGCGGCGCCGCCTCCTCTCCCGGATAGATGACTTCGGCGAGTGGCGACCAGTACTCGGAGGGCGGCAGGGAGGCGAGATCCTGATAGATCCCCGCCACCGCGACCGTTACGGTAGCGTCCCGAACCTTCACCCGGACCGGGTCCCCCGGCCCCACCTCCAGTGACGCCGCGACCGTCGCGGGGAGCCAGACGCCCTCCGAGTCGCTGCCTTCCACGGCATCGACATTCGAGCGATACCCGGTCCTGGTCAGCAGTCGAACCGTGGCGGCGGGACCTTCGCCGGAGGGCGCGGCGAGCCGGGCCTCCGAGCCGAGGATCGTGAGCACCGGAGGCTCGAGCCCGGACAGCTCGTCCGCCGACGCCCGCATGAAGTGGTCGCGCCGGCGAAACAGCTCTTCGGCGGACAGCGACCCGCCGGCCGGCGTTCCGCCGAGGCGCCCGTACGCGACCACAGTCAGGCCGGCATCCCAACGAAAGGCGTCGCCGATCCGGTGCTGGAGCGCAGCGGAACCGGCGGACGAAAGGAACAAGCCCCCGGCCGCAGCGGTGACGCCTAGGATCAGGGCCCCGGCCACAACGGCCACCAGGATGCCCGGATACCGCAGCAACGCGAACGGCGTCTGGAGCCAGGACGGAATGAGCCCCCCAACGCGAACGAGCGGCCGTCCGCGACGGGAGCCCGGTTCAGCGCGGCGCAGGCTCCCCGACGTCGTTCGCCCCTCTCTCGCTCGATCGCCCGGCCCGACTAGCTGTACGGATGATCGACCCTTCCGGGACGGCCGTCACGGCCTCTCGGGATTACGCTGCACCGGCTCCGGCGATCCCGGTCCCGTCGGCCGTTCCTCTGGAACGAACAGCCGCGCGAACGACCATACGATCGCGGCGATCCCGAAGCCGGCCAACCACACGATGAGCGTCGGCGTCTGAAGCTCGAAGAACGTCCGGCCGGTCGGCGACAGCAGAACCAACAGGAAGGCCGCCCCCATCGCCCACACGAGGCCGAGCCGCCAGCCTTTCAGCGGCGCGGCGACGATCGAGAGGACGAGCAGCCCGATCCACGTGAGCACCATGGTGGCCGAGGTCCGCTCCTGCACGAGCGTCACCCCCGGTTCACTCCGGGCGACGTTGTAGGCGAGGAACGTCGCGGCCGCGGCGAGGACGCCGCACGGAACCGCGAACCTGAGGACCCGCCCCAGGAACCCCGGGCGCGCACGATCCCGGTTCGGCGCGAGCGCGAGGAAGAACGACGGGACGCCGATCGTCACCGCGCCGATCAGCGTGAGGTGGCGCGGCAGGAACGGGAACGCAAGCCCGAGCACGCCGACCGCGAGCGAGAGCAGCATCGCGTAGACGGTCTTCGTGACGTACAGGTTCGAGGTCCGCTCGATGTTGCCGAGGACTCGCCGCCCCTCGGCGACCACCGGGGGCAGCGAGT
>JBQTIP010000268.1:0-1920 GCA_052388025.1 Actinomycetota bacterium
CCAGCGTTTCCGTGGCCGCCGCCTCAGCCCGGCTCACCTGCGAGAATACGGCCTCACCCTGGCCGTCGTTCCGGTGACGCCCGCGCCTAGCGTGATCAGGGCGGTCGCGGACCTCACTGATCCCAAGGTGTTGCATCGCCTCGATCTCCCACCGGACGTCATCGCCAGCCGTGACCGACGGCGCCCGCAGGCCGTCGCCCGCCGGCTGTACGGAGACGGTTACAGCGGCCTCCACTGGTGGTCCGCTCTCATGGGCGAGTGGCACACCACGGTGCTGTTCCTCGATCCCGACCGGGTGCCCAGGCGGGACCTCTCGTTCGGAACGCCGGAGCCGCTCTCACTCCATCATCCCGGCGTGGTTCGCTGCCTCGAGCTGTTGGGGACCGAGTAACCCTGAGGTGAGCTGGGCGCCGAGGTGAGCGGCTTCTCCCGAGCGGTCGGCTAACCACGAGGCAGCCTGGGACGGCCAAGTCACAGCGATGAGTACGAGAGCACGCCGTCCACGACTCGGGCCGCAGACGTGTACGGGTGGACGATTGCGGGTCCTTCCATCGGAATGTGGAGCACCGTGACGCCCCGGGCCTTGAGGTAGTCGGCGATGAGCATCCGGTGGCACCGCCACCACGCAGCCTCCGCGCACATCACAGCCGTGGGAGTGGTGTGACACTCGTCCACGAGCCGCGCGACGGCCGTGCGGAACTCGTCGGTCTCCATGTAGTCCGCGTAACCCCGAAAGCCCGCGCTCCGCCACGCCGTGTTGCGCGAGTCCGGGCGAGGCCTGCGCCGGCCGCCCAGCTCCGGGAAGGGAAGGTAGTAGCGGCCGGTCTCCCCCAGCGAATGCGCGAGTGCTTCGGGCGGCGGCGGGCGTTCACGCGGGTGACGGTCGTCAAGCCGAAGCCGACCCCTCCGTCGTCGGCGGGCCGATGCGAGCTACTTCGAGACCGGGGACCCGGCCTTCGACAAGCAGGTGCTCGTGGCGTCGAGCGACCGTGCGCGCTTGTTGCCCGTGCTGGACGGAGAGACGCGGGCGAAGTTGCAGCAGTTCTTGCTGGAGCGTAAGGACGGCAAGTTCATAGGAGCCGACGACGCCCTCCATTATGAGGAGGACCTCATCGTCCACACCGATGTCAAGAGGCTCCGGATCGAGTCCATCGTCGATTTTCTGCACGAACCCTTCGCGAGTGGCAGCAGGTGCTGGGCAGCATGAGCACCTCACGACTCCGCCGATGGCTCGTTGATCCAGGGCAACGGACGTCGCGCCTGAGGCAGTCCATGCCGGTGGTGTTGCTGCGTGCGGCTGAGGAGCAAACGGGCTGGACCCGCGGTCGCCCGTGACCCGCGACCAACTCGAGCACGCCATCCGCGCCGCATGTGATGTGGTGGGCGACTCCGAGCTGTGGGTGTTCGGCTCTCAGAGCATCCTGGGGCAATATCCTGAGGCTCCGGAGGCAGTCCGGCTGTCCATGGAGGTAGACGTTGATCCCAAGAACCGACCTGAGCTCGTGGATCACATTGACGGGTCTTTGGGGGAAGGATCGCGGTTCCACGAGACGCATGGGTTCTACGTTCACGGTGTCTCCATCGAGACGGCGGTGTTGCCCAGGGCCTGGCAGGGACGGACCAGGCCCGTGCGGAATGCCAACACCTGGGGCGCCGCGGGGTTCTGCCTCGAGGCTCACGATCTGGCCGCGAGCAAGCTCGCGGCGTGGCGCGACAAGGATCGCGAATTCGTGCGGCTGCTGCTCCGCGATAGGCTTGTCAACAGGAATCGTCTGGTGAGGTTCATCGGCCTGCTGCCGCTGCCGGAGGACCGGCAAGCGATCCTAGTGTGGTGAGTCAGAAGTACGTGGCATATTAAGCGATGCCGTCGTATCTTGGCGGAACCTCATTCCCGGGAGGTTCTCATGCCGAGGCATCGCC
>JBQTIP010000269.1:0-6875 GCA_052388025.1 Actinomycetota bacterium
GCCGGAACGCGACGATCAGCCCGCCGACGTTTCCCACGAACCGCGTAAGCGCTGCCGACAGGCCGGTAAACAGCGGCCCGTAGACCGCGGGCGTGGACCTCCACTTCGGCCCCACGAGCGACGCCAGCGGGTCAAGCGGGAAGTCCGCCGGGGCCGCGACGTAGGGGTTCGCGTGATACGTGCTCGCGATGCGACCGTAGTACGCGTAGCTGTACACGTCGCGGGAGAACAGGAGCGGAAGGAACAGCACGACCACGTGGTAGGCGACGGCCACCCCGATCACGAGCCGCACCGACAGGTTCCCGCGCCACGCCTCCCGGAGCACGAGCAGGAACGTGGCGGCCGCGACGACGACCGCCACGACTCCGATCGCGGCTAGCGCCGACCCGTGCACCTCGTCGAGACCGACCAGGCCGGCCAGCCATCGAAACGGCCCCGACGGCTCTGCTTCCGGCGGCAGCACCGGTTGGAACGGCGATCCCGGCGTCGCCGCAACCAGGGCGACGAATAGCACGCCGGCGGCCGAGGCGAGAACGGCGGTGTTCCTCCGGGTCGGGGCAGAGCCGGACATCGCGAGCCGACTGTAGCTCAGGCCCTCTACATGAGCTCCCTGAAGTAGTCGTTGAGGAAACGCCCATCCGGATCCTCCGTCTGCCGGATCTCGAGGAACCGCTCCCAGTCTTGCGCGTTGACCAACTTCACGCCGATCACGGTCGAACTCACCTGCGCGAGCCCCATCGGGCCGCCTGGAGTTCCAGTGTTCGCGAAGCAGGCGTTCAGGGAATGGAAGCTGCCCCCCACCCTGAGCGGGGACGGGTAGGCGTCCTCGTCCTTGACGACGGCGATCAGCTGGTCGACGTCCCTCGGGGCGGCAACCACGCGCGGAGTGCTGGACGCCGACTTGTTCCAGTTCGTGAACCGCCGCGTGTTCATCTCGAGCAGCGGATCGGCGGTGGCCCCACACTCGAATGAACTCCTGCTCGCATGGCCAAGGGCTCGCGTCCTGACGGTCGCCAGCGGACGGAAGTCGCTCGACCAGGACGACCAGTCGCTTCCGTAGCCCCGTAGCCGGGCGATGTCCCGGTCCATCTCCGCGATCCGCTCCCTCATCATGCGCTCGGTGTGGCCGCAGGGGCAGAGCCTCGGTCCAGCACTGGAGGAGTTCGGCTACCTCCCGGAGCTGCAATCCGATCCGCTGTGCCCCCTTGATGAATCGAATACGTTCCAGGTAGCCCTCGTCGAAGAGGCGGTACCCGGCCTGCGTCCGTTCGGGCTCCGGGAGCAGCCCAATGCGCTCGTATTAGCGAACGGCGTCCGGGGTCAGCCCGGCCATTCCCGCAAGTTTCCCCACCGTGAGAGCCATGCCCCCCTGGTAAACGTTGGAGCGGGCTCCAATGTCATCCGTTGGGAGGAATCAAACTGACCACGACCGCCCGGCGGCCGTTCTTGACCTTGGGTCTCAACAGAACGTAGATTTCGGCCGACGCAATCTGCTCAGCCGCAAGAAGGAGAGGAACCGTGCCCGACATCGACACCGGTGACACCGCCTGGCTCCTCGCCTCCTCCGCCCTCGTGATGTTCATGACCCCCGGACTGGCCTTCTTCTACGGGGGGCTCGTGCGGGCAAAGAACGTGCTGGGAACCATGATGCAGTCGTTCATCGCCCTGGCGCTGGTCACGGTGCTGTGGGTACTGATCGGCTACACGCTGGCGTTCGGGCCGGACAAGGCGGGGTTGATCGGCGGGCTGGACTTCGTCGGCCTCCGCGACGTCGGCGCCGCCCCGAGCGCGTACGCGCCGACCGTGCCGGCGACGGCTTACATGGTCTTCCAGCTCATGTTCGCCATCATCACCCCGGCGCTCATCGCTGGTGCGTTCGCGGAGCGGATGAAGTTCTCCGGCTATCTCATGTTCATCGGGCTCTGGTCGATCTTCGTCTACGCGCCGGTGGCGCATTGGGAGTGGGGAGGCGGGTTCCTCGGCGCGAGCGGCGTGGGCGCCCTGGACTTCGCCGGTGGCGCGGTCGTGCACGCCAATGCCGGCGCCGCGGCGCTGGCGACGGCGATCTACCTGGGCAAGCGTCGCGGCCATGGGTCCGAGGACATGTCGGCGCACAACATCCCGTTCGTGCTGATGGGCGCGGGGATCCTGTGGTTCGGCTGGTTCGGGTTCAACGCCGGCAGCGCGCTGGCCTCGAACGCGCTCGCGTCGAGCGCGTTCGTGAACACGCAGCTCGGCGCGGCCGCGGCGATTCTCGGATGGATCATCGCGGAGCGGGTGCGAAGCGGTAGGGCCACCACGATCGGGGCAGCCACCGGTGCGGTGGCCGGCCTGGCAACGATCACGCCGGCCGCGGGGTACGTGCAGCCGCTGGCCGCTCTCGTGATCGGCCTGGCCGCGGGCTTCCTGTGCTTCCTGGCCGTGGGCTTGAAGGGTCGCCTCGGCTACGACGACTCGCTCGACGTGGTCGGGGTGCACATGGTCGGCGGCGTCCTCGGGGTGCTGCTCACCGGCGCATTCGCCAGCCTAGCCATCAACTCGGGCGGGGCGGCGGCGAGCCTGGCCCAGGTGGGGAAGCAGGGGGTGCTGGCCGGGGCCACCGTCGCCTTCTCGTTCGCCGTCACGATGGCGATCCTGAAGATCACCGATGTCACCGTCGGCCTGCGCGTCACCGAGGAGCACGAAGAGGCCGGCCTGGACGTCTCGCAGCACGGGGAGTTCGGGTACCGCCTCTGACGGGCTCGGGCAACGACGCATGCACCGCGGCGGCACGATCGACCGGATCGAACCGGGCCGCGTCAGCGGCACGGACGAGTTCCAGGAGCCGATCTCCCTCGAGGTCGACGGGATCGTCCTCGTGACCCAGCAGCTGTCGAACGACGCGCTGTACAACGACCTTGTCGGCGACCCGGCAGCACTGGATGCGTCCGGGATCGAAGCCGTGTACCGGATCGGCGACTGCGTGGCTCCACGCATGATCTCCGAGGCGATCTTCGACGGCCACCGGCTGGCACGCGAGATCGACAGCCCCGATCCGAGGGTCCCGCGTCCTTTCGAACGCGAGCGCGGAGTCCCCGCCGTGGACCCTGTTGTTCCGAGGTGATAGACGGTGACGATACCTGCCTCCCGTCGGGAAGAATCCAGGTGAGGGGCGGCGTTATGGCGAGGGTACCGATGCCCTGAAGGCGCAGGAGAAGAGCCATGGCCATCAAACGCATGAACCACGCGGTGCTCTACGTCCGGGACGCCGAGCGCACGTACGCGTTCTACCGGGACGTGCTCGGCTTCCGGGTGGTCGGCGAGATGCCCGGCGCCAAGTTCCTCCAGGCGCCGGACTCCACGAACGACCACGACCTGGCCCTGTTCAGCATCGGCGAGGGCGCCGGCGACTCGACCGCCGGGCGGAGCACGGTGGGCCTTTACCACATCGCCGGGGAGGTCCAGCCGCTCGGCGCCCTGCAGGAGATCGCCGGGCGGCTCACGAACGCCGGCGCGCTCGCCGGCGCGACCGACCACGCCACCACGAAGGCGCTCTACGCGAAGGACCCCGACGGGCTGGAGTTCGAGGTGTGCTGGATCGTGCCGGGCGAGCTCCTCACCGACGACGTGGCGGCCGCGAAGACGAAGCTCCGCCCGCTGGACCTGCAGGCGGAGATCGAGCGATACGGTCCGGAGACCGTCGGGGGCAGGTAGAAAGGCCGAGCTCCGTTCCGGGAGATCGTGGCGGGATGGGTCGTCACGAGGGACAGCACCCGTAGATTCGAACGGCAGGCCTCAGGCGGCCCCTTGCTCCTCGAGCTTCTGCTTGAGCATGTTTAGGTTCTTCTGGATGGCGGGCTTAACGAGCATCGGGAAGATCAGCGGCCACATGACACCCTGGAAGCCGTCGGGCTTGGGCATGGTCATCGTGCGCTCGACCTTGGTTCCGCCGTCCTCGGCGGTCAGGACGAAATCGCTCGGGATGACCGGGCCGCGCGGGTCGGTGGCGTCGAAGGCAAACCGCCTGCCCGCCTCGTAGGCGGTGATCGTCACCTGGTTCTCGAAGTCCTTGCCCTGCCCCGGTAGCCAGCCCCAGCTCTTGTACGTGGTTCCGACGCCGATCGGTCCGTCGCTCGTCTTCTCGGCCCTGTAGCGGTACGGCGACCACTGCGAGTGCTTGGTGATGTCCGACAGGGACGCGAAAACGTCGTCGGGGCTCCGGCTGATGTGTGTGGTCCAAGTGGTGGTCGTGCTCATGCCGGCTCCTCTCTCTTCACGGGCACTCTAATCCCATGGACCGGCTGGAGGGAACTCGGCTTTCGCGCCCCACAGCCCGATGACGGATAATCCGGCAGCACCGCATCGGCCGGGCACGAGAGACAGGTGATCGCCGGGTGGCAAGCAAGGTCATCGGGGGGCGGTTCATCCGGGCAGACGGCCTCCCGAAGGTGTCGGGGCAGGCCCGTTACACGGCCGACCTCGCCGTTCCCGGGATGCTGCACGCCCGGTTCCTTTACGCGGGGCACGCGCACGCCCGGATCAGGTCCATCGACACCACGGAGGCCCGGGCACTCCCCGGCGTGATGGCCGTGATCACCCAGGACGACCTGCCGGAGACTCGCTACGGCACGTGCGTGAAGGACCGGACCCTGTTCGCCAGAGACGTCGTCCGCTACGAGGGCGAGATCGTCGCCGCGGTGGCGGCCCTCACTCCGGAGCTCGCCGACCACGCCTGCCGGCAGATCACGGTGGAGTACGAGCCCCTCGAGCCGGTGCTGGACCCCGAGGCGGCGCTCGCCGACGGAGCCCCCCTCGTCCACCCGAACTGGGAGACGGCCGGCACCGCCTACGAGGGCCTCTCTCGAGACCGCAACGACTGCGGCTACGTGAACATCGTGAAGGGAGACATGGAGGCCGGGTTCGCCGAGGCGGACGAGATCGTCGAGGAGCGCTACGTGGCGGACATGTCCCACGCCGTCCCCATCGAGCCCCACGCGATCCTGGCCGAGTGGCAGGGCGAGCGGGTGACCGTCTGGTCCTCCACCCAGGTTCCGTTCATCGCTCGCTCGGGTGTCACCGAGACGCTGGGCGTTCCGGAGGGGAACGTTCGCGTGATCGTGTCCCAGCTCGGCGGCGGGTTCGGCGGGAAGTGCGACTTCCACTTCGAGGCCCACGTGGCGGCCCTGGCCCGGAAGGCCGGACGGCCGGTGCGCCTCGTGTTCACCCGCCGGGAGGAGTTCATCGTCCCCGACAAGGTCCGCCACCCGATGATCATGGAGCTCCGGACCGGCGTGAAGCGAGACGGGGCCATCACCGCCCGGAAGGCCCGCGTGATCCTGGACACGGGAGCCTACGCCTCCGACAGCCCCATCCTCCAGGAGGTGGCCACGATGATGGTGGCCGGCCCGTACCGCACACCGAACCTGCTGATCGAGGGCCACACGGTGTACACGAACAAGACCCCGGGCGGGTCGGTCCGCGCCCCTACGGGCCCGGAGGGGTGCTGGGCCCTGGAATCTCACATGGACGAGGTGGCCGCACGCATCGGGATGGACCCGGTGGAGCTCCGCCGAATGAACCTGGCAGCCGAGGGCGACGAGGGCCCCACCGGGCAACGGTTCGAGGGCATCGGCGTGGGCGAGTGCCTGGAGCGAGCGGCCGAGCTGATCGGGTACCGGCCGGGCCGGGCTCTTCCGGAGGGCGAGGGGATCGGGTTCGCCTGCGGCTGGTGGTTCAGCGCGCCTTCGGACACCGGCGCGTACGTGAAGCTGAACGTCGACGGGACGGCCACCGTGGTGACCGGGGCCCAGGAGAACGGCTCCGGCGCCGTGATGGGGATGGCCCTGCTGGTGGGCGAGACGCTCGGGATCCCCCCGGAGGGGGTCTCGTTCGTCTACCAGGACACGGATGCGGGCCCGTGGGACGGCGGGAGCGCGGGGAGCCAGACCACGTTCAACGTGGGGAGGGCCGTGCTGGACGCGACGGGGAAGATCCGCGAGCGCGTGCTGGAGCGCGCATCCGAGCTGCTGGAGACCGCCACTGCCGACCTAGAGCTGGGCGACGGCGAGGTCCGGGTGAAGGGCGCGCCGGACCGAGCGGTGACCGTGGCCGAGATCGCCTCGGGGGCGATGGACGACGGCGAGCTGCTCCTGGCGTCCAGCGCGCCGCTCCCGCCGCCGATGCCGGCGAGCTTCGGCGGCTCGGCCTGCGTGGGTCGCGTGGTGTTCCCGGCGTTCGCGGCCCCGGCCTTCGCCTGCCAGGCCGCCCGGGTGAAGGTGGACCGGGAGACCGGTGTGGTTCGGGTGCTGGAGGTGGCCGCCGCCCACGACTTCGGCCGGGTCCTGAACCCGATAGGTGCCGAGGGGCAGGTGGAGGGCGGCGTGGCCATGGGGGTCGGCATCGCGCTGTCGGAGGGGACGGTGTACGAGGGCGCCCACCAGAGGAACCCGGACCTGCTCGACTACAAGCTCGTAACGGCGGCCGACGCTCCGCTCGTCAAGGTGGCCTTCGTCGACGCCCCGGTGAGGGAGGACCTCGGCGGACCATTCGGGAGCAAGGGCGTGGGCGAGCCGCCGTGTGTCCCAACGGTCGGGGCCGTGGCCAACGCCTTGGCGGCGGCCACAGGCGTTCGGCAACATCGGATCCCGATGACGCCCGCCCGGGTGTGGGCCGCGATGCGCCGAGAGAGATAGCCGTGGGCGGCCTGTACTTCGAACCGGCGACGGTGGCAGAGGCCGTCTCGCTCGCGGCCGAGCACGGGCCGAAGGCTCGGTTCCTGGCCGGTGGGACCGACCTGGTCGTGCTGGCCCGCAAGGCGCGGGCGCCGCTGCCGGAGGTGATGATCGCCCTTCACCGGATCGACGAGCTGCAGGGAGTGCGGGGCGAGCCCGACGGCT
>JBQTIP010000270.1:0-24461 GCA_052388025.1 Actinomycetota bacterium
ACGTCGTATCCGTCGATGCGGAAGTTGACCTGGATCAGCCGGACGATCACGGGGTCGTCGTCGACGATCAGGACCCGAGGTCTCGCCTCTTCGTCCAAGTCCCACGCAGCATAGAGCCGGGATGCACTGGAGCGAACCATCCTCGATCGGCCGCGCTCGGCCCCTTGCTAGACTTCCCCGAACGCCCTCGTAGCTCAGCGGATAGAGCGCCGGCCTCCGGAGCCGGGTGCGCAGGTTCGAGTCCTGCCGAGGGCACTGGTGGTGAGCGACGAGCCGTATGCGCGTACCCTGACACGGCGCGACCTCGACCCCGACCCGTTCGCGCAGTTCCGGACGTGGCTGGAGGCGGCTGAAGCCGCAGGGGTGCGCATGCCGAACGCCATGACCCTCGCGACCGCCTCGCCGGACGGACGGCCGTCGGCACGGAGCGTGCTGCTCAGAGGACTCGACGAGCGTGGCTTCGTCTTCTTCACGAACTACGAGAGCCGCAAGGGTAGGCAGCTCTCGGAGAATCCGCATGCCGCCCTCGTGTTCCTCTGGAAGGACCTGGAACGCCAGGTCTGCGTGACCGGCGCGGTCGAGCGGACCTCGCGCGAGGAGTCGGAGGAGTACTTCCGGACCCGGCCGCGCGACGCTCGTCTCGGGGCCTGGGCGTCGCGCCAGAGCGCCGTCATCGGATCGCGGGCCGAGCTCGATACCCGGTTCGAGGAGCTCGCCCGCCGCAACCCGGGCGAGAACATCCCGCTGCCGCCGTTCTGGGGTGGCTTCCGGCTGTTCCCGGACACCATCGAGTTCTGGCAGGGACGCCCGCACCGGCTTCACGATCGGTTCCGCTACTCGCGGCAGCCGGAGGAAGGCTGGCTCATAGAGCGACTGTCCCCGTAGCCGGGTTATCGTTCGCACCCATGAACGCGGGCGAGCTAGGGACCGCGATCGCCGGGCTCATGCCCGGCGCGAGGGCAGACCTGGAGCGGCTGGTACGCATCCCGTCCATCGCGTTCCCCGGCTACGACCCGTCGACCGTACGGGCCTCCGCTGAAGCGACGGCCGAGATCCTGACCGCGGCCGGACTGAGGGAGGTGCGCCTGATCGAGATTCCGGACGGGCACCCAGCCGTGTACGCTGCCACGCCGGCGCCCTCGGTCGCCCCCACGGTGCTGTTGTACGCGCACCACGACGTGCAGCCGGAAGGGCCGCTGGACGAGTGGGACTCGCCGCCGTTCGAGCCCGTCGAGCGCGAGGGGCGCCTGTACGGTCGCGGAACGTCCGACGACAAGTGCGGGATCGTCATGCACTCCGCGGCGGTGCGAGCCTTCGACGGCGCCCCGCCCGTGGGCGTGAGGGTGATCGTGGAGGGCGAGGAGGAATCGACGACCGAGCACCTCCCGTTCCTGATCGAGGGGCATAGCGATCTGCTGGCCGCCGACGTTGTCGTAGTCGCCGACTCGGGGAACTGGCGGCGCGGGGAGCCGACTCTGACCACGACGCTTCGGGGGATCGTAGACGCGGTGGTGCAGGTCCGTGTGCTGGACAAAGCGGTGCACAGCGGGAGCTACGGCGGCCCGATACCGGACGCGCTGACAGCGCTCGCGAGGCTTTTGTCCTCGCTCCACGACGACGCCGGCAACGTGGCGATCCCCGGACTGAAGCGCGCGCCGTGGAGCGGCATCGAGACGTCCGAGGAGGCATTCCTCGAGGAGGCGGGCGTCCGTCCGGGTGTTCGCTTCATCGGCGACGGCACCGTTGGGGAACGGCTATGGAGCGGACCGGCCGTGAGCGTCCTCGGGATCGACGCTCCTCGCGTCGCGGAGGCTTCCAACCAGCTCGTGCCGGTCGCGCGAGCGAAGGTCAGCCTGCGCGTGGCGCCCGGCGACGACGCCGAGGCCGCGCTGGTGGCGCTGGGCCGGCACCTCGAGGCCGCAGCCCCCTGGGGGGTGGAGACGACGGTGGAGCTGGGAAAGGCGGGCCAGGGCTTCGAGGTCGACACCGGCCACCAGGCCTACGGCGTCGCGCGCCGGGCAATGGCCGACGCCTGGGGTCGCCCGGTCGTGGACATGGGGAGCGGCGGCTCGATCCCGCTCGTTCCGCTGCTCGCCCGGGTCTTCCCCGACGCCGCGATCATCATGCTCGGCGCGTCGGACGAGCTGAGCGCGGCGCACTCCGTGAACGAGAGCGTGGACCTCGAGGAGCTGGAGCGCGCGTGCCTGGCCGAGGCTCTGCTGTTGTCGTACCTGGCTGCTCCCTGATGCCCGCGGCCATCGACCGGAATTCCTGCTCCCGAGTGGAGGGCCTGCTACGGTTCAGGCATGAGCGTCGAACAGCCGCCCGACGGTAGCCAGTTCGCGCAAGGACCCCAGCCCCAGGGGCAGGACCCGGCAGAAGCCGGAGGCGCGCCCCAGGAAGCGATCACCCAGCCGGCGAAGCTGTTGCGGATCGCGAGCATGGTCCGCGAGCTCCTCGACGAGACACGGCAGACCTCGCTCGACGAGCCCGGGCGGGTCCGCCTGCGCCAGATCTACGAGCGCTCGCTGGGCGAGCTCGGCGACGTGCTCTCCAACGACCTCCGCGACGAGCTGGCGTCGCTCGCCCCCCCGATGGAGGGCGTCCCGACCGAATCGGAGATCCGGGTGGCCCAGGCCCAGCTCGTCGGCTGGCTCGAGGGGCTCTTCCACGGGATCCAGGCCGCGATGTTCGCGCAGCAGGCCGCCGCCCGGCAGCAGTTCGAGGAGCTTAGGCGACGCGGCCTGCCGTCGGGCCAGCCGGAGCAGCCTCCGCCCGGGCGGGAGGGCTCGGGACCATACCTGTAGCTACTCCTCCGGCTTGCCCTTGGGGACAGCTGAGACAGGCTCCGCGGTCCCCCCCGCCAGCCGCTGCGCGATGTAGATGGGAATCAGCATCACCAGCACGACGACCACTGCGACCACATTCACGATCGGTCGGTTCCGAGGTTGGCGGACGTTGTTGAAGATGAACTTCGGGATCGTGAGCTCTGTCCCTGAGGTGAAGTTCGTGACCACGATCTCGTCGAACGAAAGCGCGAACGCCAGGAGGGCACCCGCGACGACCGCCGTTCGGATCGAGGGGAAGGTCACGTGGCGGAACGTCTGCCAACCGTCGGCTCCGAGGTCCATCGAGGCCTCCACGAGAGAGGTCGGAGTTCGGCGCAGCCGGGCAATCACGTTGTTGTAGACGACGACGATGCAGAACGTCGCGTGCCCGATCATGATCGTCCAGAGGCTGAACGGGATGCCCAGGTTGTTGATGGCCGAGTTCAGAGCGATCGCCGTGACGATTCCCGGCAGGGCGATGGGCAGCACGAGCACGAACGAGATCGTGTTTCGGCCAAAGAACTGGAAGCGGTGGACGGCGAACGCGGCGGCGCTCCCGAGGATCAGCGCGACGACGGTCGCGCTCAGCGCGACTTGCGTGGAGTTCACGAGCGCCTCGCGGACGAGGCCGTTCCGCCACGCCACGCCGAACCATTTCGTCGTGAGCTGCTCTATCGGCCACTTCTGACCGACGCTGTCGTTGAACGCGTAGATCACTACGATCCCGAGCGGGATGTACAGGAACAGCAGGGTGAGCACCGAGCCCACCCGGATGAGGGTCTTCGTCGTCTTGGACTCCACCCGCCCCCCTACAGCGCCTCGAATGCCCCGACCCGCTTCGCGAGGATCAGGTACACGGCCATCACGGCAACCGGCGCCAGGGCGAAGGCCGCCGCGAACGGCACGTTGTTCGACACGCCAACGTTCTGGTAGATCACGTTGCCGATGAACTGGGTATTCCCAACGAGGATCGGCGTGATGTAGTCGCCGAGCGTCAGCGAGAAGGCGAAGATCGAGCCGGCCACGATGCCCGGGATGGCGAGCGGGAGCACCACCCGCCGGAAGGTCATCCACCCCTTCGCCCCGAGGTCTGCCGACGCCTCCAGGTACGAGCCGGGAACCCGCTCGAGCGCGCCGTAGATCGGCAGCAGCGTGAACGGCAGCCACAGGTACACGAAGGTGAGCCAGATCGCCCAGTTCGAGTTCCCGATCTGCAGCGACCCGAGCCCGGTGAGCTCGACGAGCCAGTTCAGGAAACCGCTTGGCGTCAGGATCAGCCGCCAGGCGAAGACCCTCACGAGGTAGTTCGCCCACAGAGGCAAGACGACCGCAATCAGGATCACGTTGCGGGCCCTGGGCCTCGCGAGCCGCGCTGCGTAGTAGGCGAGCGGGAAGGCCAAGAGGATGTCGGTGATCGTCACTGCGATCGAGATGCCCACCGTGCGGATGGTGATCGTCCGGTAGACCTCGTCCCGGAACAGCGTCTCGAAGTTGGTGAACCCCCAGTCCCGGACGATCTCGGCGGTGAAGACATCGAGCCGCCAGAACGCCGAGACGAACAGGACTGCGAGCGCGCCCAGGTAGACGACAAGGAACCAGCCGATCGGGCCGCCGAGCAGCAGCCCCAGCTTCAGGCCCCGATGACGGTAGAAGAACGCCGAGAGCCGCCTGAGGGTGGACGCCTCGGTCGTCACAACCGCCACGGTGGCCTCCGGATCACGCTCACATCGAACGATGGAGGACCCGGGGGCCCGACCGGGCCCCCGGGTCCGGTGTTCCTACGCCCCCCGGATCTCCGTCCACGCTTGCTGCCAGACGGAATAGTCCGTGCAAACGGCGCCACGGTCGTCCCCGCATACGGCCGCCGGAGTCTTCCACAGGTATAGGGAGTTCAAGAACTCCTCGTTCCCGCAGAATCCGTACTCGACGGTGTTGACGAGGTCCGTGCCGCCCTCGCCGAGCCCCTCGGCGATCAGCGCGCACGACGCCGTGTTGCTGCCGGCGGCGCCGTACCAGATGGCGACCTCCGCCTGAACGTCGGGCGTGAGCGTCCACTCCATCCACTTCAGCATGCAGTTCGGGTGCGGCGCGTTGGCCGAGATCATCCACGTGTCCGCCCAGCCGGTCACGCCCTCCGACGGAATGACCGCAGCCGCCGGCGCGTCCTTCGCATAGGTCAGGTTGATCGGCCACGCGGTCCCAGCGACCATGGAGCCGTCGAGGAAGCCGTCGATCTCGTCCGTGTAGAGCGCCCAGTACTTGCTGATCAGCGCCCCCTGCCCCTTCAGGAGCTCCACCGCCGCATCGAGCTGCTCTTGGGTGAGCTCGTACGGATCGGTGATCCCCAGGTCCGGGTTGTGCGCCTTCAGATACACCGCCGCGTCGGCGATGAAGATCGGCGAGTCGTAGGCCGTGACCTGGCCGGCGTACGGCGAGGTCGGCTCGAACGTGATGTCCCAGCTCGTCGGGGCGGGCGAAACGACCTCCGTGTTGTACATCAGGAAGTTCGGCCCATACATGTACGGCACGCCGTAGACGTTGCCATCGACGATGTAGTGCGAGGTGTTGGTCCCGCCGTCGGGGTTGAGCGGCGCGATGACGTTCGCGAAGTCCGGGAACAGTGCCGGATCCACGGCTCCGACGTCGCCACCGGCTATCAGCCGGTTGGTGGCGTCACCGGAAGCCGACACACCGTCGTACACGGAGCCGCCGCCCTGGCGCATGAGCGTCACCATCTCATCCGAGCTGTCGGCGTACTTGACCGTGACATCGCAGCCCGTGTCGGCCTCGAACGGCGTCACCCAATCGTAGGCCGGGTCCACCGAGCCGTCCTCCGTGTAGCCGTTCCAAGCGATCAGGCTGAGCTCGCCCTCGGTCTCCCCGATGGTGTCGTAGACGACCGGCGGCTCGATCCCGCCGCCGCCCCCGCCGCCCCCGCCGTCGTCGCCGCATGCCGCGGCCACGAGGGCAACGACCCCCAGGACGGAGATCACCCACTTGAACCTCTTCATGCCTTCCCCTCCTCCGGGCCGCGCGGCCCATCTCCCTCCGTTGCCTGCTCCACGGGGCGGTTGTGCTGGCGATCCCACACCAACCGCACCGCTCGACCACGAACTTCCAGCGCCTCCATCGAGGACGTCGAGAGGTTCTGCTGGACGACCACGAGCTCCCCCCCCGCGTCGAGCGAGACGATGTAGCGGGTCAACGCGCCCAGGTATACCACCTCGCTCACGTGGCCGGTTGCCGTGCACTCGCCGTCGCCGACCTCGCGATCCATCTCCGCGAGGTGAATCTTCTCGGGGCGGATCGTGAAGGCATCGGGGGAGCTCGTGACGGCACGCGCCGGCTCGCCCGAGAGCACGTTCGAGATTCCAACGAATCCGGCCACAAAGCCGGTCGCCGGGCGCTCGTAGACCTCCGCCGGTGTGCCGACCTGCTCAACCTTCCCGGCGCTGAACACGGCCAGCCGGTCGCTCATCGTGAGGGCTTCCTCCTGATCGTGCGTTACGTAGATGAACGTGAGGCCCACGCGCTCCTGGATCGCCTGCAGCTCGATCTGCATCTCCTGGCGGAGCTTCAGGTCGAGCGCCCCGAGCGGCTCATCGAGCAGAAGCACCTTCGGCTGGTTCACGAGCGCCCTCGCGAGCGCGACGCGCTGCCGCTGGCCGCCCGAAAGGGCCGCGGGCCTCCGCCGCTCAAACCCTTCGAGGCGCACCATCCGAAGAGCCTCCTCGACCCGCTCGCGCCGTTCCTCCTTCGACACCTTCTTCACCTTGAGGCCGTACTCGACGTTCTCCTCGACCGTCATGTGGGGGAACAACGCGTAGTCCTGGAACACGGTGTTCACGTCGCGCTCGTAGGGCGCCAGGGAAGTGACGTCCTGGCCGTCCAGCAGGATCCGGCCTTCGGTCGGAGCCTCGAACCCGGCGATCATCCGCAGGCAGGTGGTCTTCCCCGATCCCGATGGCCCGAGCATCGAGAAGAACTCGCCCTCGTTGACCTCGAGGTCGACGCCGGCCACAGCCACCACGTCGCCGAAGCGCTTATGCACCCCCTCGAAGCGGACGGCGGCCGTAGCTCGCTCCGGGGCGCGGACGTTGTCCACCTGCATCGCCGGTTTCGCCAAGGGCACGCTCCGAATCTGACCGAACTTGCGTCATCTTGAACGGGAACGCCCGGCGGGGCAAGACAGGTGAAGGCGATGCAGCGCTCGGCTCGGCCTCGGGTGGTGGCTCGCCCTGGCCCGAGATTCGCATCCCGGACTCGCGGTCACACCGTGCATCGCGATCCGCGCGATCTCGGACTGACCGATGAGATCTCGGGCCGGCCGGTCGGGCACCGCGATCTCGAGGATATCTGCGCCAACCCGGGCCGGCTCGCTCTCGCTCAGATCTTCAGCAGTCCACTGCCGCGGTCAGTGCATCGCAGGGCTCCCGCCGCCGCTCTTTCGAGAGCGCTCCCAGCCGCCTCACGAGCATCGCCTTCGGGAACGAGAGCAGGTTGTCCATGGAGGCGACGCACTCGACGGTGAGGCCATCGGACGGGCCGAGCGGCACCTCGGTCGGAATCGCTCGAACCGTGCGGGTGACGGGAGCCACCAACAGGGTCCGGAGCACGGGGATCACCTCGTCTCTCGTCATCACGAGGTAGGGACGCCCCTTCGCGTCCGGCGCCTCCCCCCACCAGATCTCGCCCCGCGCCGGCTGGCTCACCAAGGCTCCTCTTCGATGGACCGGATCGCCGCCTGCGTCGCGGCATCGACCTCATCGTCGGTCTGGGGGACGCGTCGGTACCCCTGGACGATCTGCTCGCCGACGCGTCGCCTTCGCTCCGAGTCGATCATCGCCTCGAGGGCCGTACGGACAGCCTCAGCCTTCGTTGGGTAGCGACCCTCGGAAACCAGCGACTCGAGGGCTTCGGCGAGCTCGCTTGGGATGCGTATCGCAATTTGTTCTGACATGCGTAAAGCATACCATCATCAACGGTGGGACTCCGGCCCGGAGTTCCGGTGCCATATGCGCTTCCTCGGCGCCTGAGGAGTCGCGAGAAACCTCATCGACCTCGGGTCGGTCGACTTCCCCTACCCGCTCCTCTGCCTGTTCCCGATCCGGCTGGGCGGCGATGCGGACGGCGCGCCCTGCCGGGCGGTCGCCCTGGACCTCGATCGCGCCTGGCGGCTACTCGATGGGCAGCTCCCGGTACGCCTTCGAGATGTCCACGCCGCGCGAGCGCTGGACGGCCTTCCCGATGTAGTAGATCACCAGGCCCGAGACCAAGATCCCGATGTTCAGCCACACGAGGTTCGGACGGCCCTTTAGGCCGGCGCTCGGGTCGGTGAGGAACGCCCAGGCCATGATCCCCAGCGTTACCGCGGACAGCGCGCCGACGATGCTCATGACCGGGACCCCGCCCACGCGCCAGCTGACCGGCGAAGCCTCGAACACGCCCTTCATCCGGTAGGGGAACGCGATCGCGGCGATCGACACGATGATGAACCCGAGGATGAACCCGAAGATCCCGACGAGCGTCGCGAAGCCCTCCCACCACACGAACGCGGCCAAGGCCGCGATCGAGCCCGCGCCCACGAGCACGAGCGCGTTCACCGGCGTGTGGTACCGCTCGTGCACCGCCGCCGTCCACTGCGGCATCAACCCGTCGAGACCGTAGGCGAGAAAGTTCCTCGACGCGTTCGCGATCTGTCCCGGCAACCACGTGTAGCTCTGGAAGATGAACGGCAGCAGGATCAGGAGCGCGATCAGCGTGCTGCCGGAGCCGAACGCTGCGACCTGTGTGAACACCAGTCCCTGCGTGCCTGAGAGCTGCCCGAACCGCTCCAGCCCCACCGCCTTGTCGGCCAGACCGAGAAGCGCCAGCATGTACACGGTCACCAGGATCGCCGCAGCCGGCATCGACCACAGCTGGAGCCGGGACGCACGCTTGACCTCCCCGCCGATATACGCGGACGACTGGTTGAATACCAGGTTGATGTAGATCCACGTCCCGGCGAGGATCGTCCACTTCAGGCTGAACGGCCCGCCGGTCTGCACGCCGGCATCCGCGGCCGCCTGCCCCAGCCCTCGGAGCACGTCCTGCCCCAGGCCCTCCCCGATCGAGTTCAGTATCGAGCTCTGTGACTTCACCAGCCAGATCACCGCGGTGAGCCCGAGGCCGATCAGCGAAACGAAGAACAGCCTGTTCTGGAGCCGGAAGAACGTGCGCATGCCGCGCGCGAAGACGAAGACCAAGAACACGATCAAAGCGCTTCCCGTGAGGAACGTCCCCCAGTCGCCTGCGAACCACGCGCCCCAGTCGACCATCCAGTCGATCCCCGCCATCTGCCCGACGGTGGAGAAGAACGGCGCCAGGCCGAACTGCGCGAAGAACGCCGAGGGGACCCCGCCGTATATGAACCACCACACGGTGTTGTTCCAGTTCGACATCATGCCCAGGGCTGGGTGCAGGGTTCGGCTGACCCACACGTAGTCGCCGCCCGACCGTGGCATCGACGCGGAGAAGAACGCGAACACGAGACTCGTGGGGATGACCCACACGAACGTGAGGATCGCCGTTACGTATAGGTTGGCGCCCGGGTAGAAGGCCGTGGAGAACAGGAACACGAACGCGGCGGTCAAGCCCAGGGAGACGAAGTTGATGTTGTAGATCAGGACGTCCTTCGTCCCGGCCTCGCGTACTAGCCCCGACGCCTTCCGCTCGAACACCGTGGGCCGCGCCGCCCCGCCTGTGACCTCGCTCATCTCGCCCTCCCTTGCCGCATCGGTCCAGTCATTGCTCGATCTCCTCCGGGAGCTCGTACCACCGGACGCGTTCGCCGACCTTCGCCCGCAGCTTCCACTTCAGGGTCTTGGGGGCCGCGTCGATCCGTTCGCGGAGCTCCGACGCGCGCTCGCGCACGCGCTCCTCGGCCGCGAAACTGTCGAGGGAGCCCGCGTAGGCGACCACCGCGTCGAGCGTTGCGGTCGAGGTCCGCCACCATCCCCAGTCGGAAGCGAGGAGCTCGGTGACTCGGCCGGCGTCGATCCCATCGGGCGCGATCGGGTGGTCTACGAGGAGGGCAGAGGCGTCCTTGAGGTCTCGCTCGTTCACCTCCACGACCTGGAGCTTCGTGAGGAGCAGGTCTGCCGGGGTCAAGGTCCGCGGATCGGCTTCGAGCCGCCCGGTGAGATCAAGCTCGTGGCACATCACGATGCGCTCGACGAAGACGTCGAGGTGGCGACCGTTCGGGCGGTCAAGGAAGTACAGGCGCTGGTGGCCGTGGAACTTGTTGAACTCCTCGTCGGCAGTGTAGCCAAGCGAGGTCAGTAGGTCCGAGATGCGCTTCGCGTCGCCGCGGCGGCCCACGAGGTCGAGGTCGTTGTACAGCCGTGAGAGCGGTGGGAGCCCCGCGGAGGGGCACTGCAGGCAGACGCCGAGACCGCCCGTCGCCCGAAGTACGACGCGGGAGGCTGCCGCGGCGTCGAGCACGCGGACGGCCTCCTCACGAAGGTCGCTGAGCGGAGCTAAGCCAACGTTGACCTCAGCCACCCGACTTCCAGCCCAAAGGGCGGTTCCCGAGTACATTGTGCCAGAGCTCGGCCACCAAGTGCACGACCGGTTTCAGGAACACACGGCGAGAGCGGCGTACCCGACAACCCGGCGCGCATCGCCCGACGTGTCGGCCGAGTTGCGCAGGTCGAGGAGGCGGACCTTGAGATCTTGCCGGCGGGCCCATTCGACCGCGCCCCGGAGTGCGTACAAGCCGCAGGCGGCCTCCGGGCCGATGGCCGTCGTGTCTCGGCGCACGATCGCCTCGGCGGTTCTGCGGTCCAGCTTCCGCGCTGTCTCCGCGTCTTGGTAGTGGCTCAAGTCGGTGCTGACCACCACCAGCAAGCCCGGCGTGGCCGCTCCGACTGCATCGATCAGGTCGGCCACCTCCTCCGGCTCGCTGATCCCCACCGCTAGGGGGAGGACCCGGAGTTGCGGGAACAGCCGTTGCAGGAAGGGCAGCTGGACCTCGAGGGTGTGCTCGATCGCGTGCGGCTCGTCATCCACCGCCGCGCCGCACATCACCGCCGACTCGCGCAGTTCCTCGTCGATCGACACGTCCCCAAGGGGCGAGCGCCAGGCCTCGGCGCTCGGCACCGCCGTTCCCGCGAGCGGAACGAAGTGCGACGGGCCCAGCAGCACGACCCGGCGCATCTCGCTTCCCTCCAGCGTCGCGAAGCCCTTCGCGGCGACCGGGCCCGAGTACACGTAGCCCGCGTGCGGGACGATCAGCGCGACGGGATCGCGGACGTCCTCAGCCGGCTTCGCCTCCCTGAGCAGCCCGTCGATGGCCGCAGCGAGCTCCTCGGAATCCGACGGGTAGAACGTCCCGGCCGCGGCCGGCGAACGGACCTTCGTCACGCCCTCGCGAGCCGGACCGGCAGCCGGCGCGGGCCCCATGCGCCCGGCGCCCCCTCGAACACCCCCGTGCACCGCTCTTCGCACCCCACGCATCGGCCGTCCTCGGTGAGGTTCCACGCGCCGAGCTTGTACCAGTCGCGCTCGATCAGCAGCTCGCCGCACCCGTGGCAGTACGTGCTCTGCCCCTCGCGGTCGTGGACGTTTCCTGTGTACGCGTACCGGACGCCGTTCGCGATCGCGACCCGCCGCGCCCTCGTGAGCGTCTCCGGCGGCGTCGGCGGTCGGTCCATCATCTTCCAGTCGGGGTGGAACGCCGTGAAGTGGATGGGGACGTCGGGCCCGAGCCGCTCGACCACCCAACGCGTCATCGCGTCGATCTCCTCAGCGGAGTCGTTCAGTTCCGGGATGAGCAGGTTCGTGATCTCGAACCAGACCTCCGTCTCGTGCTTCAGGTACTCAAGGGTGTCGAGGACCGGCTGCAGGTGCCCGGCGCAGATGCGGTGGTAGAAGTCTTCCGTGAACCCCTTCAGGTCGACGTTTGCCGCGTCCATGTGCGAGTAGAACTCGGCCCGGGCCGCTGGGTTGATGTACCCGGCGGTGACGGCGACCGCCCGGATGCCGCGTTCGCGGCAGACGTCGGCGATGTCCATCGCGTATTCCATGAAGATCACCGGGTCGTTGTACGTGAACGCGACGCTCCGGCAGCCGAGCCGCTCCGCCGCGTCGGCGATCGCTTCGGGCGAGGCCGCGTCCGAGAGCGTGTCGATCTCCCGCGACTTCGAGATGTCCCAGTTCTGACAGAACCGGCACGTGAGGTTGCAGCCTGCCGTGCCGAACGACAGCACGGCGGACCCCGGAAGGAAGTGGTCGAGCGGCTTCTTCTCGATGGGGTCGACACAGAACCCGCTGGAGCGCCCATAGGTCGTAAGGACGATCGCGTCACCCTCGCGCATCCGCACGAAGCACAGGCCCCGCTGGCCCTCGTTCAGCCGGCACTCACGGGGGCACACGTCGCACTGAATGCGCCCGTCGTCGAGCGCGTGCCAGTGGGTTGTGGGGTGATTCGCCTCGACTTCGGTCTGCACCGCACTCACCGGCGCCATGATGGCACCAGGAGCCTCACGCGGCCAGGGCGAACCGCCGGTCTCGCGTCGGGAACCGGAGACGGCCGCAGGCTCCGGGGGCGGAGAAGGCTCAGGCCGCCCCGACGAGCGACGAGAGCTCTACGCGGCGCTCGCGAACCGCCGCGGCGAGGCCCCGGGTGATGTTGCCCACGATCCTCGGGCCTTCGTAGATCAGGCCCGTGTAGACCTGCACCGTCGTCGCGCCGGCCTCGATGCACGCGAGCGCGTTGGCCGCGGTGAAGATGCCACCACTGGCGATGATGGCGACCCGGCCGCCGGTTGCCGTTCGCACGTCGCGCACGATCCGGACGGTGTCCTCGAAGAGATCACGGCCGGAGAGCCCTCCCGCGCCCACGGCGAGCCGCCGCTCTTCCACGGAACGCGTGTTCGAGCAGACGAGGCCGTCGGCGCCGCCCTCCTGTGCCAGGCGGGCGAGCGCCAGGACCGCATCGCGCTCGACGTCGGTGCGAAACGGCGGGAGCTTCACGAAGAGTGGCTTCGCGCGCCTTGTGCCGAGCTCCCGCATCAGCTCGGCGAGATGCGCCTCGTTGTCGCGGTCACGGCCCCAGGAGACGTTGGGACAGCTGACGTTGAGCTCTACGGCGTCGACCAGCGACTCGAGCAGCGTGTGATTCAGGACTACGTCCGGCGTCGCCTCGTCGGCCAGGCTGACGATCCGCGGGGCGGTGCGCCGGGTCTCAGCGAGCCGGGCGGCGACGGCGGCGGCGCCCGGGTTGGGCAAGCCCATCGCGTTCACCATCGAACGGCGGCCCGGATAGCGCACGATCCGCGGCTTCGCATTTCCTCGACGCGGAGATCGCGTCAGCGTTCCTCCGACTACATAGCCGAACCCCATGCGTCCAAGGCCGTCGAGATGCCGGCAGCGCTTGTCGAACCCGGCAGCAAGGCCGACCGGATTGCGGAGCTCGATGCCGGCGAGGCTCACGCGCAGGCGCGGGTCGTCCTCGGCACCGCCGATGACCGACCACGGAAGCGGGAGAGTGAGCAGCGCGCCGGCGAGTCGATGGGCGGCCTCCGGGGGGAGCGCGAAGAAGAGGGGGCGGCCGATAGCCCGATACAAGCCCATCGAGGTCAATATGCTACCCGGCGATGGCCGACGACCTCGCCTCCAGGCTCCTCGCCACCTCCGAGCTTCGCGGGGACTTCGTATTGTCCTCGGGCAAGCGCTCGTCGGTCTACTTCGACAAGTTCCGCTTCCTGACCGACCCGCCTCTGCTCAAGGAGCTTGCGCAAGCCGTCGCGCGGTTGGTCCCGGAGGGGATCACGCACCTCGCAGCTCCGGAGGGAGCGGCCACGCTGCTGGTCGCCGCGGTCGCGCTCGAGTCGGAGCTGCCGATGGCCGTCGTGCGCAAGGAGCGGAAGCAGTACGGGACGATGGCGCAGGTCGAGGGCCACGCGCCCGCAGGGGCGCAAGTGGCCCTGATCGAGGACGTCAGCACGACGGGTCATCAGGTCCTGAGGGCGGCAAAGGCGCTGGAGGACGAGGGGGCCGACATCGGCGTCATCATCCTGGCCATAGACCGCGGCGGCGCCGAGCGCCTGAAGGAGGCGGGCTACTGGGTGAAGTCGGTGGCGTCGCTCCGCCCAGCCGAGTAACCGGGGGCTCAGGCGGAGGGCAGCGGGGCGGAGGCGGCGGAGGCTTCGGGGCGCACGCACCGCCAGATCCGCAGACGCCAGAGCAGACGGCTTCCCCGAGCGTGGAAGTTGAGCCACCCTTCCTTCATCATCCTGGCCACGGCCTTCGACTTGGCCACGATGTCCGGCAGGGGGAACTCCCGCTCCAGTAGCGGCTGAAGGTTCCCCGCGCCGAAGACCTTCCGCGCCACCTCTAGGATCTTGCTCTCGGCCTGGATCGTGCCCGTCGGTAGGTAGAGGCGGCCGCCCGGGGCGAGGCAGTCGGTCTCGCGGAGACTCTCGAGCATCGCGGCCGGTAGCTCGGCGCCGGTCGGCCCCCCGGCCCGCCCGTCCGGGAACCACCCCGCGACCCGGGCGATCTCGTCCGGGATCCCGGAGACGTCGCCGATCACGACCTGGGCGCGCACATCTCGAACCGGTTCGAACAGGTCGCCCTCCCGGAACTCGGTGCGGTCCTCCAAGCCGAGGCGCTCCCCGTTCTTCCGAGCGGCCTCGACCGCGACCGGAGACAGGTCACACCCGACCACGCGCCGAGCGCCGAGACGTGCCGCAACGAAGGACAGCACGCCGCTGCCACAGCCGACGTCGATCACGGTGTCGCCCGGCTCGATCTCGAGCGCGTCTGCGATCGTTCGACTGGTGTACGTGGGGGCGAACACGCCCGGGTTGAAGGTGATGGTGAACGGCCCGGTGCGGCCCTTCCACTCCATCTCCTCAGCCTGCTGATCCGTCATCCGGCTCTCATGCTGCTAGACGGGGCTCCTACAGTCAACCGACGGGCCCAGAACCCTCCTAGATCTCCGGCGCGTCGTGCCTGGCATCCTCGCCCGCGTCGATCTCCCCGAGCTCGATCGCGCGCGCTTCCGTTTGAGCCCGCCCACTCACCTCGGCGGTGTCCACGCCGTGATGGCCTGCAGGGTATCGGCGGACGCGCCCCGCGGCCCGACGCAGGAGCGTCACCGCCCCGTGACGGTTCCCGCGGAGGAGGTGGACATACGCGGCGCCGAGCTGCGACAGGCCCTTGAAGAACTCGGCGTCCTCGGTGTCCCGCGCCTGCTTCCAGGCCGTCTCCCAGGCCTCGTGCGCCGGGAAGAAGCGCCCCGCGTTGAAGTGCTCCCGCCCGAGGCGATGGTTTTCCTCCAGGGAGAGACTGTCGAAATCCTCGAGCTCTAGGCGATTCTCCGCCTCCCACGGTTGGGGCCGGCCGAGCTCGTCGCGCGGTCGCTCGGGCTTGTTGCGCTGCCCGGTCGGTTTGCCAGTCTTGCCCGCCGCCTCTTGCCACACGGCTCCATGCTACCCGCGGGAGTCCAAGCCCAACCGTCCTCCTGGTTCCACTCGCCTCCGCCCTCGGATAACGTTGAGACGGTGAGCGAGGATAGCGCCGCACGCCGTCACAACCAGCCGGACTCGGGCGCGGGCTCGCGCGCGCAGATGCCCCCCTGGATCCCGCGGCTGATCCTTCTACTCGTCCTTTCGCTCTTCGGAGTGCTGGCGCTCCTCTACGTACTGCCCCGCGTTCGCGACCTGCTCGTGTGGCTCTTGATCGCGCTGTTCGTATCCTTCGCGATCGAGCCCGCCGTCAACTGGCTCGCGAAGCACGGCTGGCGGCGGGGCGTAGCGACTTTCGCAGTCCTGTTCGGACTGTTCGTGCTCGGTGTCGTCATGGTGGCGTCGATGGTCCCGCTGATCGTCGAGCAGGTTCAGCAGCTCATCGCGAGACTGCCGGGCTGGCTGGATCGACTGAGCACCTACACCGAGCGATGGTTCGAAATCGACATCTCCACCAACCGGATCCTGGAGCAGCTGCAAAGCGCCGACTCGTCGCTGCGCGACTTCGCGCAGAACATCGCCGGCAACCTCCTTGGGTTCGGCGTCCGCGTCGTGGGCGCGATCTTCCAGCTCCTTACGATCGGCCTGTTCACCTTCTACCTGGTGGCCGACGGGCCAAGGGTGCGTCGCGCGATCTGCTCGCTTTTCCGGCCGGAGCGACAACGCGAGGTCCTGTGGGCGTGGGAGGTCGCCGTCGAGAAGACCGGCGGGTACCTCTACTCGCGGCTACTGCTCGCCGCCTTCTCAGGGGTCGGCACCTTCATCATCCTCACGGTGCTCGGGATCCCGTTCGCGGTTCCGCTCGCCTTCTGGATGGGTCTCGTCTCGCAGTTCGTCCCGGTCGTAGGGACTTACATCGCGATGGTTGTGCCGCTTCTAGTCGCGCTCCTAGAGAACGCCACAGCCGCGATCTTCCTGCTCGTCTACTTCGTCACCTACCAGCAGCTGGAGAACTACCTCCTCAGTCCGCGGATCAGCGCCCGCACCATGCAGCTCCACCCGGCCGTGGCCTTCGCGGCGGCCATCGCCGGGGCGAGCCTTCTCGGCGCCATCGGGGCGTTCCTCGCCCTTCCCGCCGCGGCCATCATCCAGGCAACGGTCTCCGCCTACCTCACGCGCCACGAGGTGCTGGAGACCGAGCTCACGCGCCAAGAGGTCGAGGAGTCGGTTGAGCCGGCCGAACGGAACGGCCGCCAGCCCCGCCCGTTCAGGCGGCTCCTGGCGAGGCTTCGGCGCAAGGAGGATGCCACCGAGCGGCCGGAGCCGGACGAGTCCTGACCGGGCCGGCTGGGCCGTGAGAGACTCCCCGCGGTGGAACCCACCCGGATCACGCTCGTCACCCATACCCACTGGGATCGCGAGTGGTACCGGCCGTTCGACGAGTTCCTGAAGCGGCTGGTCGCGATGATGGACACCCTGATCGAGCTCGCCGACCACGGATTCCCGCACTTCCACCTCGACGGCCAGACGGCGATGATCGACGACTACCTTGCCGTCCGACCGGAGCGAGAGGCAGACGTCCGACGGCTGGTGGCGGCCGGACGGCTCTCGGTCGGACCGTGGGTCACGCAGATGGACGAATTCCTCGTCTCGGGCGAGTCGCTGATCCGGAACCTAGAGCAGGGCCTGGCACGGGCCCGTGAGCTCGGGCCGGCGCTCGAGGTGGGGTACCTGCCCGACCAGTTCGGCCACGTCGGGCAGATGCCGCAGATCCTCCGGCAGGCCGGGATCGAGCGCGCTGTGGTTTGGCGCGGCGTTCCCAGGTCGATCGACAAGACGGCGTTTCGGTGGGAGTCGCCGGACGGAAGCAGTGTCCTCACCGAGTACCTGGCCTTCGGATACTTCCTAGGGGCTCGGCTCTCGTTGATCAGGGAGCCGGACGAGCTCGCGGACGCGATCGCACAGATCGCGGCGCGAGTCGCTCCGTACATTGCCGGGCTCCGGATGCTCGTGATGGTCGGCTCGGACCACTCCGGGCCGGACGTGAGTCTGCCGCACCGCGTGGCTGAGGCCAGGCATCTGCTGCCTGGGATCGAGGCCGAGGTCGGCTCGCTCTCCGACCACCTCCACGGCGCGGCGCCCGAGGGCCTCCCCACGTGGCGAGGCGAGCTGCGGTCCTCCGCCCGCGCGCATCTTCTGCCGAACGTGTACTCGGCCCGGATCCGCCAGAAGCAGGAGCGGGCCCGCGTGGAGGCGCTGCTGGAACGCTATGCGGAGCCGCTGGCGGCGCTCGTGCCCGGGTTCGAGTGGCCGGCCGAAGAGCTGGACCGCGCGTGGGAGCTGTTGCTGTGGAACGGCGCGCACGACTCGGTTTGTGGCTGCTCACACGACCAGGTGGCCCGGGACGTGGACACCCGACACGGTGAGGCACATGCGCTCGCGGAGGGCGTGATCGGCCGCGCGCTCGAGGCGCTCGGCTCGCAGACCAGGACGAGCGGTTCGCTCCGCTTCAACCCGTCGCCGTTCGAGCGGGACGGCGTGCCGGGCCTCGGCTGGCGCGTGGATCCCGTCCGGATGCAACCGGGAGATCTCCCCGTGACCGTCGAAGTGCTTGGCGGCCGGCTCGCGGCCGACGGCATCGAGATCACTCTGAAGGACGAACCGGATGTCGGCGACCTCTACAACTTCTGCTACGCGAGCGAGGACCTGGAGCCGCGGGCACCCTCATGGTCGAGCGACGCCACGCGGGATGTCGAAGCCGTGTTCGACGACGGTCTCGTGGTTCGACTCCTTCTCCGGCATCGCGAGGGCGAGCCGTTCCTCCGGCTGTCGGGCGAGATCGACAACCGACGGCCCGACCACCGACTCCGGCTGCACGTCCGGCTGCCCGAGAAGGCCGCGGGCGCGGTCGCGGGCTCGCCCTTCGAGCTGATCGAGCGCGGCCTGGTCTCGGAGGGAAGCGACCTCGAGGCGCCCTCGGCCACCTGGCCCGCCCGGGGGGTTGTGACGGCCGGCGGGCTGGCCCTCTTCGCTGAAGGGGTCGTCGAGTACGAGATCGTCGGCGGGCAGGAGCTCGCAGTCACGATCCTGCGGTGCGTGGGCACAATCAGCCGCGAGACGCTCGCCACGCGCCCGTTCCCGGCGGGCCCGGACGTCCCGACCCCAGATGCACAGATGATCGGAATGAGCTCGTTCGCTCTGGGGCTGCGGATCGGCGCTCGCCACGAGGACCTCATTCCTCTGTGGGAACGCTTCGCGCTGCCGCTGCGATCCGCCCAGGCGGCCGGAGGAGGCGGGCTTCCTTCATCCGAGAGCCTCCTCGACATCTCCGGCGAGGCGGCGCTGTCGAGCATCCGTCGGAAGGGCGACGCCCTGGAGGTTCGCCTGTGGAACCCGCGCAAGGACCGGCCCGTCCGAGCCAGCATCTCGGGTCATCGGGTCGTCCTCGGTCCCGCAAGGATCGAGACCGTGCACCACCCGCGAGTGGATCAGGCGGCACATGAGCGACCGTTCGCTCGATTGAATCCATCGAGGCGTGCGTGACATAAGCTTTGTGGAATGGATCAGAGGCTCTCGCCGGAGGACGAGCGGACCAAGGCAGACCTGCCCGGGCTGTCCTTCGTGAGCCGGCGGCTCCTAAGTCGTCGTCGACGGATCGTGCCTCATACGGGGGCGGTGCCGGGTGAGCAGCGTTCCGGGGGCGGGAAGAGCGGGGCGCTACGAGCCGCGATCTTCGGCGTGAACGACGGCCTGGTATCGAACGTGTCGCTCATCATGGGCGTGGCGGGGGCGGGCGTCTCGAACAGGTTCATCCTGCTCGCGGGGATCGCCGGCCTGCTCGCGGGCGCCTGCTCGATGGGCGCGGGTGAGTACATCTCGATGCAGGTCCAGCGCGAGGTGTTCGAGCGGCTCATCCACCTGGAGGCCCACGAGATCGCCGCGACACCGGATGCGGAGCGGAAGGAGCTCGCCGGGATCTACGAGCGGAAGGGGCTCTCGCGGGAGCTGGCGGGCCGGGTGGCCGAGGAGCTGATGCGCGACCCCGAGGTGGCCCTTGACACCCACGCGCGCGAGGAGCTGGGCCTCGATCCCGGGGAGGGCCTGGGCTCGCCGTGGGCAGCCTCGGGATCCTCGTTCCTCACGTTCTCCTTCGGAGCGCTCGTCCCGCTGGTCCCGTTCATGATCGGCTCGGGAAACGCGGCCGTGCTGGTCTCGGCCGTCGCGAGCGGCGTCACATTGTTCGCCGTCGGCGCCACGATATCGATCCTGACGGGGAAGAGGTTCTACCGGTCCGGCCTGAAGATGCTCGCCGTCGGGGTCGCCGCCGCAGGCATCACGTTTGGAGTCGGGAAGGCTCTCGGCGTCAGCGTGGGCCCGTAGGTACCAGCTCTCCGCCCGTCCGGATCATATCCTCGAGAGCGCTCCGTAGCGCCTCGTAGCGGCGATCGCCGAGCTCGCGTCGGGCCCGCGCCTCGATCGCGGCCACGGCCCGCCGTGCCTCGGCCACGTATCGCCGCCCCCGAGCCGTCAGGCGGACCATCTTGGCTCGGGCGTCTTCCGCGTCCGGCACTCGCCGAATGAAGCCTCGGGTCTCGAGGTCGTCCACAAGCAGCATCATCCCCTGCTTAGTCATCCTGGCGCGGTGCGCCAGCTCCGTGAGCCGCGATCCCGAACGACGGTCGATGTTCATGAATACGGCCGCGTGCCCCGGGCGCGCATCCGGATAGCCCCGCTCGACGAGCGATCGCATGAGCTCGGCGGCCAGCACGCGGTGGCCTTCGAGTAGCAGTCGGGCGAGATCGGTCTCAGCCACGACCGCATTCTCCGCCGGGCGGGCGGCGTCCGTCAATCTGCTTGACCGTCAACCGCCGATGCCCGGTTGGTAGCCTCACGGCCGTGGCGATAGAGATTCGGCCGGTGCGGCCCGAAGAGCAAGAGGAGGCCGGCGAGGTGACGGCCCTCGCCTACCGCGAGTTCGTCCGGCCCGGGGAGAAGTCCTGGGAGGAATACCTCGACCACATCGCAGATGTCGCCGGTCGGGCGGATCGGACCCGCGTTCTCGTTGCGGTCGAGGACGGCCACATCCTCGGCAGCGCGACGCTCGAGCTGGTCAGCCGGGTCGAAGAAGGGGACGACGGCCCGCTGGCGCCGGATGAGGCCCACATCCGCATGCTGGGCACGCATCCCGATGCCCGCCGGCGCGGGGTCGCTCGGTTGTTGATGGACGCGTGCGTCGAGGAGGCCGGGAAGGCAGGCAAGACGCGCATCACGCTCCACACGACGAAGCCG
This sequence comes from Actinomycetota bacterium, assembly GCA_052388025.1. GTDB lineage: Bacteria > Actinomycetota > UBA4738 > UBA4738 > HRBIN12 > JBQTIP01. Next base: position 20,570 of record JBQTIP010000270.1, read on the forward strand.
ATGAAGGCCGCCCAAGCCATGTACGAGTCGCTCGGCTTCACGCGCGGAGAAGACCGCGTGTTTCCGGACGGGTTCGTGCTGCTCTCCTACTCGAAGCGGATCTAGCTGGAGTCGGGGCGGCCGCCCGCCGCGGGCACGACCTCGCCGGAGGCGAGCACGATGCCGTCCTCGCACTCCGCCTCGATCAGGCCCCCGCGGAACTGCTGCTGGTAGAGCCTGGCGTACAGCCCGCCCCGCTCCAGCAGCTCGGCGTGCGTCCCGCGTTCCACGATCCGGCCGCGATCGACGACGAAGATGACGTCGGCCGAGAGGATCGTGGACAGGCGGTGGGCGATCGCAACGGTCGTGCGACCCCGCATGAGCGGCCTGAGGGCCTCTTGCACTAGGCGCTCGGACGTGGTGTCGAGGCTGGAGGTGGCCTCATCGAGGATCAAGATCCGGGGGTCCTTCAGGATCACGCGCGCGATCGCGAGGCGCTGCTTCTCGCCGCCGGAGAGCTTGTATCCCCGCTCTCCCACAGTGGTGTCGTAGCCCTCAGGCAGCTCCATGATCCGGTCGTGGATGAAGGCCGCGCTCGCCGCGGCCTCCATCTCGTCCCGCGAGGCGCCGGGCTTCCCGTACATCAGATTCGTTCGAACGGTCGTGTGGAAGAGGTAGGTCTCCTGCGTCACGACGCCGATGATGTCCCCGAGCGAATCGAGCTTGATGCGGCGCACGTCCACGTCGTCGATCGCAACGGCCCCGCGCTGGATGTCGTAGAGGCGGGGGACCAGGTACGTCATCGTGGTCTTGCCGGCGCCGCTCGGGCCGACGAGGGCCGCGAGCTGCCCCGGACCGATCTCGAGGTCGACATCCTCGAGCGTCCACTCGCGCCGCGGGCGGCCGGCGGCGCCGAGGTCCGGCGGGGAGACCGGAGTTTCGGCCGCTCCGTCCGCAGGCGGTTCGTATCGGAACCACACGTGGTCGAAGCCGACCTTGCCCCGCACCGATTCGGCGGGCAGCTCGACGGCGTCTGGCGCGTCCTCGATCTCGTGCGGCAGGTCGAGGTACTCGAAGATCCGGTCGAACAGGGCCATCGAGGACTGGACCTCGGTACTGACCTGCAGCATGGAGCCGATCGGGAAGAACAGACGCGACTGCAGCGTGGTGAAGGAGACGATCGTTCCCGCCGTGATGCCGGCTTCTGCGAGACCCCGGTCGGCGATCACCCATCCCGCGACGAGGTACACGAGCGCCGGAGTGATCGAGAAGAAGATCTGCACGACGGCGAAGAACGAGCGGCCGATCATCGTCTGGCGGATCTGGAACCCCGTCAGGCGCTCGTTCTCATCCCTGAACCTACCGATCTCGTGTCGCTGGCGTCCGAACGACTTCGACAACAGGATCCCCGAGACCGAGAGCGTCTCCTCGGTTATCGCCGTGAGGTCGGCGAGCGTCTTCTGCGTGTTGGACGCGACCTCCTGCCTGGCCTTGCCGACCTTGTAAGTGAGCCACATGAAGAAGGGCAGCATGAACAGCGACAGGACGGTGAGCTGCCACGACAGGATCAGCATCGCGACGAGCGTGCTGGCGATGATGACCACATTCGAGAGGATGCTCGATGCCGTGTCGGTCACCACCGACTGTACGCCGCCAACGTCGTGCGCCAGTCGCGACTGGATCTCGCCCGTCCGAGTGGTCGTGAAGAAGCGGAGCGGCATGAACTGGAGGTGCGAGTACAGCGAGTTGCGGAAGTCTTGCATGACGCGCAGCCCGACGAGGTGCGCGAGGTAGGTCTGCCCGATCCCGATGACGCCGGAGACGATCGGGATGGCGACCATGAGCCCCACGTAGAGGTACAGCAGCCCAAGCCGGGGACACACCTGGCCACCGCACACGCCCTGTGAGTTGCCGAAGAGGGCGCGGTCGAAGATCGCCTTGATGAGGAGGGGGTTCACGACCCCGAGAGTGGAGGTCACGAGGATCGCCAGGCCGACCAGCGTGACCTTCGCCTTGTACGGCCGGAAGGTCGCGGCGACCCTGCGGACGGTCTGGCGCCGGATGGGGCGCTTGTCCTGCTCGCTCAGGGTGCGGATGGGGAACCGGCCGTGGCCTCGCATGCTCACCCCAGGATACCGCCGGCCCCGGGCACGGGATCCCGGCCGGTCAGCTCGGTTGCCCGGTGAATCACGGCATCGAGCATGGGTTCGGTGAGCTTGCCGGTGAAGGTGTTCTGCTGGCTTGGATGGAAGCTCCCCAGCAGCAGGTAGGGCCCGACTTCCGCCTCCGCCGCGTGGCCGAAACGGGGGCGGGGACGGACCGAATGGCCGAGCGCCGCGACGGCCCGGAGCGCGCCGTCCCACGCGAACGCGCCGAGCGCAAGGAGCACGCGAACATCCTCTAGGGCCGTGAGCTCGCGAACGAGGTACGGCAGGCACGTGTCGCGCTCCCCGGGAGTCGGCTTGTTGCCTGGGGGGCAGCAACGAACGACGGCGGCCATGTACACACCCTCAAGTGCCAGCCCGTCGCCCCGGGCCACGGATCGGGGTCGGTTGGACAGGCCCGCGCGGTGCAGCGACCCGTACAGGAAGTCGGCGGAGCCATCGCCGGTGAACATGCGGCCGGTGCGGTTCCCGCCGTGGGCGGCGGGGGCGAGCCCGACGATGAGGATCCGCGCATGCGGGTCGCCGAAGCCGGGAACCGGGCGTCCCCAGTACTCCTCGTCGGCGAACCGCGCCACCTTCTCCCGCGCGACTCGCTCCCGCCAGGCGACCAGCCGAGGGCAAGCGCGGCAGGCGACGATCTCCCGCGTGATCGCGGCGAGCTTCTCCGGCGTCGCGCTCAACCGAGGAGGGGAAAGCGCGCGGACGACTCGCCCAGGATCGACCGCTCGGCGTCGGTGAGCCGCCTCCGACCGGTCCCGGTCTCGATGAAGACGATGTCGTCCCATCCGAGGTCCCTCGGGGGCTCCCGCTCGAGCAACCCGATCAGGATCCCGCGGGTGACCGACGCCCCCTGAGGGGTGATCCACGGCTCGCGCCCGAGCGCCTCGGCCAGGTCGAGGCCGTGAACGGTTATCTCGAGGACGCGAGTGGCGAGGAACTCGTCCAGGCACAGCGCCGGTCCCCAGGTGGCGATGACGCGATCCGGCCGCTCGCGCCGGGCGGCCTCGGTCCCCGCGCGCCAGTTCCTCTCGAACGACCGCGCCAAAGCCGATCCCGTGGCGAAGCCGTCGGCGATCTTCTGCGCTCGGCCGGAGATATCCGGCGCGCTCTCGATCGGATCGTAGGAGCGCCAGTACGTCACGGCGGTCGTGTCGGCCTCCGCGGGGGGAGGCTCCGCCAGGCCGACACGAAGCCGGTACATGTCCCTCCACATGTGCGCCAGCAGTGCCTTCACGCTCCACGGCGGACAGCGCGTCGGCAGGGCGAGCTCCTTCTCGGAGAGGCCGGCGACGACCTCGGAGACCTTCGCGCACTCACCCGCGACCGCGTCTGTGATCTCGGTGGCCTCGCCCTCGTACGTGATCCGCGCCTCCTCACTCGATCGACCTCGGCACGGCGGGGCCGTCCGCCGACCGGGTGAGCATAGCCATCTGTCCCGTGTAGGCCGATGGACCCCTTGTGCCGTCCGGCAACGAGCGGTAAGAAGGACGCTTCAAGCTCCACCCATGGCCGAAAACCGAATGACTCGACGAGCCCTGGTCAGGGTCACCCTTGTCTGCGCGCTGGCGGGCACCGCTCTGTTCGGCGGGTTCCCGCCGGCTCGAAGCGCGCCCTTCCCGGAGACCGTTCTTCGCACGGTGGGCGTGGCCGCCCGAGCCCTCCTTCCCCGGGGCTCGGACCCACCGCCGATTGCAATCCGCGGCGAGGCGATCCACGCCGCGAAGCCCGCGAGCACCGCGCCCGTCCGG
>JBQTIP010000271.1:0-29598 GCA_052388025.1 Actinomycetota bacterium
CGTCCAGCCGCTCGATATCCGCCTCCAGACCGTCCCGCTCGGCTCGGGCGGTAAGGAGGCGCTCGCGAACGCCGGCGAGGCTCTCCTCGAGTCTCGACCGCTCTCGTTCGTGGGCGGAGAGCGAGCGCCGGAGCGTCTCCATCTCGGCCTGGTGGGCGGCAGCCTCCTCCGCGACGCGCCGTCGCTCCTCCTCGACGAGGCGACGCTCGTCTTCCCCGGCCCGGAACTCGCTTTCGGCCTCCTCCAGCTCGCGCTCGCGCTCGGTGAGCGCGGCTCCGACCTCGCGGAGTCCGGCCTGGACCCGCTCGATCTCCTCTTCGACCGCCGACAGGCGAACGGCGCGCGTGGCTTCCTTCGCGAGTGTTGACCGCGCGCGGGACTCCGCCTCGACGGCCCTCCGGAGGTCCAGCTCGGCTCCGGACTTCCCCGCTTGGGCCTCCCGCAGCAGGCCCTCGGCCTCCTGCAGGGCCCACGCGGCGCGGGCACGCTCGTCGGCGACCCGGGCGACCCGTTCGTCGAGCGATTCCAGGCGGTCGCGTCCCCGCCGTCGCAGCTCGAGCCCCTCGTCCCAGCCGGCCGTTCGCCGCTCGCGCTCGGCCAGCAGGGCGCGCAACCGGGCCGCGGCCAGTCGCGCGGCGAGCTCGTCGGCCTGCGCGGAGAGCTCCTCGTGCCGCTTCGCCATCTCGGCCTGCCGCTTGAGCGGCTTCAGCTGCCGGCGCTGCTCGGCCAGGACGTCCTGAAGCCGCAGAAGGTCCTGGTCGAGCGACGCGAGCTTGCGCTCCGCGCGCTCCTTCCGCCGGCGGTGCTTGGCGATGCCGGCCGCCTCCTCGATGTAACGGCGGCGGTCCTCCGGCCGGGCGGAGAGCACGTCCTCCAGCTGCCCTTGGCCGACCACCGTGTGCAGCGCCCGCCCGATCCCGCTCTCGGAGAGCAGCTCCTGAACGTCCAGCAGGCGGCACACTCGGCCGCCGATGCGGTACTCGCTGTCGTCCGAGCGGAAGAGGGACCGGCTGATCTCGATCTCGGAGAGGGGCACGGGGATCAGCCCGGCGGAGTTGTCGATCACGAGCTTCACCTCGGCCATGCCGAGCGCCGGGCGCTGCGGGCTCCCGGCGAAGATGACGTCGGCCATCTGCCCGCCCCGGAGGGCGCGAGGGCCCTGCTCGCCCAGCACCCAGGAGATGGCATCGACGAGGTTCGACTTGCCGGATCCGTTGGGCCCGACAATCACACTGATGCCGGGGCCGAACTCGAGGGCGGTCTTGTCGGCGAACGACTTGAAGCCTCGGATGGTGAGCGAGCGGAGGAACATGCTGGGGACCGATGCTAACAGCGCGCCTCGTGCGTATCTGAGGTTTGGCTTCGCAACTTGATCAGGGGGTGATCCGGAACTCGCGCGCCCCGCTCACGGGCTCCTCGAAGACGTCGAGCGCCTCGACCGTGGCCCAGCGGGGGCCCGTCCGGCACCACGCGACCATGGCGTCGACGGCGGCGTCGGCCCCTTCGAAGGCGGCCTCGACCCGCCCGTCGGGCAGGTTCCGCACGAACCCGCCGAGCCCCAGCTCACGCGCGCGATCGGCGCACGTCACACGGTAGAAGACCCCCTGGACCGACCCCGACGCGATCACGCGAACGCGTTTCGTCACGACTGCATCCTAGAATCGGAGGCGGAGGGCGCGGGATCCGTGGAGCGGTACGACCCGAAGACGGCACTGCTGGTCGTCGACGTGCAGAACGATTTCGCCGATCGGGCCGGCAGCCTTTACGTCGCCGGCGGCGAGGAGGTGGTGCCGGTCGTGAACGGCGGGATCCGCCGGGCGGCCCAGGCGGGCGCACTCGTGGTCTACACACAGGACTGGCACCCGCCGTCGACTCCCCACTTCCAGAAGGACGGCGGGATCTGGCCGGTCCACTGCGTGCGCGACACATGGGGCGCCGACTTCCACCCGGAACTGGAGCTCGTGCCGGGAGAGCGGCTCCACAAGGGCTCCGGAGGGGAGGACGGATACTCGGCTTTCAGCGTCCGAGATCCATCGAGCGGCGAGACGTTCGAGACGGAACTCGAAGGCTTGCTTCGAGCGCGCGACATCGAGCGCGTCGTGATCGCCGGCCTCGCGACCGACTACTGCGTGAAGGAGACGGTTCTCGACGCCCGCCGCCTAGGCTTTCCCGCGACGGTCGTCAGCCACGGCATCCGGGCCGTGGACCTGCAGCGTGGCGATGGCGACCGCGCGCTTGATGCTATGCGCGAGGTCGGCGCGACGATCGTCTAGACGACGCTATCCCTCGGGCGGAGGGATCACCCCGAGCTGCTGCATCACGCCCATCGCGTCGAAGATGCCCCAGTGCTCGGTAGCCTTTCCGTCGACGATCCGTACGATGTCGATGCCGCCCATCTCGACCCGCTTGCCGGTGGCCGCGATGCCCATGAACTCCCCCTGGTGCGTCCCACTGGTCGTGCTGTGGATAGCGATTCGGTCGCCCTCGGCGATCAGGTCGTGAACCGTCGCTTTCATGTCCGGGAACGCCTCGAACATCATCCGGAAGCCCTCGATCCCCCCCTTCTTGTCGTTCGGCTGTCCCGGGAACGGGTCGTGGTCGGTGAAATCGTCGGCGAGCAGCTCATCCGCCGTGTCCAGATTGTGCTTGTTGAAGACCTCATCAATGAAGCGCCGCGTGACTTCCTTGTTTCGATCGATGTCCGGCATCCCGTCTTCCCTCCCTCACATGCCCGGCATCGCGCCGAGCTGCTGCATCAGCTTGTCGACCTGCATCTGGGCCCAGTGGTCGGCGATCTTTCCGTCGGCCACCCGGTAGATGCTGATCCACTGGAAGTCGACCTTGTTGCCGTTGGCCGGAATCCCGAACCAGGGAAGCCCTCCTTCGTTCGTGCCGGTGAAACGCATTCGGGCAACCACCTTGTCCCCCTCGGCGAAGATGTCCTCGATGGTCGCCTTCTTGTCCGGGAAGGCCATCGCCGTTCCCCCGTTCGCCTGTTTGGCGGCCTCGAGCCCCTGCCCTCCGCCTAGGTGCTCCGTGTGGCTCACGCAGTCGGACAGGAGCTCGTCGACCGTCTCCGTCTCGTTGTTCCCCCAGGCCTCCTCCAGGCGACGCACGACGTCCTTGTTGGCTTCGCTCATTGCTCCCCCCTTCGCCAGACGACGAGGCGAACCTACGCCATCGGATGTGGAAAACGCAAACCCCCTCAGCTCTGGCACTGGGGGCAGAAGTACGCGCCCCGCCCGCCGATCTTCACGCTCTGGATCGGGGTGCGGCAACGCCTGCAGGGCAAGCCCTCCCGGCCGTAGACCTTCAGCTCGGGATCGAACTCCCCGGGCTTGCCGAAGAGGTCCACGTAAGCCTCGTCGTTGAGCGTGGTGCCGCGGTTCTTGATGGCATCCTGCAGCGTCTCCTGGATCGCGCGGTACAGGCGGCGTACCTCCTGCGACGAGAGCGAGTCCGACATGCGGTCGTGGCGCAGCCCCGCCGCGAAGAGCACCTCGTCGGAGTAGATGTTGCCGAGCCCCGAGATGAACTTCTGGTCCATCAGCAGCTGCTTGAGCTTCGAGGCCCGATCGGCCATCCGGCTGCCGAACGACTGCCAGGTGAAGACGTGATCCAGCGGGTCGATGGCTATGTGTGCCAGCTCCTTGACCTTCCCGAGCTCGTCGGCCGAGGTGACGAACATCTCGCCGAAGGTGCGCGGATCGACGAATCGAAGGTCCCCTCCCTGCTGGAAGGTCAGGACCACGTGAGTGTGGGTCGGAAGCGCGTGGCGCTTGTTGCCCCGCGCGAACCGGCCGCTCATGCCGAAGTGCGTCACCAGCACGTCGCCGTTGTCGAGATGGAGAAGGATGTACTTGCCCCTGCGCTCGACCCGGGTGAACTTGCGCCCCTCCAGACGCGATGTGAACTCCTTCCGCCGGTCGTGCCGGCGGATCGTGCGCATGGCGTTCTTCGAGGGCCGGACCTCCGCGTCCTTGATCCGGCGCCCCACGACGTCCTTCTCGAGGTCGCGACGCATGACCTCGACCTCGGGAAGCTCCACCTATCCCCTCTCCGCCGTGGCTCGCACGGCCTCCTCGGAAAGCTTCGCGAACGCCTCACGGGCGGCCCGCTGCTCGGCCTCCTTCTTCGACCGGCCGTGGCCCCTGCCCCAGGGCTTGCCGGCGAGGTAGACGGTGGCGGTGAACTCCTTCTGGTGGTCTGGGCCGCGCTCCTCCAGCCGGTACTCCGGGAGCGCGTGCAGGTCCTGGGACGCCAGCTCCTGCAAGATCGTCTTGTGGTCGCGCTCGCCCTCGCCGCCGGCGTAGGCGAGCATGCGGGGGCGGAACAGGCGCTCGATCAGCTTGCGGGCGGCGTCCATCCCACGGTCCAGGTAGACGGCGCCGAGGACGGCCTCCATGGCGTCGGCGAGGATGCTCGCCTTGTCGCGCCCGCCGCTCATCCCCTCGCCCTTGCCCAGCAGGACGAGATCCCCGAGCCCGAGGTCTCGGGCCACCTCCGCGAGCGCCGACATGTTGACGATCGCGGCCCGTAGCTTGGCGAGCTCCCCCTCCGGCATGTCCGGGAAGTCCCGGTAGGCCATGTCAGTCACGACCAGGCCGAGCACCGCGTCTCCCAGGAACTCGAGCCGCTCGTTGTTCACGTCGAGCCCCTGCTCGAACGCGTGCGAGCGGTGCGTGAGGGCGGCTTCCCGGAGCCTCGAGTCGCGGAAACGAACGCCCAGAGCCCGATCGAGGGCCCGCGACGCCCCTCGGGCCGATGCCGCGCTCACGCCGTCACTCGACCTCGATCGCCTGTCGGCCCGCGTAGTACCCGCAGTTGCCGCAGACCCGGTGCGGCAGCTTGGGCTCGTGGCACTGGGGACACTCCGCGTAGGTCGGGCGCTTGGCCTTCCAGTTCGCGGCCCGCTTGGCGCCCCTTGCCTTCGTCTGTCTCCTCTTGGGTACGGCCATGGTTTCCTTCCTCCCTCATCGCTCGCTCATGAGCCGCTCGAGCCCGGCCCAACGAGGGTCGGCCGGCGGCTCCAAACATGTGCACTCCCCGAGGTTCCGATCGCCGCCGCAACGCTCGCACAACCCCTCGCATTCGGGCCGGCAGAGCGGCGCGAACGGCATCGACAATAGGACCGCATCCCGCACCATCGGCTCGGGATCGAGGAGGGCGTCGGGGTCGAGCGCGTAGTCGTCGCCCTCGGGATCGGGATCCCGGGCGAACCGCTCGCTCACCTCGACCTCGAACTCCCGGTCGAACTCGGTGACGCAGCGGGCGCACCGCATCCTCATCGGGCCCGAGAGGCGGCCGCTCACGAGGATCCCCTCGACGAGGCTCTCCAGGAGCAGCTCCCCGGTCACGGGTGAGTCCTCCGGCACGTCGGCGAGCTCCATGTGGAGGCCCTCCACCGACTCGTCGATTCGGACGGTCCTGACCGAGCCCGGGTGAGAGAGCAGGTGCCGGACGTCGATGGCTCGCATCAGCGCCCGTCCTCCCCCTCAGGGGGCTCGTCGTCCTCGAACAGCGGCTCCTCGGGGGCGAGCTGTTGGGCCGCCGAGGCCATGCCGCGGAGCTTCTCGCGGCCGAGCCCCACTTGATCGACCGTCCGGCCGAGCGCGTTCGTGGACTTCTGCAGCTGCTCCCTGACCCGCTCCAGCACGCCCTCGAACTGGGCGAGCTTCGCGTCCACGTAGTCCTCGGCCTCGAGCCGGATCCGCCGGGCCTCCTCGTCGGCCTCGGCAAGGATCCGCTCGGCCTCCTCCTGCGCCTTCTGCACGATCGCCTCGCGTGTCGCCATCTGGAGCTGCTCATCGCGGGCCTTGGACTCGATCGCCTCGGAGTCCCGGCGCGCCTTCGCGAGCAGCTCCTCGCGGTCCTTCACGACCCAGCGGGCCTGCTTGATCTCCTCGGGGAGGGACTCCTGCATCTCCTTCACGAGCTCGAGGAGCTCCTCCCGATTCACGAGCGCCGAGGAGGAAAGCGGCATGGACTTCGCCTCCTTGACCAGGTCCTCGAGCTGCTGCATGCGGGCGGCGAGATCCACTCGCGTCACGTCCCCAGCTTCTCGGTCAGGCGGTCCTTCACGAACGGCGGCACCAGCCCCTCCACGTCGCCGCCGAAGCGGGCGACCTCCTTCACCAGCGAGGACGACAGGTACGACCAGGTGGGGCTGGTCGTCATGAAGAAGGTCTCCACGCCGGCCAGGCGGTGGTTCATCTGGGCCATCTGGATCTCGTACTCGAAGTCCGTCATCGCTCGAAGGCCTTTCACGATTATCTGAGTCGCCCGCCGTCTTGCGAATTCCACGAGCAATCCGGAGAACGGCTCGATCTCAACGTTGGGCAGGCCAGCGGTGGCATCCCGGAGCATCGACACGCGCTCGTCGACGGCGAACAGGGGCTCCTTGGCGGGGTTCTCCAGCACACCGACAACTACCGCGTCGAAGTGCTGACCTGCGCGCTCGATGATGTCCAGATGACCGTTCGTGACGGGGTCGAACGTCCCCGGGCACAAGGCGGTCAGGGCCATTCAGACCTCCCGGTAGAGGGCCATCAGGGAATCGCCATACTCCAGGCGCCTCGCAACGCGCCAGTTTACCGGAATGACAGGCATGGAACTTCGGATGCCGCGGGTGAGGACCACCGTGAACCCCCCGGGCAAGAGCCACCCGCCGGCGAGCCACTCCAGCACGGCCTGAAGCTCCGAGATCGGTGCGCGGTACGGCGGATCGAGGAGGCAGAGGTCGAACGGGGCCCCGGACTTGTCATTTCTGCGCAGAAATCGGAGCACGTCCGACCCCACCACGGCTGCCCGCTCCGCGAGGTGGGTGCGCTCAAGGTTCGCCCGGATGGCCCGGACGGCGCCGGGGTCGCGCTCGACGAAAGTGACGGATCGGGCGCTCCGAGACAGCGCCTCGATGCCCACCGCGCCCGTCCCAGCGTACAGGTCCAGCACAGCGGCCCCGTCGACCGCGTGCGCGAGGCTGGAGAAGAGGCCCTCGCGGGCTCGGTCCGAAAGCGGCCGCACGCCCCGCGGCACGGGGCCGAGGCGCGTGCCCTTCGCGGTCCCTGCGATGACCCTCACCGGGCAACTGTAGCGGCGCCCGCGCGATCGCCAGAAACGGCGGCTCGGCTCAGGAGTGGAACAGCCACTCGATCGAGCCGGCGAAGCGCGACTCGAGCTCGGCCAGCAGCTCCGGGTGCTCCTCCAGGTGCGGATCGAGCTCGATCAGCTCGAAGGCGCGGGCCCGGGCGCGCTTGACCAGCTCGAGATCCTCCGCGAGGCGGGCGAGCTTAAGGTCCGGCAGGCCCGATTGGCGCACGTCGAAGAGCGTCCCCTCCCCCCGCAGCCGCAGGTCCTCGTCGGCCAGCTCGAAGCCGTCGGTGGTCCGGACCATCGCTTCGAGGCGCGCCCGCGCCTCCTGGTTCTCCTCGGAGCTCTCGTCGAACAGGAAGCAGTACGAGCGGTGCTCGCTTCGCCCGATGCGCCCTCGGAGCTGGTGAAGCTGGGCGAGCCCGAACCGCTCCGCGTTCTCGACCAGCATCACGGTCGCGTTCGGGACGTCGACCCCCACCTCGATCACAGTGGTCGAGATCAACAGGTGCGAGCGACCGCTCCGGAACTCCTCCATGCGCCGCTCCTTCTCGGTCGGACGCATGCGGCCGTGCAGGACATCGACGGAGAGATCCGGGAAGACCTTGGTGGCGAGGCGCCCGGCCTCCTTCTCGGCGGCCTTCACCTCCAGCTTGTTGCCTTCGTCGATCGCGGCGCAGACGACGAACGCCTGGCGCCCGGCCGCCACCTCGGCGCGGACCAGCTCGTAAGCCTGCTTCCGCTCGGCGGCGGAGCGAACCACCCGGGTCTCGACCGGCCGGCGGCCCTTCGGCATCTCGTCCAGGACAACCACATCCAGGTCTCCGTAGTAGGTGAGCGCCAGCGTCCGCGGGATCGGGGTCGCCGTCATGATCAGCACGTCCGGCGACCCGCCCTTGCCCTTCAGCTCCATCCGCTGATGCACGCCGAAACGGTGCTGCTCGTCGATCACGGCGAGCGAGAGGTCCCGGAACACGACCCCCTCCTGCACGAGCGCGTGCGTCCCCACGACCAGGTCCACCCGCCCCACGGCGATCCCCTCCAGGATCCGAGCGCGGTCCCTCTCGGTGACCGATGCCGTGAGCAGTGCGTAGGTGAGCGCCGGCGGGTCCCCTTCCAAGAGCGAGGCCTGGTCGCCGGCGGCATCGGACGGCGACTCGAGGATCGGGCGGGCGCCGAGCCGGGCCAGCAGCGCCGTCATCGACCGGAAGTGTTGCCCCGCAAGGACCTCGGTGGGTGCCATGATCGCCGCCTGGTGGCCCGACTGGACGGCCACCAGCGCCGCGTGGAGGGCCACGATGGTCTTGCCCGACCCCACGTCGCCCTGCAGTAGCAGGTTCATCGGCCTGGGCCGGGCCATGGCCTCGCCCACCTCCTCCATGGCCCGGCGCTGGGCGTTCGTCGGCTCGAACGGCAGGGTGGCGAGCAGGCGGCCGGCCAGGGGGCCGGCCGGCGTATGGACGACGCCGGACGTCCCCGCCTCCACCCGGTGCTTGCGGAACGCAACGCCCAGCTCCAGCGTGAACAGCTCGTCGAACTTGAGCCGCTCCTGCGCCCCGGCGAGCTCCTCTTGGGAGTCGGGGAAGTGGACGCTCCGAAGCGCCCACTCCTGGGGGCGGAGCCCCTCGGCCTCCACCACCTCCACCGGCAACGGGTCCGGGATCGCAGGAAGCCGCTCGAGAGCGCGGAACACCATCTCGCGGATGGTCCGAGTCGTGATCCCTTCGGTGGCGGGGTGAACCGGGGTAATGCGGCCGGTGTGGACGGTCTCCGCATCTTCGCCACGCAGGACCTCCACCTCCTGGTTGGCCATCTGCAGCCGGCCGCGATAGAGGGCGGCCGTGCCCGAGACGGCGAGCTCCAAACCCTCCTTGTAGATCGATGCGGCCCAGGGCTGGTTGAAGAACGTGAGGTCCAGGTACCCGGAGCCGTCGTACAGCGTGACCGTCACCATCGTTTGCCGGCGGCGCGTCTGCCGCTTGGCCACCTTCTTCACGCGGGCGATGACCGTGGCCTGCTGTCCGACGCGGAGCTCGCGGATCGAAGTGACCTGCGAGCGGTCGATGTATCTCCGGGGGTAGTGGTGGATCAGGTCCCAGATCGAGTCGATCCCGATGCCGTGGAGGGCCTCGGCCGCCGGCGGCCCTTTCTCGCGGAACCCCACGCGGCGGCTCGCGAGCTGCCGGTCGATCGAGGCGATCGGCGATGCGAGCGTGAGCGTCAGGGCGTCCCGCTCGGACGGCCGATCAGGTCGGCCTTCGGAAACCACGATTGGGTTCTACCATGATGCTCGTGCGCATCCGGCGAAGCCTTGTATCTGCTGCTGTGGTCGCCCTCGTGGCGGCCGCGTGCGGGGGGGCGGGCCCGGGTGCCGACGGGACGGTATCGCTCCTGCCCGCCGACCCGTTCGAGCTGCCCTCCTTCGACTTCGCGACCTACGAGGAGCTGCTCGGCCAGCTCGAGGGGACGCCGGTCGTCGTGAACATCTGGGCCTCGTGGTGCGGTCCCTGCCGGTCCGAGGCGCCCCACCTCGCCGCCGCCGCCCGAGCATACGAGAGCCGGGTGCAGTTCCTGGGCGTCGATATCCTCGACGCGCGCGAATCGGCTCGGGAGTTCATGCGCGAGTTCGGATGGACCTATCCGAGCGTCTTCGACGAGACCGGCGCGATACGCGACCGCCTCGGCATCATCGGGCAGCCCGCGACGCTCTTCTACGGCGCGGACGGCGTGCTCGTCGACACGTGGATCGGGCCAATAGGAGAGGCCGAGCTCACGAAGGCCGTCGAGGAGCTGCTGGCCTAGCTGCGGCTCGGCCCGCGCAGGGGAGCCATCACGGAGTCGCGGAATCGGGAGGGGGTCCCCAGCATCTCCAGCACGGCGCCCGCCTCTCGCACGGAAGCCGCTCCGGAACGGGGCCCGAGATGGCGGCGCCGGGCCTCCGCGCTGATGGCGAGGGCCCGGGCCAGCCAGACCGTCACCCCGAGCCGTCTCCAGTGCCGGACGGCCGTCTCGAACGCCTCGTCGGCCTCCCGCGCTCGTCGAGGGCCGGCGAGCAGCTCGCGCAGGCCCCGGTTCTCCGCGAGCCTGGCTTCGATCTCGGGGTTCGCGTCCGAAGAACGAGGCGCGACGGCGGGGAGCCGACCCGCCAGCAGCTCCGCCTGATCCCTGACGGTCTCCGCGATGGCCAGGGTCCCATCCGCTCCCACCTCTCTGGCGCGCGCGACCGCGCGATCCAGCTCGAGGAACGCTTCATCCAGGCGAAGGAATCCCAGATGCGCTTGTCCCCGCAGGAGCGGCCCTATCGGCTCCAGGAGCTTCCAGCCATTGGCGCGAGCCTCTGCCTGCGCCCCCTCGACAGATTCGGGAACCCGGTCCCAGAACCCTCGATCGAGGTGAACCCAGGCCTCGGCGAAGTGGACCTCGAGCAAATCGGCCCGGGGCCCGAAGATCCGCCGAGCCGACGCCAGCCGGCGGGCCGCGAGCGACGGTCTGCCCGACCGAAGCGCCGAGCGCGCGCCCGCCACGAGCCCCAAGGCATGAACCCTCGGGGACTCGATCGCGCGGGAGACCTTCATCACCTGTTGGGCGAGAAGCTCCGACGCCTCGGGCAATCCGACGGTCGAGGCGGCCAGCGCCTCGATGACCAGTGTGTCCGCCTCCGTGTAACGGTCACCCGCCTCGACGGCGATCGGCCTCGCCTGCCGCATCGCATCGATGGCTTCCGGATAACGTCCCGTGTAGTAGGTGAAGTAGCCCCAGGTTCGCAGCAAGGCCGCCCTCGCACGAAGATCGCCCTCGTCCTCGGTGAGGCGCCTTGACCGCTCGTACCAGCGGTGGAACTCTCTGCCGCCGTGCGTCGTGAGCACATAGGCCAGGTCGTGGGCCGCGATGGCTCTGCCCCACCCGTCTCCAGACTTGGTGAAGAGCCGGTAGGCCTCCCGGAGGTGCTCGAGCTCGCGACGATCGTCCGCCGATGCCCACGTCTCGGACAACCGATGTGTCGCCCACGCTTGCCCGGCGATGTCTCCCACGACCTCGAATCGGGTCAGGGCCTCATGGAGCAGCTCGCGCGCCCGCGACGGGTCCCCAACATCGGACTCCACTCGCCCGAGGCTCAGAAGCGACCTGGCCGCGAGCCGGTCGTCGGCCGACCCGTCAGCTAGGTCGCGGGCCTCGGCGGCCAGAGGAGCCGCCTCACGGTGGCGGCCCAGCTCGATCAGGCTCTCAGCATGGCCGATCAGCAGGCGAGCCTGCAGATCCCAGGGAGCGGTCTCCCGCAACTCGCGCGCCACCCGAAGACCACGGCGATAGAGGTCTTCGGCCAGCCGGGCCTGATAGACGAACGTTCGATCGGCCCATCGGCCGAGGAATTCCGCGGCCCGCCGGCCGGTGGCCGGGTCCGGCGGGGGGCCCGTCTTCGAGCGCCCCATGTGCCACGCCCGCTCGTGGTGATACGCGAGCGCCGCGATCGGCTCCTCCGCTGCCGACCACTCAGTGCGCAACCACTCCGCGATGCGCAGGTGTCGTGCCGCCCGTTCCCGGCGCGGGATGGAGTCGTAGGCGACATCGCGGATGAGCGAGTGCTTGAAGCCGTATTCGACGGCTCCCCTTACCTGGCTCCGAGGCCGCCGCCGGAGAAGGTCGCGCCGGACCAACCCCTGGATCGCCCGGCGCGGCTGGGCGACGTCCGAGATCCACTTCACAAGCCGGTCCCAGGTGGCATCGCCCGAGACCGACGCGTCCTGCAGCGCGCGTTTCTCCTCGGCTGGAAGGCCGTCCAACCGCTCGGCGATCAAGAGGCGTATCGAGCCGGGCACCCGCTCGAGCCGAGTCGGATCGGCGATCAGCCAAGCTCCGTCTTCCCGGATGATGGCGCCGGCCTCTGCCAGCATCCGCAGGCTTTCCTCCAGGAACAGAGGATTCCCTCCGGCACGCTCGAACAGCCGACGGAGGGCACCCTGGGGAAGCTCCCCTCCGAGGGTCGACGCCACCAGGGCGCGTGCCTCGCGCTCGTCCAGCGCATCCAGCTCCAGCGACGGCAGCGAGCGACCCTCCAGCAGCTCGGGGCGCGTCAGGCCCAGGAGCAGCACCGGCCCGTCCCACGGAGACCGGTTGATGTCCTCGACCAGTTGCAATAGGTCGGGGTCGGCCCAGTGGAGGTCGTCCAGCACGACCGCGACAGGGTGTTTGCGGGCGAGTCCTTCCACTACCGCGCGGGCGGCCAGCGCGGCGTCCGGGACCGACCCGTGGGATCCGCCCTCGACCGAAGCCTCAGCGGTACCGAGTAGCAGGTGCAGGCCGCGTGTGAGGGATCGCACGCCCTTACCTCCGGAAACGCGATGCGCCAGCCGTCTCAGGGCGGCATCGGCCTCCTCGGCAGTTGCCTCCGCCGAGATGCCTGCCCCTGCCCGGATGGCATCCGCGAGCGCGAGCAGCGGGCGCCGCTGGCCGTATGGGAGGCAGCGGCCGGGGAGCACTCTCGCAGGGTGGACCCGAGCGCCGAAATGTGCGGCCAACCGAGACTTGCCGAGGCCCGGCTCGCCGGTGACCAAGAGCACACGGGAGCGACCGGTCGCCACGACGTCTCGAAGCTCGGACGCCAGGCGGTCGAGCGCGCGCTCCCTGCCGACGAACTCGGTCGCCATCCCGGAGGCGGGCCGGCGGGCGGGCGCGCGCGTCTGGGGACTCAGGGCTTCGAACACGGTGAGCGGCCGGGGTTTGCCCTTCGCTCGCAGGAGGCGCCTCCCCCCGTAGTGGATCGCGTGCTCGGTCAGCTCCTTCGTCCGTTCGCCGACGAACACGTGGCCGCCGGGCGCCAGGTCCGCCAGCCGCGAGGCCGTATTCACCGTGTCGCCGATAACGGCGAACCCGGCGGCCTCGTCCGCGTGGGCCACCATCACCTCTCCTGAGTTCACGCCGGAATGGACCTCGGGGAGCCGAAGCCCTAAGCGGCCGGCGTTGAGGCGCCGGACGTGATCCCGGATCTCGAGGGCCGCCCGGACCGCCCGCTCCGCGTCGTCCTCGTGGGCGATGGGGACCCCGAAGACCGCCATGAAGCCGTCTCCCAGGACCTGCGGAACCGTGCCCCCGAAGTCCTCCGCGACGCGCACGAGCTCGGCGATCGCGGGACGGACGAAGGAGTAGACCTCCTCAGGGTCCAGCGACTCGGCCAGCGCCGTGTACCCGGTCAGGTCGGCAAAGAGCAGGGTGACGAGCTTGCGCTCCGCGTGGGGGGCCGGCTTGGGAGAGCGGCCTCCCGTCACACCCGCTCGCGGCTCAGCCTGCCTCCTCATCGGGCGCGATGATGGCAATGGCCGCCTCCGACCGTTCGACTCCGGGGATCCCATGGAGCGCGTCGACCGGCGACGCCTCGAGGAGGCTGTCCACGTCCTCGGCCCCGACCTCCAGGAGTATGTCGAAGCTCCCCGATACCGTCGAGGCGCCTTGGAACCCCGGGACGTCCACCATCCGGTCCAGGACTTCCCTCGCCCGCTCGTTTGGCTCCACGTACACCTTCTGGAGTCCGCAAGCTCGCGGGCTGCCCCGCTTCGGCCCCATAGGCTGCGCGGGGGCACCGAACACGGTGTGTTCGATCGCGACCTCGCTTCGCACACCGTGGTCCCACAGGGAGCCGGCCCGCAGGTCCTCAAGGCCTTTGACGTCGCCCTCCTCCACGACGAGGTGGAGGAACGCGATGAAGTCGCCCTGGCACTCCGCCGCGAACATGACCGGGCCGCGGTCTGGATCGTACAGATCTCTGTCGCGTCGAACGTCCCTGATTACGTTCCGAATGGTCTTCCCCGGCGGGACGCGGTGCATGAACACGAACGCGTGCAGGCCATCGTACTTGCCAACGGTCACGCCTCATCCCCCTCGCTCGGGCGGCAATCTCGTGCCGGCGGGAGAGCCAGTCTGACCGCGTCCCGGCCGGGGCGCAAGGGGACCGCCGGGGGCGTCTGCTAGCATCGTTGGCCGTATGGCCGCCGTCTGCGAAATCTGCGGGAAGAAGCCCTTCGTCGGGAAGCAGGTCTCCCACTCCCATCACCGGACCAACCGACGGTGGGACCCGAACGTGCAGCGCGTGCGCGCGTTGATCGACGGCCGGCCGAAGCGTTTGAACGTCTGCACCAGTTGCCTCAAGGCCGGCAAGGTAGCCCGCGCCGTCTGAGCCGCGGACCTCTACTCCTTTACCCACTCCCATAGAGGGTCGACCGGCCCGATCCCCTGGCCGATCGCGACCGAGTGGCGGAGGGCCTCGGTGACGAACGCCTTGCCTTGGCGCACGGCCTCGAGCAGCTCGTCGCCGCGCGCGAGGAACGAGGAGACCGCGGCTGAGAGCACGCAGCCGGTCCCGTGCGTGTTGGCGGTCTCGAGGCGCTCGCCGTCGATCCACCGCATCCGGCGGCCGTCGAAGAACAGGTCGTCCGCGCGGCCACCTTCGAGATGGCCGCCCTTGACGAGCACCGCTCGCGGACCCATTGCCGCGATCGCTTCGGCGGCGTCCTCCATCAGATCGCGGGAGTCCACGCGGAAGCCGACCAGCCCCCTCGCCTCGTGGAGATTGGGGGTGACTATGGTCGCCAGCGGGAGAATCGCGACCCGCAGGGCGGCGACCGCGTCCTCGGCCAGCAGCGTGTGCCCATGCTTGGAGACGAAGACAGGGTCCACGACAAGGTTCGGCACTGCCGTATCCCGCACGGCCTCCGCGACGGCTTGCACGATGCCCGCCGAGGCCAGCATGCCGGTCTTGGCGGCGTCAACTCCGATGTCGTCGACCACGGAGCGGATCTGATCGCCGACCGTCTGGGGCGAGAGCTCCTCGTACCCGCTCACGCCCTTCGTGTTCTGCACGGTGACGGCGGTGATCGCGGTCATGCCGAATACGCCCAGCGCGCTGAAGGTCTTCAGGTCGGCCTGGATGCCGGCGCCGCCGCCCGAGTCCGAGCCGGCGATCGACAGCGCCCGAGGCCGCGGGCTCTCACGGTCGCTCAAAGTGATCCCATCCCTTCGGCTCCAGCGGGAACTCGCGGCCGTCGCGGTCGACCGCGCACAGTCCCTCCTCGATGATGGCCCCGATGTCGGCGAGGGTCACACCGAAGCGCTCCCGCAGCTCGTCGCGAGCCCCCACGACGGCTCCGGGAGCGATCGCCGCGAGCAGCTCGTAATCCTCGCCCCCGGAGAGCGCCGTCTGGAGCGGATCGAGTCCGAGGACGTCCGCAGCCGGCCCGAGGCCTTCCGCCACAGGGATCCTGCCGAGATCGATCCTGGCGCCGACGCGGCTCTCGGCGCAGAGCCTGCCGAGGTCCTTCGCGAGCCCGTCGGAGATGTCCATCATCGCGGTGGCGTCGGCCTGCGCGAGTGTCTGAGCCTCCCCGACGCGGGCTACGGGCCGGAAGTGGGCCGCGAGCAGCTCTCGCCCCCAGTCGGAGGCCACGGCCCGCCCGGTCGGGGACTTCGCGAGGAGAAGTCCGGCTGCGGCCGCGCCGAGCGATCCCGTGACCACGACCCTATCGCCGACCTGCGCCCCCGATCGGAGCACCGCGCGGCCGGGCGCCACCTCGCCCACGACCGTGATCGAGACAACCGCCGCGTCGCCCCGGTTGAGGTCGCCCCCGACCAGCGACAGGGCGTACTCGTCGCAGGCGGCGAGCATGCCACCGAACAGCTCCATCGTCCAGGCTGCGTCCGTCTCGGGCGAGAGCGCGAGCGAGGCGAGCGCAAAGCGCGGGCTCGCGGCCATGGCCGCGACGTCCGACACGTTCACCACGATCGCCTTGTAGCCGAGGTCGCGGGCCGACGTGAGGTCGCGGTCGAAGTGCACGCCCTCAACCAGCATGTCGGTGGTTAGCACACGCTCTCCCGAACCGGCTTCCACGACGGCCGCGTCGTCGCCCACTCCGACCACGACCCCGGCGGCGGTGCCGGAGAGGACCTTACGGATCGCGGCGAGCAACTCGTCCTCGGTGAGATCCATAGCGCGGTTTCCGGTTCGAGCGGGCCCGCTCGCCCAAGCCGGGGTCCGGACGGCTGGGCCCGTCCTGTAGAATCTAGCGTCAAATCGCACCTGGGGCGTGCCGCCCCTTGCGCACGTCCACCGAGGAGACCAACTTGAAGGTCGACGAGCAACGCGCGGTTCACGACAACCCGAGCCCCGAGGATCTTCGAGCCTTCACGGAAGAGATGCCCCAGTGCCGGATCACCGAGTTCGACAACGTGAACTTGCAGACTCGGGTGACGTCGCGGAGCGCGGGCAGCACCTACGTCGTGACGGAGGACCCGTCGACGGCCTCGGGCAAGACCATGGCCCGCGACGAGTACGACCGCATCGCCGCGATGCAGGACGAGTACCTCGCCGAGAGAGACGTCGTCATTATCGACGGCTACATCGGGCACGATCCCTCGTTCCGCACGGCCGCCCGCCTCACTATCGAGAAGGCGAACGCGAACATCGCCGGCATGCAGCAGATGCTGTACTTCCCGCGTGAAGGCGGCGAGCCCGAAGTCCAGGTCATCTACACGCCGAACCTGGAGGCGCCCGGCTATCCGGACGACCGGGTCATCGCGGTCGACCTCGAGAACAACGTGACGCGGGTCCTCAACTCCGACTACTTCGGCGAGTCGAAGAAGGGCGGCCTGCGGATGTGGAACAAGATCGTCTACGACCGCGGCGGGCTCGCCCTCCACGCCGGCTGCAAGGTGATCCCCACCGCCGACGGCGAGAAGGTCGTGCTGATCATCGGCCTCTCCGGCACGGGGAAGACCACGACTACCTTCACTACTCAAAACGACTCGCTCCCGGTTCAGGACGACTTCGTCGCGCTCATGCCGGGCGGCGTCGTGCACGGCACGGAGAACGGATGTTTCGCGAAGACGTTCAGCCTGGACCCCGACTTCGAGCCGTCCATCTTCGGAGCGGTCACGAAGCCCAGCGCCTACCTCGAGAACGTCTACCAGGACGACGCCGGCAGGGTGAACTTCTTCGAGGAGTCCTACACGCAGAACGGCCGCGCGGTCTTCCGCATGGCCGACCTCGGGCGGTTCCGCGACGCCATGCAGGTCGGAACCGTGGACTACCTGCTGATCCTCAACCGAAACGAGAACATCATCCCGGCCGTCGCGGGGCTCTCGCAGGAGCAGGCCGCGGCCTACTTCATGCTCGGGGAGACGACCGGCACCTCGGCAGGAGGTGCGGCCGAGGAGGGCAAGTTCCTGCGCGTGCCGGGCACCAACCCGTTCTTTCCGATGCCGCACGGCCTGCAGGGCAACCGGATCCTCGAGCTCCTGGCCTCGCACCAGATCGAGACGTTCCTGATGAACACCGGACGCGTCGGCGGCAACGACGACGTGGAAGGCTCGCGGAAGGTGAAGATCCCGCACTCTTCCGCCGTGGTAAAGGGGATCGTCGAGGGCACGATCTCGTGGACCGAGGACGACGACTTCGGCTACCGGGTCGCCGAGTCGGTTCCCGGGATCGACGACATCGAGCTGCTCCAGCCAGCGCGCCTGTACGAGCGCCAGGGACGAACGGACGAATACCGGGACATGGTCAAGCGGCTGAAGATCGAGCGCCGCGCCAGACTCGAGGAGTTCCCCGAGCTCTCCGCGGAGATCGTCAACGCGGTCGACTCTAGCACCGGGGTATGACAGCAAGGAGCGGAGGACTCCCTCCGACGACCGCCAGAGCCCGACGCGGCCGGTGCCGTAGAGCGCGCACAGGATCTGGCCCCGCCGACGTTGGCGCTATCGAAGTGCCGCCTCGAGCAATCGAGCAGCGAGCGGACGCCCCCAAGCGCGAACAGCCCGGACAGGGCCAGCTCGAAGACCTTCATCCGTTGCGCTCCGCCGCTCTCGCCAGCGCGGCGACGACCTCCTCGTCGCTCGTCTGGTCGAACCGCCCGTACCACTCCCCGACCGCGTAGAAGGGGTCGGGCGCGGCAAGCACCACGACCTCGTCCGCCTCCTGTGACAGTCGCGCCAGGGACGCGCCCGGGGCGACGGGCACGGCCAGCACGACGCGCGCGGCGCCCTGAGCGCGAGCCCATCGGAGCGCGGCCGTGGCGGTCCCGCCCGTCGCAACCCCGTCGTCCACCACGATCGCGACCTTGCCGCCGACGTCCACCGGAGGCCGACCCTCCCGGTATGCGTGCTGGCGCCGCTCGATCTCGCTCTCTTGGGCCTCGATCTCACGCTCGAGGTATTCGTCGCTCACGCGAAGGGCTTCGAGCATCCGCCGGTCCAGGACCCGCACGCCCGGCGCGATCGCGCCGAGGCCGAGCTCTGGGTTCATCGGGGCGCCGATCTTTCGCGGGATCACGACGTCGAGCGGCGCCTGCAACGCGCCCGCCACGACCTCGCCCACGATGACGCCGCCGCGGGGGATGGCGAGGACCACGGCCTCCGTCCCGGCGAAGTCCGCAAGCGCCCGCGCCAGCCGCTGCCCTGCGTCGACGCGGTCGTCGAACATCACGAGCCCTCGCGCTGCTGCCGTCGCGCCTCCTCTTCCTCGATCTTGCGCCGCTTGTCCGGCACGACCTTCTCGGGCGGCGGCATCGGTTTGCGGATCCGCCGGTACGGCTCCAGCGGGTCCCGACCCTTCTTGGCCTTCCTGCGCTCCGTCACACCTCGATTATGGCCTCGGCCGGGCGCCGGGGAACCCCCGTTTGTCGCTCTCTCGAACGGGCGGATAGCATCTTGCCTTCACGAACGAGGGAGGTCACCGTGGTTCAGGCCTACATCCTGATCCAGACCGAAGTCGGCAAGGCAGCTCAGGTCGCTACCGAAGTCCGGAACATCAGTGGCGTGGCCGACGCCGAGGATGTCACGGGTCCGTACGACGTGATCGTCCGCGCCGAAGCCAAGAACGTGGACGAGCTCGGAAAGCTGGTCGTCGCGAAGATCCAGTCCGTCGACGGAATCACCCGCACGCTGACCTGCCCGGTCGTCCACCTTTAGAACCGCGAAGCTAGTCTGATAGAGACTATCGGCGGAGCCGAACCGGGACTAGGCTCCCGTTCCCTTCTTCCGCTCGAGCGCGTGGCGCTCCAGCGCGAGCTCCACGAGCCGGTCGATCAGCTCCGAATACGGCAGCCCCGATGCCTCCCACAGCTGCGGATACATCGAGATCGGCGTGAATCCCGGGATCGTGTTGATCTCGTTCACGAACAGCTCGCCGTCCGGCACAAGGAAGAAGTCCACCCTGGCCATCCCGGCGCAGTCGATGGCCCGGAACGCCGCGACCGCCATGCGCTGCGCTTCCTCGAGGTTCTCGGGCCGGATGTCCGCGGGGATCACGAGCGCGGCGCCGTGCTCGTCGGTGTACTTCGCGTCGTAGTCGTAGAACTCGTGGGTCGGGACGATCTCACCGGCCACGGAGGCGACCGGATCCTCGTTGCCGAGCACCGAGACCTCGATCTCGCGGGCTCCTTCCATCGAACGCTCGATGAGGGCCTTCGAGCCGTATCGGAACGCCTCCTCCATCCCGCCCGTTAGCTCGTCGGGAGCGTGCACCTTCGTGATGCCGACCGACGAGCCGAGCGCGGCGGGTTTCACGAACAGCGGGTAGCCTAGATCGGCGGCCCGTGCCTCGACGCCCTCGGGGTCCTCCTCCCACTCGCGCTCGTACACGACGACGTGCGGTGCCACCCGCAGCCCGGCCGCGCCGAAGAGCACCTTCTGGACCGCCTTGTCCATGCCGAGCGCCGATCCGAGCACACCGGCTCCGACGTACGGGACTCCGGCCAGCTCGAGCATCCCCTGGACGGCCCCGTCCTCGCCGTACGGCCCGTGGAGCACGGGGAAGACCACGTCGATCTCGGTCCTCGAGCCGTCTTCGGCGACCAGGGCCGATGCTCCCGGCTCCTGGTCGAGCGCGACCTCCCAGCCCGCCGTCGGCGTCACCTCGGGAAGCGCCGCGCCCGATCCGGGCGGAAGCGCGGGCGGGCCGGACTGGAGGAGATGCCAGGCCCCTTCCTTCGTGATGCCGATCGGGACGGCCTCGTAGCGATCCGGGTCGAGCGCGTCCAGGACGGAGCGGGCGGAGATCACCGAGATCTCGTGCTCGGCCGAGCGCCCCCCGAACAGGACGACGATCCTGGTGCGCCGGCTCACGCCTTCTCCAGGGCCTGCCGGAAGTCCTCGACGATGTCGTCGGGGTCCTCGAGCCCGACGCTCACACGGATCAGCCCGTCGGCGATGCCGGCCGCGCGGCGCGCCTCGGGATCGAGCTGGCGGTGGGTCGTCGAGGCGGCGTGCGCGACCAGCGTATGGATGCCGCCCAGGCTGCCGCCGATCCAGGCCAGCTCGAGCGAGTCGCTCACGCGGGCACCGGCTTCGACACCGCCTTTCACCTCGAAGGCCAGCATCCCGCCGAAGCCGCGGAGCTGGCGGGCCGCGACCTCGTGCTGTGGGTGGGAGGGAAGGCCCGGGTAGTGCACACGCTCCACGCGGTCGTGTCCCTCGAGGAGCTCCGCCAGCCGTTGGGCCGCGCGGCAATGCTGCTCCATGCGGACGGGCAGGGTCGCGAGCCCCCGCATGCAGAGCCACGCCTCGAGTGGCTGCATCGTGCCGCCGGTTTCGATCGCGGTTTCGCGGAGCGCTTCCATCCCCTTCTCGGTCGTGCAGACGACGCCGCCGATCAGGTCGTTGTGGCCGCCGATGAACTTCGTGGTCGAATGGATCACGAACTCGAACCCGAGCTCCGCCGGGTTGCAGAGGTAGGGCGACGCGAAGGTGTTGTCGACCACCGCAGAGATGCCGGCGGCGCGGCAGCCCTCCCCCAGCGCGGCGAGGTCGGCCACCGTGACCACGGGGTTGGCGATGGTCTCGACGTAGAAGAGCTTCGCCCCGGGCAGCGCATGGGCCACCTCGTCCGCATCGTGGGGGCTTACGAGGTCGACCTCGATGCCGTAGCGCGGAAGCACCTTCGTGAACAACGAGAAGGAACCGCCATAGAGCTCGTTGCTCGCGAGGATCCGGTCGCCGCTTCGCGCGAGCGTCGTCACGACCGCGTGGATCGCCGCCATCCCGGAGGCGAACGAGAACGCCGACTCGGTTCCCTCGAGATCGGCCATCAGGCCCTGGAACGCGTCGATCGTGGGATTCCCGTACCCGCGCGTGTAGACGAAGCCGGGACGCCGGAAGGCGATGACCTCGGCGAGCTCCTCGGTCGTCTCCAGGCGCCAGGTAGAGGTCTGGTACAGCGGGACGCTCGCCGGCGTCTGCTCCACAAAGGGCGTGCGGGCGCCGTGCACCGCACGTGTGGCGAACCGCCGCTTGCGCTCCTCGGTCATCGGCTCCAGCCTACCCCAGCCTGGTATCACGCCCAGTGCGCCGGGTACCGGGAGCGGAGGTCCTCCACAAGCCGGGAGAGCTCACCCATGACCTCGTTCGTGAGCTTGCGCAGGACCTTGATGTCGCCGGCCTCGTCACGATGCGCCGACAGGTCGATGGGCCGGCCGGCCTTCAGCCAGATCGGACGGCCGAACTTCAGGCTCCCCTTCCCGGACTTCTGCCAAACGGCCTGGGAACCCCAGACCACGACGGGCGACACGGGAACCCCGGCGGCGAGCGCAAGCCGGACAGCTCCGGTCTTGGCTCGCATCGGAGAGAAGTCTTCGTTACTCGTCACGGTTCCCTCCGGGTAGACGACGACGGCCTCGCCGGACGCGAGCGCCCGCTCCGCCGCCTCGAGCGGGGCCTGGTCGCCGGTCCCCCGCCGTACCGGTATCTGGCCGCCGTGTCGCAGGGCCATCCCCAGGACGCGGACGTCGAAGAGCTCGGCTTTGGACAGGAACCTCGGACGCCGCCCGGCCCTTACCAGGAAATACCCGTGTGCGAGCGCGTCGAGGTAGGAGATGTGGTTCGCGGCCACGAGGACCGGCCCACCGGGCGGCACGAGCTCGAGGCCCTCCATCCGCCAGTTGAACCAGAGCTTGATCGGGGGGATGACCGTGAGCTCTGCGGCGCGAAACAGTGGCTCCCGCCGCCTCTCTTCGGAGCCGCTAGCTCCCGTCATCGTCCTTACGGGCGGGGCCAAGCAGTCGCCAGGCCCCAGGCAGCACCATCGCGGCGAACAGGAGCTTCAGCGTGTCCCCGATCACGAAGGGGTACAACCCGAGCTCCAGACCCTCGGCGAGGGGGAGGTCGAGCGCCGCCATCAGCCAGGGGATCCCGATCGCGTACAGAACCACCTCGCCGACGAACATCGCGCCTATCGCGCTCCTGAACGACCGATCCCAGCCCCGGCGCGCGAGCCAGCCGACCAGCGCTGATGCAACCACGAAGCCCCAGAGGTAGCCGCCCGTAGCCGCGGCGAAGCCGAGGAGGCCGGCGCCGTGGGCGCCGCCGGCGAAGAATGGCAGGCCGATCGCCCCCTCCAGCAGGTACATGCCAAGGGAGATCGCCGCGAGCCCAGGGCCGAGGGACGCACCCACGACGAGCACTCCCAGCGTCTGCCCGGTGATCGGTACCGGCGTGAACGGGAGCACGATGGAGATCTGGGCAAGCCCGGCCACGAGCAAGCTCCCGGCGAGGGCCACGGCCGCCTGGTAGCCGACTCGGCCCGCGGGCCGCTCCCGCGACGGCCCTATCGCGAACGCAAGTGTGGTCATCCTCGAGCCTCCCTGGTCCCCGGCGGAGGTCGCCCCCGCGACCGTATCACGACGGGGGTCGCCGCTCCGGCCGTGCACTACCCTCTTCAAGATGGGAGTCATCGCTGTTCCCGTGAAATCGCTGTCGCGAGCCAAGGGACGGCTGCATCCCGCCCTCTCCCCGCTAGAGCGAGGGACCCTGACGCTCGCGATGCTCGAGGACGTGCTCGACGCAACCCTGTCCGTCGGCGAGTGGGAGACCTGGGTGGTCTCCCCCGACGAGGCCGTCCTGGAGGTCGCCGCCCGCCGCGGCGCACGCCCGGTTGGCGAGTCCAAGCCGCCGCTGCAAGCCGCAGTTCGCCAGGTCGAGCTGGACGCTAGAGAACGCGAAGCGGACGCCCTGGCCGTCCTCCTAGGGGACGTCGCCCTCGTCACGGGCGAGGCGCTCACGTCGGCCCTCCGGACCCTCGGCCCCGTGGTCCTTGCGAGATCGGAGGAGGGCGGCGGCACGAACCTCCTGCTCCGCCGGCCACCACGGTCCATCCCCGCGAGGTTCGGCCCCGACTCGTTCACCCGGCACCGGCAGACCGCCGCCGAGCGCGGCCTCCCTGTCGCCGTCGTGGAGCGGCCCGAGCTGGGATTCGACCTGGACTCTCCCGGCGATATCCTCACCCTGCTCGCCTCCGGCAGGAAGGGCCGTACCCGGGAGGTCTGCCTGGAGATGGACCTCGCCGAGAGACTTCAGGTGCGCGCGTAACGCTGGGAGGGTCGAGACATGCCGCAAGGGACGATCAAGGAGTTCGACGGCGAGAGCCGAACGGGCGTGCTGCTTCAGGAGGACCGGACCGAGGTGCGCATCGACGCCACCTCGATCGAGGGCTCGGGGGTGCGCCTCCTGCGCATAGGGCAGCGAGTGAAGTTCGACGTCGTGGAGGAGGGCGGCTCGAAGCTCGCCCGCACCCTCCGGATCGTCACCTTCGACTAGCGGATCTCTTCGCCGGCGTCCGACGGCGCTTCGCCGCGATCAGCTCCCGGAACTCCCCGCCCGGGTTGAACCACGGGAGGTCACGGGCCGGCACAACGACCGCGATCTCGGGCTTTCGAGGGTTGCGGGCTATCCGCTTGTTCCTTCGCTTGCGTTCGAAGGTGCCGAACCCAACCAGCGACACCCGGTCGCCCTTCGCCACCGTCTCACGGATCGTGGCCATGGCGGCGTCGAGCGTTCTCCCGACGTCCGCCTTGCTCGCCCCCGTCCGCTTGGAGACCTCCACGATGAGGCCGTTCTTGTTCATCCCCGCCCTCCTCCCCGCCCCGAGAAGGCACCGTAACGAGGGGCGACGTGGCTGGTCAATGCCGGGTTTCGGAAGGACAATGAGGCGGTGAGGAGATTCGCGGCCGTCCTGGTGGTGGTCGTGCTGGCGCTCGCGGCATGCGGCGGTGGCAAGAGCCGCTCGTTCGACCGGTACTACGACCCGCAGGCCCTGTTCGCGACAGACCTTCCACGGGGCAATGATGTGACGGTCGCGACATCGCAGGAGCCTTCCCCCGACGGGCCGGCGATCCTTGCCGGCGTCGTGTCGGCCCCTCCGCAGCCCAGTCCGGCCGCGACGACCGGCTTCCTGGGAGGAGGCCTCGCCCAGCAGACCCCAACCGACCAGACCGTCTACGAGATGTTCGTGGTCACGACCGACTCGTTCACCGACGTGCGGGACATGGTTCTCATGTTCCTCACGAGCGATCCCAACGTGGATGTCCGGGAGGATCAGGCGGTCCAGATCGACGGGGTGCCGGGACGGCTGGTGGTGGCCGACGTCCTCGACGGCGTCGAGGCGCAGAGCAGCCTTGCCGCGGCCTTCACGCTGGGCGAGGACGGCACCGGGTTCGTCGTCGCGGCGCTGTTCCCCCCGGGAGAGTGGGACGCGGAGCGCTCGGACTTCTTCAAGGTGCTGGCCTCATTCAAGCGCCACGTACCGCCTGGTATCCGAGCCGCTCCCCTGGCCGGCGGGTCCGGCTGATAGCATCGAAAGTCGTTTGGCCCGTGGAATGGTTCGGAGCGGGCCAGGAATTGGGTCGTGGGGTAATTGGCAGCCCGACGGGTTCTGGCCCCGTTAGTCCAGGTTCGAGTCCTGGCGACCCAGCTCGGCGACGTGCCGCTGTGTCCTCATCCGGTGGCAGTTGGCGCACACGACATCGCACTTCTCGATTTCTCGTCTGAGCGCTTCCTCTGAACACCGCCCGGCCAACGCGTCTCGCCCGATGTTGAAGCACTTCTCGCTTCTCTCCCTGTGGTCGAAGTCCATCACGTAGTGTGGGTATCGGACGCCGCAGTCCGAACACGGCCGGTTCTTCGCCTCTCGAAGGATGCGGCGCATGGCGTCGCGGCGGCGTTTGTTCCGCGCTGTTGCAGAGGCCCTGTATCTCCCAACGTTTCGCGCGTAGTGTCGTCTCATGTACTCGCGACGGCACTCAGCACAGTAGGACTGCACCCCGTCGCTGCGGCCCGCATTCCTCGAGTCGATGGAGGCCGCCGACACAGACCTGCACCCGGACTTCGGCCCGCCGAGCTACGGATTGCCGTTCGACGTTGTCGGCAAGGACCACGCCAAAGTCACGCTGCGCTTCTACTACGGCGACGAGAGCGACAAGGGCCCATATCCGTTCGGCGCCGGCACGCCGATCGAGAGCGGCTCCGACCGCCACGCGCTGATCGTCGAGCGGGGAACGTGCAAGCTCTACGAGATCTACGACGCCGACTGGAACGGGGGCGACCCCACCGGCGGAAGCGGCGCCATCTTCGACCTCGACTCCAACAAGCTGCGGCCGGACACCTGGACCTCGGCCGACGCGGCCGGACTTCCGATCTTCCCGGGGCTCGTCCGGTGGGACGAGGTGAAGGCCGGCGCGATCCGGCACGCGATCCGGTCCACCGCGGAGCTGACCCACGCGAGCCACCTGTGGTCCGCCCGTCACGACGCCGGCACGCCGAATGACGCCTACCCGCCGATGGGCGCGCGCTTCCGGCTGAAGGCCGACTTCGACCTCTCCGGGTTCACCCCAAGGGCTCGCGTGATCCTGCGCGCGATGAAGCGATACGGACTCATCCTGGCCGACAACGGCGCGAACTGGTTCTTCACCGGAACTCGGGACGGCCACTGGAGGAACAGCCTCCTGGACCAGCTGAAGTCCGTGCCGGCCTCCGCGTTCGAGGCCATCGACGTCTCGGCGTGCCAGGTGGGACCGAACACGGCCAGGGCCGACTGCCCCTGATCCCTCCGCCCGGCCTCAGCCCCCCGGCGAAGACGGCGGGCCGGGCTCCGGGTATGGATCGAGGATCAACGGCGGGATCGGCTCCTGGTCGAAGTCGAACTCAAGGAGCAGATCACCAAGGATCTCGACTTCCTCGCGGACGGTCGGGCGAGAGTCCGGCCGGCCGTCGGTCTTCGGGTCCAGTCGCCATCCCCCCAAGAACAGATCCTCGATGAGCTTCAGGTAGGCGTCGAACGAGAGGATCTGGTGGTCGATCGTTCCGGCCTTCGCCCACGGGCTGATCAAGAGTCCCGGCACGCGGATCCCGTACCCGTTCTCGTCGACCCGTGGCGGCTTCACGTGATCGTAGAACCCGCCCCAATCGTCCCAGGTGAGGAAGATCGCCGTCGAGTCCCAGTCGGGTCCCTCCATGGCCGCGTTGATCAGCTTCGTGACCCAGGCCTGCCCGGCGGATATCGGCTCGCCGGAGCGGGGATGCTCGCCGACCCCGCTGTAGGGCATGACCCACGAAACCGACGGCAACGTTCCGCTTGCCGCGGCGTCGAAGTAGTCGTCGTGGGGCTTGATGTTCCTCAGCTGGTGGTTCTGGCGAACCGTCCGGAAGCCGGGGAGCACGTTCTGCTGATAGACGGTGTGCTTCCCCGACGCCTTCGGGCAGGGCGCGACGGAGCAAGTGTCGTTCCCGACGTAGTACGCCCAACTGACGCCGGCCTCGTGAAGCAGATAGGTGATGTCGGTCCACGCGTAGATCGGCTCCTGTCCGCCGCCCTTCTGGATCGCGGCCGCCTCCTGGAGCTCGAGGTCCGAGCGGCAGCTCATGGGGTCGCCCGGCTTGGGGCAAGTGGCTGCCCACGCCGAGACGAGGAACAGGTGCGCCGGCAGCGTCCACGAGTCCGCCGGCGCGAACATGCGGTCCTGGAGCACGAAGTTCTCCGCGTAGGCCCAGTAGTTCGGAATCTCCCGCGCGTCGTGGTAGCTCACGACGTCCGGCTGCCCCTGGGGACCGAGCTTGTCCAGGCAGCGAGCGGCCTCGCGGTGATCGGCGCAGTAGATCGGGCTGTCGATCACCGTTTGGATGAAGCCGTCCATCCGGCCTCCGTTCACGTCGGCCTCGGAGTGCCGCTGGGCATGAGGGCCGCCGTCCTGGAGGAGGTTCGACGAGTGGTACGGGCGGACGCACCGATCAAGGACGGGATCGGGGACGCACACGGTGAAATTACCGTCCTCCGTCGGGATGCCCTCGGCGCCCGGGTAGGTCCCGAAGTAGTGGTCGAAGGACCGGTTCTCCTGGACGATGAAGATCAGGTGCTCGATCTTCTCGGCGCCCTGCGGCCCTGTCGAGGGAGTTGGGCTCGAGTTCGAGGGTTCTGCGGCGCCGCCCGGCGTCGGGGCTCCTCGTCCGGGATTGCACGCGGCCGCGACGAGCAGGAAGGCGAGCGCGAAGCCCCCGCCGAGGGCCCGGCGGCGGCCGCGGCGCAGTGCGCGTTCGATTGATCCGGATCTCATGGGCGGCCGTGACGATACCAGCCGCCACCCGCCACTCAGGGCAGGAAGGCCACGCACGTCACCGGCGGCAGATCGCCGGCAGCGAGGTCCCAGCTCCCGCCCTGGTCCTTCGACAGGAACACCTCGCCGCCCCGCGTGCCGAGCGCCACGTCGGATGCGGCGGCCGCCAGGCAGTGGGTGTCGACGTTGTCCGAGAACCACTCCGGCAGGCCATCTCGGCACCGCTCGAACCGGCCGCCGGCGAGAGGCCGGCGGTAGACGGCCGCCTGCTCTCCGCGATGGCCGCGCGAAGCGGAGATCAGAACGGTGTCGGCGCATACGGCCACCGCTCGCGAGTACGTAGCGTGGAGCCCGTGGGTCTCGACCTTCCACGAGTCACCCCCGTCGGTGCTCACCGCGAGCCCGAGCGCGCAGGCGGCGAAAGCGAACCCGCCCGCCGCGACGACCTGGTGGACGTCCGCATCGACCTCGATGGTGGGCTGCCACGTGGCGCCGCCGTCAGCCGACCGAGGGATCCCGCCGACGTGAACGTTGGCGAAGATCGTCCCGGCGGCGTCGGCAGCGAGCGATCGCGTGTCGGGCGGGCCACCCCAGGGCGTGTACCACTCGTCCCGGCCTTTGACAGCATCGAACGCCTCAATCGCTTCGAGGCGACCCCCGGCGAGTCGGAGCACGTGAGCCTCGGTCGTTCCCACGAGCAGGCCGTCCGCCGTGGGGAGGAGACAGTTTGCGCGCAGGTCCGACGTACCCGCCTCGCTCCAGTCGCCGTCGCCATCCGAGTGCCAAATCGTCCAGCCGTCGGTGAGCGCCCACAATGCGGGGCCGTCGGGCACCAGCGCGGTGACCTCTCGTCCGGCGAGTTGCTCCGTTCCGCCAGATCCGAGATCGTGAACGCCGTCCTCGGTCCCGATCCGCACTAGCGTCACGTCCGCCACCTCCGATTCCCGCGTTCGCCGCCTGTACACTATCCGCCGGTCCGCGCGGCGCCGCCGGGCGCGCGATCAGGGTCCCATCGTCTAGTGGCCCAGGACACCACCCTCTCAAGGTGGAGACACGGGTTCAAATCCCGTTGGGACTACGCAGGTCAGAGGCCATCTTCTGCGTTCGCGAGGGCCAGTGGCCCCGCATTGGCCCCGCGGCATGCACGGAGCCGTCACGCGTCAAGCGCTCGGGGCCGGCCGTGAGCGAGCTGGCCCACTCGCGCCTGCGCTGATTGCTAGTGCATCGCCCGCTAAGGCGTCAGCACACGTGCCCACACGCTCCAAAGCAGACTTTGGAACCGATTTGTCGTCGAAGTCGGCAGGCGGGTTCGATTCCCGTCCGCCTCCGCTACGCCGTGACCAGCGGAAACGCGCGAGCGAAGGGAACACTATAAGAACCATCGGCCCGGTGGGGGCTTGATGTCGGCCGGTGGTGCATCGCCGACGTCTCCACGTTGGAGGGCGGGTTCGAGCGGCTCCTGGCCGGCAAGGGCGACGTGAAAGTCCTGGTCAAGGTCCGCGGTTGAGGCCCCCGATACGCACGGGACGGCGAACGTACCGGCCACGCTCTCCTCTTGCCCGACTACTGCTGATAGTGCGGGAGGATCGCGCCGTCCTTGACATAGGTCAGCGCCGCGGACACGTCGTAGGCGTGGATGGCCGAAGCTTGCGGAGCCAGCGTGCTCGACATGCTCTCGATCTCACGGCCGTGGAAGAAGCCCGCCCGCTGCTGCGCGTCCGTGAAGCCCAAGATCAGCGATGCGTGGAACCGCTGGTCGGCCGGGTTGTCGTGCGCGACGTTCGGGGTGTCCCAGAGCTTCTCGTTCCAGGGCAGGAAGGTCTGGGTTCGCAGTTCCCTCAGCACGCCGGTGCCCGCGAGGGCGGGCACGAGCTGCTTGTTGATGAGCTTCCGGAAGTCGCCCGCACCGACGCCATCTTTCCGCCTGAGGTAGATCAGGGCTCGGGCCCCCGCATTCTCGCCCGGCTCTGCCACCTCGTACCAGCGGGACGAGTTCGGCAGACCGGCGGAGAGCAGGGTGCGCCGGAAGACGTTGATCTCGTCCTTGTACGCGAGCTGGGTCTGCGTGCGGCCCAGCAGGGGGGACAGGGGCGAACGGAAGGTGACCTCCGCGACGCCGTCGATCTTACGTTCGACGGGGATGTCGGTC
>JBQTIP010000272.1:0-5534 GCA_052388025.1 Actinomycetota bacterium
CGATGAGGAGCGCCAGCCCCCACGAGGCGCCGAAGGCGAGGGTCGTCGTGCCGGCCGTCGTCGCGACGACCCAGCCGGCCAGCGCGAAGGCGATCCACCCGAGCGGCTGGGCCGCCCACTGCGCATATAGCGTGTAGCGCATGATCTTGAGCCCACGCGTAGCGCCCATATAGGTGAAGGCGAGCGCGGCGAGCGGGATCGTGACCGCCGCTGCCTGGAAGGCGGGTCGGGCTGCATTCGGCAGCGCGGAGAACGTCTCGGCCAGCCAGCTCGACGCGAAGAAGGCGATCACCGCGAACACCCCGCTGACGGCCAGGGCGATCCACGCCGAACGCGAGACCAGCCTCCGAACCCGGCCGTTCTCGCCGCGGCCGACCAGGATCGCGACCAGCCGGACGTTCGCGACGTCCATTCCGAAGCGCGACGCGGCCGCCGCGATGAATGCGAACTGGGTGGTGAAGGTGACGATACCGAAGGCGTCCGCGCCGAGGATGTTCGTCATCAGGACCTGCGCGGCGAAAGTGGCGAGTGCCCCGATCCCCAGGCCGAGCACGTTCTGGCCGGTGTTCCCGAGGATGTTCCGCTGGTCGCCGAAGCGCTCACGAGGAAGCACCCCCTCGATCGCGCCGCGCAGCCCCTTCGGTTCGGCCGGGACGGCCTCGGCGGTTTCGTCGTTCACGGGATCAGGTCTCCTCCTGGTCGACTCCCAAGTATCCCGGACGCCCCAACCGTCGACCGGGAACGTGGGGCGAGTACACATCGAAGCCCAGGCATGAAGTGGGGTCCGCTTGCCCGGCGGGAACCACGGCGCGAGACTAGCTCCGTGCAGCCCGAAACGCAGTACGCGAAGACCGCCGACGGCGTCCACATCGCCTACCAGGTTGTGGGCCAGGGCCTCGTCGACCTCGTCTTCGTCATGGGCTGGACCTCGAACATCGAGGCGATGTTGGAGGAGCCCTCCCTCGCCCGGTTCCTGTCGCGGCTCGCCTCCTTCTCCCGGCTGATCATCTTCGACAAGCGCGGCTGCGGCCTATCCGATCGCGTTCCGGAGTCCGACCTGCCGACGCTCGAGACCCGGATGGACGACGTCCGTGCGATAATGGATGTGACCGGCTCGGATCGGGCCGTGGTCTTCGGGGTATCCGAGGGCGGCCCGATGTCGCTCCTCTTCGCCGCGACCTATCCCGAGCGCACCCTCGGCCTAATCCTGTTCGGAACGGCGCCCAGGTTCGCATGGGCTTCCGACTTCCCATGGCGTGCGACCGACGAGGAGCACCAAAGGGAACTGGAGGAGATCGACCGCGCCTGGGGCACGCGGGAGTACGCGGCCAGCGCGCTCCGCAGGTGGGCCGCCCCCAGCCTGGCGGAGGACGAACGACTGATCTCGTGGCTGGCGTCCTACCTGCGGCGGGCCGCAAGCCCTGGAGCCGCCATGGCCCTTGAGATGATGAACCACCGGATAGACGTCAGGCACGCCCTCCCGGCGATCCACGTGCCGACGTTGGTTCTCGCCAGAACGGGAGACATTGACTTCCCAATCGAAGCGACCCGGCAGATGGCCGGGAAGATCCCCGGCGCACGGATGGTCGAGCAGCCAGGCGTCGACCACTTCTTCTGGGTCGGGGATCAGGATGCCTTGCTCGACGAGGTCGAGCGATTCGTGAAGGAGGCCCGCGACGACGAGGCGGAGCTCGACCGGGTCCTCGCTACCGTGCTGTTCACCGACATCGTTGGCTCGACGGACAAGGCCGCGTCGCTCGGCGACCGGCGGTGGCGGGAGCTGCTCGACGCCCACCACGCGAAGATCCGTTCGCTCCTCGGCAGATTCCGCGGCAAGGAGATCGATACGGCCGGCGACGGGTTCCTCGCCACCTTCGACGGCCCGATCCGGGCTGTCCGCTGCGCGACGGCCGCTACGGAGGCCGTACGCGACCTGGGGCTCGAGATCCGCGCCGGGTTGCACACCGGCGAGGTGGAGCTCGCCGACGACAAGGTACGGGGCATCGCGGTTCACATCGGGGCGCGCGTCGCGGCTCTGGCGAGCCCGTCCGAGGTCCTCGTCTCCTCCACGGTGAAGGATCTCGTCGCCGGGTCGGCGCTGGAGTTCGAGGATCGGGGCGAGCACGAGTTGAAGGGAATCCCCGGAACGTGGCGCGTTCACCGGGTTCTGACATGAGCGACCGCGACCGCGAGGCCATCGTGCCCGCTGGCTGGGAGCGGACGTACCGCGAGATGCGATTCCCGGCAGGCAGCCCTACAGGCGAGCGCGGCGCAGGGTCTCGCCGGCCCACGCCACGATGCGGGCGGCACGGGCCACAGCGTCGGCGCCCTCCCTCGCCGTCGCTCGGCGAGACTCGTACTCGACGGCGTTGTTCCTCGCGAGCAACGCCCGGAGCTGTCGGACCCGCGTCCTGATCTCCCCCGATGAGCCCGCGACCTGCTCGAGAAGATCGGCCGCCCGCTGGTGGTCGGGATCGGCCG
Organism: Actinomycetota bacterium; assembly: GCA_052388025.1. GTDB lineage: Bacteria > Actinomycetota > UBA4738 > UBA4738 > HRBIN12 > JBQTIP01. The sequence goes on from JBQTIP010000272.1 coordinate 2,482, forward strand.
CCGCCACCTCTCGGCACTGCTCAGCCTCCCCCACCGCCGGTTGGGATGGGGATGCCTTCCTCGGAGATCCGACGCCACAGCCGGTACCCGGGCCGCCCCTGACGCGCGAGCCGCTCCAGCGGCGCCGTCGCCACGACGGCGTTGAGCCGGCCGCCGAATCGCTCCCAATCGTCGTCCGAAACGCGCTCCAGCTCACTTTCCACCGCTTGCCGATCCTCGGCCTTGCAGATCACGGGCGGCGGGCGGGCCGCCGAAATGATCGGCGCTCTCACCGGTCATCTCCTCCAGCCAGCCGAGCACTCGTGCGTGCGCCTGGCGCTGCCGGATGGGCTCGATCACCGCGTATGCCGCATCGCGCGTCAGTACGTGGTTGAAGACGAGCTCCCGTTCCCCCTCGATCGTCGACCGTGGACGCTCGTGAACGAGCCCTCGATCGACGAGCACCGAGAGGGCCGCGTCAACGTCTCCGCCGCCCGCAAGCTGCGAGTGAATGTCTTCGATGATCGCGAGGACCGCCTGCCGCGACGTGAGCGATTCGAAGTACTCGCGCCACGACCGAGCGATGAGCCCGCGGGCTGCGGCCGGCTCCGCGCCGGCAAGGGGGTTCATGCCCACTGCCACGCCGATCGAGGAGACGAGGACCCGTGAGAGGGATCCTCCCGGGTCCGTCTGCGGCAGACGCGGAGTGACGACCGCCAGGACCTTCTCCAGGATCGAGTCCGGCGGATCGCCGTCGAGAACGCCGGCGTCGGCCTTCAGGATCTCGGCCAGCGGCTCGTACGCGGGCGACTGGCCGTGAGGCTGGCACCGGCCGCGAACCGTCCGCGACTCGACCCAGCGCTCGGAAGCTCGCCGGGCGAAATCGTCCGCCAGGCGGCTCTTGCCGATGCCGGGCGGTCCTACGAGCGTGACGAGGCTGGGGCGCTTCTCGCGCACCGTCCGGGAGAAGAGCAGCTCGAGTCAGCCGAGCTCGTCCTCACGGCCGACCAGCGGGGTCGGCGGCACCGTTGTGTTCCGGTCGGTCACCTCACCCAATATGCCCTCCGATGTCCGATTCTGGCGGCTGATGCGTGTGCCGGTCCAGGGTCGCTGCGCCTCAAGCTGCGCCAGCGACCTGGGAGGTGAATCGGGAGCAACGTCGAGGCCGTCGACCACGGGCCTCACTGACGAGTTTCGCGATCAGCCTCGTCCTACACGGCGCGGCGGTACAGGCGAACCGAGATCGGCGCGAACAGGAGGAGGATCCCGACAATCCACGCGAGCGACTGCAGCACGTGGAAGGCGGCCGGGTTCCCGAGCATGAGATCCCGCACGGCCGACACCGTGACCGAGACAGGCTGGTGGTTGGCAAACCCCTGCAGCCAGGTCGGCATCGAGCTGACGGGCACGAAGGCGGAGGACGCGAACACGAGTGGGGCGAGCACCGGGAAGGCCGCGGCCTGCGCGGTCTCGGGGTCGCCGACGGCCAGCCCGACCGTGGCGAAGATCCAGCACATCGCGTACCCGAACAGCAGCACCAGCAGCATGCCGGCAACGAAGGCGAGGGCGTTCGAGTGGATCCGGAAGCCCACGAGGAAGCCCACCAGGGCCATCAGCACTGCCACGAACACGTTGCGGGTCAGATCGGCGAGTGTCCGGCCGGCCAGGACAGCAGACCGTGCCATCGGGAGCGACCGGAAGCGCTCCAGCAGACCCGACTTCAGGTCGGTGGCCAGGCCGATCGCGGTGGCCATGGCGCCGAAGACCACCGTCTGCACGAACACGCCGGGCATCAGGAAATCAACGTAGGGAACGCGTAGGGAGCCGCCCACTGCGCCGCCGAACACGTACCGGAACAGCAGCACGAACACCACCGGCTGGATCGTGGAGAAGATGAGGAGCTGGGGCACGCGGCGATAGCCGATGAGGTTCCTGCTTGTGATGGCTAGCGCGTCCCGCACTGGTCGGAGCAGGCGCCGGCGAGCGCGATCGATGTCGGCGGCGCGAACGTCGGCTGCGGTCGTGATCATGCGGCACCTCGGGTGGGTGGCGCTCCTTTCGGAGCGGTGGCGGACTCTGCATGGTGGCCGGTCAGGCTGAGGAAGACGTCGTCGAGGCTCGGCTCGCGCACGGCGAGCGTCACGGGCGCGAGATCCTCGGCATCGAGGGATCGGAGCACGTCGATGAGAACGCGAGCCCCGTCGTCGGTCGTGAAACGGACGGTGGCCCCATCCCGTTCCGCGCGCCCGGAGGTGAGGTGCGAGAGCAGCTCTTCGGCGCGAGCCGCCGTAGCTTCGGCTCCCATCCCCATCTCGACCACCGTGCTGCCCAGCTCGGTCTTCAACTCGGCCGGCGTGCCGTTTGCGATCACCCGCCCGATGTCGACGACCGCGACGCGCTGGGCAAGCCGGTCGGCCTCCTCGAGGTACTGGGTCGTGAGCAGAACCGTCGTGCCGTCCCCCACCAGCTCCCGGATCATCTCCCAGAGCTCGTTCCGGCTGTGCAGGTCCAGCCCGGTGGTCGGCTCGTCGAGGAAGAGCACGGGCGGCCGTTGGACGAGCGCGGCTGCCACGTCTAGACGGCGACGCATCCCACCCGAGTAGGTGCGGACGGGTCGGTCCGCCGCGTCGACGAGCTCGAACCGCTCCAGCAGCTCGTCGGCCCGAGGCGCGATCTGCGCCCGGGCGACCTGCGCCAGGCGGCCGATCAGCCTTAAGTTCTCCCTTCCGGTGAGGTTCGCGTCGACGGCAGCGTTCTGACCGGCGAGTCCGATCCGAGAGCGGACGCCGTCGGGATCTCGGACCACGTCGTGGCCCAGGACCTCGGCGCGTCCGCCGTCGGGTCGGAGGATCGTCGCGAGCACGCGCACGGCCGTGGTCTTCCCAGCTCCGTTCGGGCCGAGCAGCCCGAAAACGGTGCCCGCCTGCACCTCGAAGTCGACGCCGTCGAGGGCCACGACCGATCCGAACCGCTTGGTGAGTCCTTCCACGAGGATGGCCACATCCGTCATAGCGCAGGATGATCCCCGTCCATCTTCGCGAGGGTAGCACCTAGGTACGACCAGAAGAGGCCCG
>JBQTIP010000273.1:0-4024 GCA_052388025.1 Actinomycetota bacterium
CGGATACCACCGAGGCGCGTCAGGCGGGGCGATCCCGTCGCCGGCGAGGGTACTCGCCGCGGCCGATGCCTTCGTGGCGATGACCGAGGAGCGCGCGCACCGTCCTGTCATGCCCCCGGATGCGGCGGCGAGGGAGTTGGAGGGAGAGGCGTCCGCCGGCCGCCTGGACCCCGACGCCGTCCGGGCCGTGCTCCGGGCGTTCGACCGGCCGGTGCTCCTCGTGAAGGGGACGGTCAGCACCGAGTGGCTGCGGGCGATCGTGGACATCCTCGGCGAGCACTATCCCCGGGCGACCGTCATCGACCTCCCCGGCAGCCACGCGTGCCACATCGAGAGCATCGATGCCTTCCTCGAGGCCCTCGAGGCGCACCTCGAGAGCGCCGAGCCCGTGGCGAGCAAGGGGTGAGGGGATGCAGACCACCGGCGAGATCGTGACCGCGCGCCGTCCGTTGGCGTCGGGCGGGGGATCTCAGCCGAAGGCCCGGCAGTCCTTTGAGGTCTCGGATGAGGTCTCGGACGTTCCTCGTCACGAGCGTGAGGCGGTGTTCCAATGCCGTGGCGGCGATCAACGCGTCCGGGGTACGGACACCGGAGCTCCGCCGTAGTCGCCCGGCTCGCTCCGCGATCGATCGGTCGACCGGGATCTCTCGGAACGGGGCGAGGAGAAGCCCGCCGCTCGTCGCGCGAGCCGCCACGCCGCCCGGCCGTCGCCCACGCCGCCCGGCCGTCGCCCACGCGGTAACCTCTTTCGCCGTGTCCAGTCGCAGATCCCGAGACCGCCAGCTCGCGAAGCTTGCCGCCCGCCGTCAGGCGGAGCGGCGGAAGAAGCAGCGCCAACGGGCGGCGGCGCTGCTCGTCGCGGCAGCAGTCGCCGTCGCTGGGATCGGGCTGGCCGCCTTCGCCTTCCTCGGCGGGGACGACTCGCCGGCGGCCTCCGGCACGCCTACGCCCACAGCCTCTCCCGAGCCGGGCGAGCAGACGGGCACAGTCACGCCTGAGCCCGCACCCAGGCGGGTCGCCTGCGGCGCGGAGGCTCCCGAGTCCGCCGGCCTGCCGAAGCCGCAGTTCGCCGGGCCGCCGCCCGAGGTCATCGAGCCTAAGAAGACCTACACGGCGACGATCGTGACCTCGTGCGGGAGGATCGTCATCGAGCTGCTGGTGAAGCAGGCGCCCGCGACCGTGAACAGCTTCGTGTTCCTCGCCCGTCACGGATACTTCGACGGGCAGTACTTCCATCGCCTCGACACGTCGATCGATGTGATCCAGGGAGGCGACCCCACCGGGACGGGCTCGGGCGGGCCTGGCTACACCATCCCGGACGAGATCACCGGGGACGAGGAATACATCGCCGGCACGCTCGCCATGGCCAACGCCGGGCCGGGCACCGGCGGCAGCCAGTTCTTCCTCATCACGGGCAAGAAGGGCCTCGGGCTGCCGCCGAGCTACACGATCTTCGGCGGGGTGGTGAAGGGACTCGACGTGGCGGAGCTGATCCAGCAGATCCCGATCCAGGACCCCGCGGCCGGGATCGCCGGCCAGCAGCCCAAGCAGGCCGTCTACATCGAGAAGGTTACGATCGAGGTCGCGAAGTAGCCCGCACGAGGCAGCGCCGACTGCCGGAGGATGACGAATGCCCGACCGCTCGAGCCGACTCCGAGGGGCTGACCCCGTGCCGACCCCCGATCTCTGGCAGGCCGTCGAGGCTCGCATGGCGGGCGGGGAACCCCCGCGGCGGCGGCCGGGCCGCAGGTTCGTGTTGGCCTTGGTCGCCGTCGCCCTGGCCGTGGCGGCGACTGGCGGCCTGGTCCTGGTGCTCACCGGCGGCGACGGCCCGACGGGCCCGAGCCTCAACGGCAAGATGGCGTTCGTCCGGTCCCGGTGCGACGGGCCCGGGTATGCCTGCATGATGCCGAGCGATATCTACCTGATGAACCCCGACGGCACCGGCGTCACCCGTGTCCGCGAGGGGGTACAGCCGGCGTGGTCGCCCGACGGCATCAAGCTGGCCTTCGTCTCGAACACGGCGCCGAGAGGGATCTACGTGGCGAACGCCGACGGCAGCGACGGGCACGCCGTCACCACGTGCAAGCAGCCGAGGTGTGATCTCCACCTCGAGCCCACCTGGTCGCCGGACGGGGAGTGGATCGCGTTCATCGCGCAGCTTCGGCCCGGCGGCGACCAGACACGGCCGGGGACGTCGGACGTCTGGGTGGTGAACGCGGACGGCACCGATCCGCACCCGGTCAGCGAGTGCCGCAGACCGGACTGTTCGGGCGACCTGCTTCCCTCCTGGTCGCCGGACGGCCGGCGGATCGCGTTCTGGTCGTCCCTTCGGGGCGCCGATCGCTGGATCCAGACACTCCGGGTCGTGGACGTCACCACAGGCGACGTCCGGACGCTGCTGGAGTGCCCCGGCTGTGGCAACGCCGGGCGAATAGCTTGGTCGCCGGACGGCACTCGTCTGGCCTTCTCCCAGAGCAACGACCTCTACCTGATGGGTGCGGGGGGGACCGGGCTCCGGCAGCTCACCGACTGCAGCCACCGGCTGCCCGGGGTGCCATGCGTGCTCGACATGGATCCCGCGTGGTCGCCGGACGGGCAATGGATCGCCTTCGTGCGGCTGAAAGAAGAGCTGGGCACCCCGATGATCTCCGTGATCCGATCGGATGGCAGCGAGCTGCTCTCGCTCGGAGTGTCGGGCTACCAGCCGGCTTGGCAGCCGGCTGCGGCGGCTGGGTAGGTTCGACACTCGCGGACGTGCTTCCCGCTCGCCACCGGCGAGCCCCCGGCCATTGCTGGCTGGTTCGCTGCGGTCGCCCCTCGCATACAATCGAACGCCCGGCCCGGGTGTCGGAACTGGCAGACGACGGTGCCTTAAAAGCACCTGCTCCTCACGGAGCGTGTGGGTTCGAATCCCACCCCGGGCACCACCCCGGGCACCATTGTGTTGTCTCAGGACATCGTTGACACCTGTCGCGGCTGTTGTGACGAAGGGTGACCACGCCCGTGATGTCGATCTTGTCCCGACGGACCCGGTAGTGGGCCGGGACCGCGAGCGCGGGCAACGAGGGCATCGCCTTGGGCCGAGCCCCGAATGCAGCGACCGGGGTGCGCCTGCCGAGCGCCCGGTGCGGACGTGAGCCGGTGTAGTAGGCGCGGAACCGGTCCAGCTTCACTTGCAGCTCCGCGACGCTTCGGGCCGCCGGCTGCCTGGCCAACCAGCGCTTGAGGGTCTGGTGGAACCGCTCCCTTCCCGCAGGTCTGCGGGTGATTGGGGCTCGAGTGGCGGTAAGAGATCCCGAGCGCCGCGAGTTCGATCTCGATCGCGCACCGACCTCCGCCTCGAGGAGCCGCAGTGAACACCGCCCCGTTATCGGTGAGCATCTGAGCCGGGAACCCGTGGGCCGCAGCCGCTTGATGGAAGCTCGCCACGACGTCGGCCGCCTTGGTCACCGCCCGGGCATCGGAGGCGAAAAGGAACCGCGAGTGGTCATCGATCACGTTCAAGATCTCGACGTCCGTGCCACCCGCGAGCTTCCAGTGGGGTGATGTCGGACTGCCAGCGTTCGTTGGGCTGATCGGCCTCGAAGCGGATGAAGGAGCTCTTCGGACACTCCTGGGGCTGGGGGAGACGAAGCCCCGGCGGGACAAGACCCGCCAGATCGTCGCTACCTAGGGGCAGGCGCCGTGGCGTTCGTGCAGGTGCAACGCGATCGTGTGAGCGCCGCGCGGCCGAGTTGCTCGGACGTAACGAGCTTCACATAATCTGAACCGTGCGAGAGGTCTCGGAGAAGCCGGCCGCGCGGGAGGTCTCGGTTCCCGCGTCCGGACGCGAGACGTTCTGGCGGCTCGTCCGGAAGTACGAGTACGAGCCCGATCGGCGCGCGGAGATCCTGGAGCAGATCGACCGGCTGTTCCGCCGTCCCGCGACGATCCTGGTCGTCGACGCGTGCGGCTTCACCCGGACCTCCAGGGGGACCGGCATCGTCCAGTTCCTTGCTCTCCTTTACCGGCTGGAGGGGAT
>JBQTIP010000274.1:0-8209 GCA_052388025.1 Actinomycetota bacterium
GGACGGGATTGTGTCCGGGCTCGGCCTCTCCGGCGACGGCCTGCGGCTGTACGTCGCGCTCGGCGACCGGGTGGCGGTGCTCGACCCCGCGACGGGCCAGGAGCTCGCGGCGGTGCCGTTCTTCGGCGCCGACTCCATCATGCAGGTGGGCACGCTGGGAGCCTGATCCGCCAGGGCCGCCCCCTACCGCCTACGCGAGGCCGGTGACGTACGCGGCGCGCCGCTCCTCGTCCAGGTCCCCGAATGGTTCCGGAGCCCCGGGAACGGTCCACACGTGGATCATCTCTTGCGTGATGGGCAGGTTGATCGAGCCGACGGGGCAGCCGCCGAGCGGCGACGGGAGCCGCTCAACGCGGGCGGGATGAGCGAGACGCACACGGTCTCGTGGGCGTGCCACACGGTGAGCGGGCCGCCGACGGCCGGTCCCGGTTCGCTCAACCCTTCCATCAAGAACAGGGCCCCGAGCAGGACCGGCCCCTGCGGCGTATGTGCGTAGACCAACGCCTCGGGCCGCTCGGGATCGAGCACCCGGCCGTCGCTCTCGTAGACAGAGTTGGCCGCATGGAAGTCGGTGCCGTGCATCCCGCGACGACGACCGTCACCGCGGCGGCCGACGCGGCGAACGCGCGCAGCCTGCCTCGTGACACCGGACGGACGACGAGGGCAAGCGCGGTCGCCTCAACGAGCTTCGTGACGAGACCCACCTGGTAGGGGAACTCGCCCGCCGCCATCGAGACCCACCAGCCGGCGATCGAGCCGAGGAGCACCAGCGCGGCCCGGGCGCGCCAGGTCCGGCCGAGCACGAGGCGCCGGGCGACGAGCGCCAGAAGCGCGGCGTCGGCCAGGAAGGCCAGACTCAGGACCAGGCCGCCGTGGCCGATCGCCAGGGCAAGATGGATCACCGCCGAGCTCGCGAGGAGCCATACCAGGAACCGGCGGGCGGCGGGGAGCGCCCGATGGGCCTCGACCAGGCGCGCGGCGAGGCCGTCTCCGGCGGCCGCCCGCCGGCGCAGGAACCAGGCGAGGAGCGGGAGCACTGCGACTGCGACGAGGGCTCCGATGTGTTCGGGATAGACGTCGTAGAGGGGACTCCCCACTGCGCCCAATCCGGCGGCCGCCGACACGTGGAACAGGACCAGCTGCGTCATCAGAGGGTCGCTCCTTCGAGGGCCGGCACCTCGGCCCCGGCGGAGGCGGGATCCGGACGAACGAGGCGCGAACGGCCCGCCCGCGAAGCAACACGATGACGGCCGCGGGGGCAACGAGCCGGGTCAGGAGCGGCACGAGCCCGAGTAGGGCATGCGTCATGAGGAGGGCCAGGGTCAGGTCGACGAGCCCGCCGAGGAACACCCCCACCTCCGCCACGATCGTGAGACGGCGCGCCCAGCGAGCCCGCCGCCCGAGCCCCGCGGCCGTCGCCAGGGTGACCCCGGCAAAGAGGCCGGTCACGATCACTCCGGGAAGGGCGATGGGACCGACGAAGCTCAAGAAGAGCGCCGACTCAAGCGTCGAGGCGACGAGGATGGCGCCCTGGACGAGGACGAGTACGCGAACGACCTCCACGAGATCGAGCGGCTTCGGTTCGCGTCGCTTGTGCGTTTCCATGCCCTCATCGTCGGCCGCGCCGATGAGGCCCGGGTGGGAACCCGACGAGAGGTCGATGAGACTTCTAGAGCTCGGCCGCCGGGAGAGCCGGCACCTCGACGGTGAGCACCGCCCCTCCCTCCGGTCGGTTCGACGCGCGGATCGACCCGCCGTGCGCCTCCGCGATCGAGCGGGCGATCGCGAGCCCGAGCCCGACGCCGTCGTCCCCGGTCGCCCCCCCACGGTAGAACCGGTCGAAGATCCGCTCGAGGTCGCCGTCGGGGACGCCCGGCCCCCTGTCGGCGACGGACACGATGGCACACCCGTCACGCGCGGCAACGGACAGATCGACATCGCCGCGGCCGTGCTTGAGGGCGTTGTCGACGAGGATCCGCAAGAGCCGTGTCAGCGCATCGCCGTCTCCGGCGACGACCGCAACGCCGTCGAGCGAGACCCGCACGGCCCGGTCCCCCCGCCTCGTCTTGCGGGCGACGTCGGAGGCGAGGAGCCCCACGTCGACCGGAACCGGCTCGACGGGCCGTCCGGCGTCGGCGCGGACCAGGGCGAGCCGACCTTCGACCAGCCGGCTCATGCGCTCGCTCTCGGCGGCGATGTCGGCGAGCGCCTCGGCCCGGTCCGTGGAACCCGCGTCGGGGTGCTCGATGAGGAAGCCCGCGTTGCTGCGAACCGTCGTGAGCGGGGAGCGGAGCTCGTGGGAGGCGTCGGCGACGAACCGACGCTGGGCCGCTAGCGCCTCCGCGAGGCGTTCGCGGGCGGACTGCAACCGCTCGAGCATCCCGTTGAAGCTCACCGTGAGAACGCCGACCTCGTCCTTGGTCCGGATCGCGGGGAGGCGCCGGCCCGGGTCGCCGGTCCGGCCGATCTCGTCGGCCGTCGCGGCGAGGTCCTTCAGCGGTCGGAGCGCCCGCCGCACCACGAGCCAGCTCACGATCACCACGGCGATGATCGTGACCACGCCCGAGAACACCAGGAAGGACGTGAGACCGGCGACCTGCTCTTCCGCGAACCTCGTCGAACGGCCGGCGACGGCGACCCCGCGCAGCCCGTCGCGCTGCCAGGGGCGTGCGTGGATCCGCAGCTCGACGTCCTCTCGGGGACGGATCGTGGCCGAGGAGCGGCCGCATCGGGCCTGCCGCTGGGCTGGGCCTAGGCGCGGTAGAGAGCGTGCCGGTACGAAGGCGTTGTGTGAAGCGAGCAGCTGCTCGCGGAATTGTAGGTCGATAGGATCGTCGAGCATCCGACCCGGTCGCACACCCGTCCCAGGGCCGCGCGGGAGGAGGCCTCTCTCCCCCGGTCCGGCGGGCCGATCTGCGCACCGCCCCTGCCGCTGGGTCTCGCCATCGACGGCTCCTCCTCGTTCGTGGACATGGTGATCCGTGGGGGCGAGGGGCGGGTGGAGCCGACAAGACGCCACCGGTCGGTCGCTCGACGCGAACCCTCGGGCCGGCGCCCGAGGAGTCAACTGTACACGCCCGGACCTCTCGGCCGTCGGCCCTCGTTCACCGCCCCCGGGTATGGTGAGGCTGAGGGCACCGATCGCGGTTCGCTTCGAGCAGTTCCCTCTCCCCTCATCCAACTCGGGGAACCGGTGGCGGGTGCACCTTGAGCGGGCGTAGAGTTCGTGCACCACTACAGGGGAGGTAGGTCATGGCGAAGTACCTCTGGCAGGCGTCCTACTCGGTCGAGGGTGCGAAAGGCCTTCTCAAGGAGGGCGGCACCAGCCGGCGGGCCACGATCCAGCAGCTCATCAAAGAGATCGGCGGGACCGTCGAGAGCTTCTACTACGCCTTCGGTGACGACGATGTCTACGTCATCGCGGACGTCCCGGACAACGTGACCGCGGCCGCCCTAAGCCTGACGGTCGCCGCGGCGGGCGCGGTCCGGATCAAGACGACGGTGCTGCTCACTCCCGAGGAAATTGACGACGCTACCCACAAGTCCGTCGCGTATCGCCCGCCGGGAGCCTGATCCGAGTCTCTGGACGCAGGCACCGGTCCGGCCCGGGGCGCCGGCGGTGATCCACGCGACTATCCTTGGCTGGTGGCGCTCTACCGGCTCAGCGGCCCGACCGAGTTCATCGCACCGGTCCTGATCGCGGCCTTCGACGGCTGGATCGACGCCTCGGGGGCGGCGACGGGTGCCACCGCCCAGATCGGCGGCGAGGGTGACGTGGTCGCATCCTTCGTCGGCGATCTCTTGTTCGATTACCGGGCTCGCCGACCGGTCCTCGACGTGGTGGACGGCACGCTCACCGAGCTCGTCTGGCCCGAGCTCGCCCTCCGGCGGAGTCACATTGGCGGGCGCGACCTTCTGGTCCTCTTCGGGCCCGAGCCCGACTTCCGCTGGAAGGAACTCGGACACGACGTTCTCGAGCTGGCCCTGCGGCTGGGCGTAGTGGAGTGGATCAGCCTCGGCGCGATCCCCGCCGCAGTGGCGCACACGCGGCCGGTCCCGGTGCTCGCGACCGCATCGAAGCCCGGCCTGCTTCGCGAGGATCAGCCGCAGGGCCCCGAGGGTCTGCTCCGCGTTCCATCCGCCGCGCTGAGCGTCGTGGAACTCGCCGTCAGCGGGAGCGGCATCCCCGCCGTCGGGTTCTACGCCCAGGTGCCGCACTACGTCGGCGGGCCCTATTCGGCCGCCACGATCGCGCTCCTCGAGCACATGGGCCGCCACCTCGGCGTCGAGATCCCTCTAGGCGACTTGGCCGAGGAGGCCCACTCGCAACGTTCCCGGCTCGACGGGGCGGTCGCCTCCCAGCCCGAGGCCAAAGCCTACCTCGAGCGGCTGGAGTCGCTTCCCGGAGACGAGCGCATCCCTTCGGGCGAGGAGATCGCCTCGGAGATCGAGCGGTACCTCCGAGGCGAGACCGGCGGCGAAGGCCCGAGCCGCTTCGAAGAGCGCTGACGCCTACATCCGCCGGGAGACCTACCCGGCGTCCTCGAAGACGTACTCGGCCGAGTCGCAGATCGGCTCGTACCCGATGACCTGATAGATGCTGTTGGAGGTCGGGTTCGCAAGATCCGTGTACAGGAAGCAGAACCGATTCCCCTCGTCGAGGAGCCTGACGCTGAGGGCCGCGACAAGGGCCGTCGCGTAGCCGCGCCTTCGGTCCTCGGGCGGCGTGTAGACGGGGCCGACCCGCACGCCGTTCGGCGTTTGGCCGGCGTGCCCTGCGAGCGACACCGGTCGCCCGTCCTCCCAGAGGAAGAGACCACCGCCACCGTCTCCGAGACGGAGATCGAGGGTCCGCGCGGTCCTTTCGTCGTCCTCGTCGTCGAGCGCCTCCTTCGTGAAGGCCGAGACCCACAACCGTAGGAGGTCTCGGTCCTGCCCGGTCGCTGGACGCATCCCGCCGTTCACGCCGGGGATCTCCCGCACCGATGTCAGCTGGTAGATTCGCTGGGCCATGCGCTGATGCCCGCGGGCACCGCTCACCTTCTCCCACGCGCCGACGAACTCCTGGACCTCGGGAACGGCGCCGGTGACGCCCGGAAGCGCCACGCCTTCATCATGCAGCGTCCGCGCGAGCAGACCCAGGGCGCCCTCCGCGGTCGGCTGAGTGACGACGAGGTTGTACGGCGGTGTCATCAGGGCCGCCGCGACCGGTTCCCCATCGTCTTCGACCAGCCAGAGGGAGAACTCGGCGTACGCACCCTGATGCTCGATGAGCGAGTCACAGATCCCGAAGTGGAGATTGTGCCGTGCTTCGTCCCGAAGAAGATGCTGCGCGACCCGCCCGAGAAACACGGCCGGCTCCCCTACACGCTCGACACGCATCCCGTTCACGATGCCTCCTCTACGAAGCCTATCGCGGCGGTCCCGAACTCCCGCCGGCGCCGACCGGTAGCATTCCCGCCATGTCGATCGAGGGATCCCCTCCGAGCGAGCGCACGCAGGTAAGGCGCCTACCCGAACGCGGCAGGTACGACCGCGAAACCGTCTACTCGATCCTCGACGAGGGTCTGTTCTGTCACGTCGCCTACATCGTCGATGACCAGCCCCGCGTCATTCCCACGATCCACGCTCGCGTCGGCGACACGCTGTACTTCCACGGGTCGCAGGCGAGCCGCACCCTGCGCTCGCTGCGGGAAGGCACCGAGGTCTGCGTGGCGGTAACGATCCTCGACGGGCTCGTCGTCGCGCGCTCGGGGTTCCACTCCTCGATGAACTACCGCTCGGTCGTGGTGTTCGGCCGCGCGAGGGAGGTCACCGACCCCGACGAGAAGCTCGCCGCGCAGGACGCGCTGGTCGAACACGTGATCCCCGGGCGCTCCGCCGACGTCCGTCCCCCAACGGAGGCCGAGCTGAAGCAGACCATGCTGGTCGCGATCCCCCTGGACGAAGCCTCTGCGAAGGTCCGCACCGGTCCGCCGAAGGACGATCCCGAGGACTACGAGCTCCCGATCTGGGCGGGGGTCCTTCCGCTCAAGCTGGTGCCGCGGCCTCCGGTCGCCGACACAAGGCTCCTCCCGGGCCTGGAGACCCCTGCGAACGTGAGGCGCTACCGCCGCCCGATCTGAAGCCGGTTGACACTCCGGTCCCCGGGGGGTATATATCGGAGCGATATATTCAACCGATATATCGAACCGATACGAACGGGAAGGAACGAACCACCGGATGCTGGAGCTCGCGATCCTCGGATTGCTGAAAGAGCGGTCGATGCACGGCTACCAGCTCTCCAAGCGGCTCACCGACACGCTGGGGGGCTTCTGGCGGGTCTCATACGGCTCGCTTTACCCGTCGCTCCGCCGCCTGGAGCGTGAGGGCGCGGTCGAGAAGGTCTTCTCGGAGGAGGAGATCGGCCGACGCAAGAACGTCTACCGCATCACCGACAAGGGCGAACGGCTCTTCCTCGAGCTGCTCCAAGAGGCGGGGCACGAATCGGGAGAGGAGAACCGTTTCCGCGTTCGCCTCGCGTTCTTCAAGTACCTGGCGCCCGAGACACGCATCCGCCTGCTGGAGAAGCGGCGCGCGTACCTCGAGGAGCGTCTCTCCACGATCAGGACGTCGCTCTCCGCCACGCGCGAGCGGTTCGACACATACACGCTCTCGCTCATGCAGCACGGCCGGGATTCCACCGAGCAGGACATCGCCTGGCTGGACGGCCTGATCCAGGCCGAACGTCATCAGACCAAGATTTCCAGGGGGGGTACGAAGCGCCGCCCGGCCACGCTTCGCAGAAAGGAGCGCACCACATGAGCAAGATCCGTCTGGCAATCGCGGGCGTGGGCAACTGCGCCTCGTCGCTGGTCCAGGGGCTCGAGTACTACAAGGAGGCGACCCCCGGCGACGCGGTGCCGGGGCTGATGCACGTGACCCTCGGGCCCTACCACGTCTCCGACGTGGAGGTCGTGGCGGCCTTCGACGTCGACGCCAAGAAGGTCGGCAAGGACGTGGCCGAGGCCATCTTCTCCGAGCCGAACAACACGATCCGCTTCGCCGACGTCCCTCCGGCCGGCGTGGAGGTTCAGCGCGGACCGACCCTCGACGGCCTGGGCAAGTATTACCGCGAGGTCATACAGGAGTCCGAGCTGCCGCCGGTCGACGTGGCCGGGGCGCTCCGCGAGGCCGAGGCCGACGTCGTCGCCTCCTACCTCCCCGTCGGAAGCGAGGAGGGCGCGAGACACTATGCGCAGGCCGCGATCGTGGCCGGCGCGGGATTCGTGAACTGCATGCCGGTGTTCATCGCGTCGGATCCGGAGTGGGCGCGGAAGTTCGCGAACGCGGGCGTGCCGATCGTCGGCGACGACATCAAGAGCCAGGTCGGCGCGACGATCGTCCACCGAGTGCTCGCCAAGCTATTCGAGGACCGCGGCGTGAAGCTCAACCGGACCTACCAGCTGAACTTCGGCGGCAACATGGACTTCATGAACATGCTGGAGCGCGAGCGACTCGCGTCGAAGAAGCTCTCGAAGACGCAGTCGGTTCAGAGCCAGCTCCGCAAGCGCCTCGACAACAAGGACATCCACATCGGACCGTCCGACCACGTGCCGTGGCTGGAGGACCGCAAGTGGGCGCAGATCCGGCTCGAGGGGCAGTCCTTCGGCGACGTGCCGCTCACCGTCGAGCTTAAGCTCGAGGTCTGGGACAGCCCGAACTCCGCCGGAATCGTGATCGACGCCGTGCGGTGCGCGAAGCTTGCGCTCGACCGCAGCGTCTCCGGTCCGCTGATCGGGCCCTCCGCCTACTTCATGAAGTCGCCGCCGGTGCAGTTCTCCGACGACGCGGCGCGCGAGATGGTGGAGGAGTTCATCCTGGGCAACGGCGCCTCGAAGGCCGCCGACTGGACGTCGTTCTTCGATACACAACCGGCCTGACCAACCCGGCCGCGCCAAACCCAGCCGGCCGGGGCTCACATGAGGGCGTGCCGATGAGCCCGGCGTTCGAGTGTGGCTGCGTCGGTTTCGTCGCGCCGGTAGAGCGCGCAGACGGGACGCGCGCGGTGCTCAAGATCAGCTACCTCGACGACGAGACGCGCCACGAGGGCGACGCGCTCGCGTTCTGGGACGGCGACGGCGCCGTGCGCTTGCTCGATGCGGACCCGGGCATCGGAGCACTTCTGCTGGAACGGCTGGAGCCGGGCACATCGCTCTTCGACCACCCC
>JBQTIP010000275.1:0-13765 GCA_052388025.1 Actinomycetota bacterium
ATCGCGGGGGCGGGCAGGCGACGACACGCCAGGACCGGCCAGCGATCGCGGATCAAGGCTGTCCCTCCCGCCGCACAGCTGTCAAGACTATCCCTCCCTCAACCTGAGGCGCAGGGCCCTCGGCCGGCCGACCGCACGTGGTTCCAGAGGGGCGGACCCTCGCCGATGAGCGGGTCCTCCAAACCAGAAAGTATCCTTGGCCTGGCTGTGCTAAGGGTGAGGGTGCTTCGGAGTCCGTTCCTCGAGCCGGGAGGCTGCGTCTTGCCTGCGGCGGCAAACGGACGATCGGCGACGAGGGTGAGCGCCTCCGGCCGGCACCTCACGTCCGTCGACTCCTGGCGATGGAGCGAGTGACGTTCCACGGGGAGTTCGTGAACGTGGAAGATATCGAGATCGATATCGTCCACGGGGATCGATGCCTTCGCCGAGGGCAGGTTCTAACGAGGCCGGGCTCCGTTTGCCCGTGTGGTTGCTGATGGTTCAGACTGCTTGGAGCGGGCCACGACGACCCTTAGGCAAACGTGTGCTCGTTCACGCCGCCCCAGATGCGAACGATGCGCCGAACGTCGGCGTGGGGCGGACGTGGGCCGATGAGGTGGCGGTGAAGGTGGAGGTGAATGGGATGGTCGACGACGCCTTCAGCGTCTCTATGCGAGAGCGGTTGGCGGTGGCCAGGGGTGACGAGCCGGCCGACCTGGTGCTCTCCGGCGGCAGGGTCCTCTCGGTGTTCACCGGGGAACTGCTCGAGGCCGACGTGGCGATCGCGTATGTGGCGGGACTGGGCCGCTACGAAGGAAGGGAAACGGTCGACGTCTCGGGTCTCATCCTCCTGCCCGGGTTCATCGACGGGCACATGCACATCGAATCGACCAAGCTCATGATGGACCAGTTCGCCCGAGCGGTCCTACCTTGCGGCACCACCACGGCCGTGCTGGACCCCCATGAGATCGTGAACGTTTTCGGCCTGCGCGCGATCAGGGAGCTCGTGGCCGCCGCCGCGGACGTCCCATTCGACTTCTACGTCATGGCATCCCCGTGCGTGCCGGAGAGTCCTTTCGCGTCGAGCGGGGCGACCGTCGACGCGGAGACATCGCCCGGTTCTTCGAGGAAGAGCCACGGGCTCTGGGGATCGCGGAGTTGATGAACTTCCGGGGAACCGTGGCAGGCGACGAGGACATGATCGCCAAGATCGCGGCCGCCCACCGGGCCGGCCGCCACATCGACGGGCACGCGCCTGGACTGAGTGGCAGGGCTCTGTGCGCATATCTCGCGTCGGGAGCACGGAGCGAGCACGAAGCCACCCGGCTCGAGGAGGCGCTCGAGAAGCGGCGTCTCGGCATGTGGATCATGATCCGCGAGGGGACGGCCACCCGGAACGCGCGCGCGCTCATGCCGCTCGTGCTCGAATACGGCCCCCGGAACTGCATGCTCGTGACCGACGACCGTGAGCCCCACCACATTCGTCAGGACGGTCACGTAAACGACGTCATCCGCCTCGCAGTGTCCATGGGAGTGCCCGCCGAGGACGCGGTGGTGATGGCGACCCTACACCCAGCGCAACGGCACCGGCTGTGGGAGCACGGTGCGGTTGCCCCCGGCTACGTCGCCGACGTGGTGGCGGTGGAAGGCCTGGAGTCGTTCCGTCCGCTCAAGGTGTGGAAATGGGGTCGGCTGGTGGCGGAAGAAGGCACGGCTATCGGCGTGCCCGAGGTCTCAGCGCCCGACTGGATGCGTGGAAGCGTGAAGGTGCGGAGGCTGTTCGCAGAGGATTTCCGGATCGGCCCGGCGGATGGCCGGGTGCGGGTGATCCAGGTCGTTCCCTACGAGCTGTACACACGGACAGTGATCGCGGACCCCAGCCAGAGCGACGGGCAGCTCGTGGCCGATCCCTCCCGCGACCTCGCCAAGGTTTCGGTCGTCGAGCGGCACAAGGAGACCGGCAGGATCGGGCGCGGCCTCGTGACTGGGTTCGGGCTTCAGCGAGGGGCGATCGCCTCCACGCACGCCCACGATGCTCACAATGTCGTGGTCATCGGGGTCAACGACGATGACATGGCGGTGGCCGTGAACCGGCTGGTCGAGATCGGGGGCGGGCAGGTCGTCGTGGATGGGGGCCGCGTCCTCGCCGAAGTCCCTTGCCCGATCGCAGGACTCCTGTCGGACCTCCCGTTCGAGCGGGTGGCCGACGCCATGGAGGCCATGGAGCGGGCCGCCGCCGACCTGGGCGTCACCCTCCCGTACTCGTTCATGGCCATGTCGCTCCTGGCCCTGTCGGTCCTACCCGAGCTCCGACTCACGGATCGCGGCCTGGTCGACGTCAACCGCTTCGAGCTCGTGCCGCTCGAGGCGTGACTGAGGGGGGCGCGTGCCGGACCTCGACCTGATTGATGCTGCGCTGACACATCGGAAGGCCCACACCGTAATCCGTGGCGGCCAGCTGGTGAACGTGTTCACTGGCGAGATCTATGTTGCCGACGTGGCGATCGCGGGCTCCCGCATCGCTCGTGTCGGCGACGTTTCGGAGCACGTCGGCCCGGACACCGACGTGGTCGATGCCACCGGAACCTATCTCGTGCCCGGTCTCATCGACGGACACATCCACCTCGAGTGCAGCAAGCTCTCCGTGACGATGTTCGCTGACTTGGTCGTCCCCTACGGAACGACCAGCGTCGTGTCTGGGCTGGACCAGATCTTCGTGGTGGCTGGTCTGGACGGCGTGCGCGAGTTCCTGGACGAGGCGAACGGCAGCGCCCTCAGGGTGTTCTGGGGCGCACCGTCGAAGCTTCCCTACACGTTCCCGGAGTCGACCGTCGGCTACGCCTTCGGCCCGGAGGAGCATCGGGTGGGACACGAGTGGGCCGAGTGCGTCGGCGTATGGGAGACCGTGCAGGAGTTCATCTTCGAGCGAGATCCCAAGGTCCTGGCCGCGCTGGACATGGCCGAGCGGGTCCGGCTCCCGGTCATGGGGTGCGCTCCGATGGCTCGGGGACCTAAGGTGGCCGGCCTTGCGTGTGCCGGCGTGCACGTCGATCACGAGTGCTACTCGGCCGAGGAGACCCTGGAGAAGCTGAGGAGTGGGATGTACGTGATGATCCGGGAGTCATCGGTTGCCCATTTCCTGGACGAGAACATCAGGGTGGTCACCGAGCATGGTGTGAAGGCGGACAGGATCGCGTTCTGCACGGACGATGTCACCGCAACCGACGTCCTCCGCCAAGGGCACCTCGACCACCTCGTACGTCTGGCGATCGAGAGAGGCGTGGAGCCAATGAAGGCGATCCAGATGGCCACCATCAACTGCGCCCAGATCTACCGGATCGAGGGCCAGGTCGGCTCGATCTCACCCGGACGGTACGCGGACATCCTGCTCGTAGACGACCCTGCAACTTTCCAGGTGCAACGCGTCTTCTCGAAGGGGAAGCTCGTTGCGGAGGGCGAGAAGATGCTCGCTCCAGGCAAGCCGCCCGACCGGAGCGCGGCCGTTCTCGCGACCTTCCGAGGCGGCGAGGTTAGCGCGGACGACCTCCGGATCTCCGCCCCACCCGGGGCGATCTCGGTACGGGTGCTTTCGATGGCGATGTCCGAAGAGGTGCCGTTCGTCCGCAAACGCAGGGACGTCGTGCTCCCGGTCCGGTATGGCGCGGTGCACTCGGATGTAGAGCAGGACGTGCTCTACGTGTCGGTCGTGGAGCGGTTCGGACGGTCGGGCAACCGGCCGACGGCGTTCGTCTCGGGGTTCGGACTGAAGGCCGGGGCTATGGCATCGTCGGCCTCGCCCGACGACAACAACATCGTGTGCATCGGGACCAACCCCACGGACATGGCCCACGCAATCAATCGCGTCGCGCAGGCCGGGGGGGGTCAGATAGTCGTCCGTGATGGGCAGGACGTCGCGTTCCTACCGCTCCCCATCGGAGGAATCGTCTCCGACGTGGAGCCACAACGGATGGCCGAGGCGGAGACTCGCCTCGACGATGCCGCTCGGGCTCTTGGGTGCGAGCTCCCTTCACCGTTCATGTACATGATCTTTCTCTCGATCACCGCGATCCCCGACTACGCCATCACCGACCGGGGTCTCGTCGACTGCGTGCAACTAGAGCTGATCGACCCGGTCTTGGGTTCCGCATAGGGGAGTGCCGACATTGACCGACTGTTGAACCGGCCCTACGATCCAGCCTATCGGGTGACGGGCTGACTCATGGCGATCGCGGACACCGCGCATCGGGATACCGAGAACCTCCTCGACGTCGAAGGGGAGGCCCGCCTGTACCGGGCCCTGCGGCGCTTCTGGCATCCCGTCGCCTACGCGTCCGAGCTGGGGTCCGATCCCATGCGGGTCGTGCTGCTGGACGAGCCCCTCGTGCTCGTGCGGCTCGCCGGTAAGGTGCGATGCTTCCCGGACCTCTGCGCGCACCGCGGCACGGCCCTCTCGCTCGGATGGGTGGAGGACGACCAGCTTCGCTGCGCTTACCACGGTTGGACCTATGGGGCCGAAGGGGTGTGCACCTCGATCCCAGCCCGGTTCGGTGCGAGCATCCCGAGGCGCGCCAGGTTGCATCCCTTTCTCGTGGAGGAGAGGGACGGCGTGATCTGGGTCTGCTTGGTGGAAGACCCGCAATTCCCGATCCCCGAGTTCCCCCAATTCCACGATCCCGCGTTCCGGGTGATCGAGGTCCCGGCGTACGGTTGGCGCTGTAGCGCTCACCGGCGGATCGAGAACTACGTGGACTTCTCGCACTTTGCGTGGGTGCACGACGGCATCCTTGGGGACCGGGAGCATCCAGAGGTCCCGGACCACGACGTCTGGCGCCGGGGCGGCGAGATCCGCTTCGGAGAGGGATTCCGCTACGCGCCGCACGGCGATCTGCGGGAGAGCGATGTTCCGCGCAGCCGGGACCGTGAAGGCCTTCCAGACCGGACGGGCACGATCCTCGCAGACAAGAGCTACCGCCTCTTCATGCCGCTCACGGTGCTGCTGGACCAGCGCCTCCCCGGCGACAAGCACTATCTGTTGTTCTTCTCGGCGTCGCCGGCGGGGCCGAAGACCACCCGGTCGTTCACGTTCATGGCGCGGAACTACGATCTGGACGCCAGTCAGGACGCGAAGTTTTCAAGCTTCAACGACACGGTGATCGGTCAGGATCGGCCCATCGTCGAGTCGCAGCGGCCGGAGGAGCTACCCTTCGACCTTTCTGCGGAACTGCACATCAAGGGCGTCGACCGCGTCTCGATCGAGTACCGCAAGTGGCTCGTCGAGCTCGCACGGGAGGTGCCCGCCTGACGGCGCATGGGAGGCGGCGTCTCGAGACCGGCCGAGCTAGCCGGTCGCGCCTCCCCCTCCCCCGAGGGAGACGGACAGCTCTTGTACGAGCGCCTCGATTTCACGCTCGAACTCCGCTCGAACCCTTCGTGTCTCATCGTCGTCGAGCCAGGACGCTTCCACCGCCGCCAGGGTCAACTCCCGGGCGCGCTCCGGCCCGTACCCGAACTCGGTGCAGAACCGGACGTAGTCCGTTCCGATGTCCGTGTGGAGCATGGGAGGGTCGTCCGAGTTGAGCGTCACCCAAAGTCCCTCGTCGATCATCGTCTTTATCGGGGTCCGCGACAGTTCCTTCGGCCAGCCGCAGAGGGGAGGGCAGCCAAGGCTGCAAGCGAACGGCACGGCCTGGTCTCGCACTCGCTTCAACACCCCGGGGTCGTCGATCACGTGGTAGCCGTGATCGATACGCTCGCATCCCAAGAGGTCGAGACAAGTCACGATGTGCTTGGCCGGGCCGTCGTGGCTGGTGTGTGCCGTGAGGCGCAGCCCCGCCCGACCTGCCTTCCGGAACACCTCGGTGAACTTCTCGGGCGGATCACGTAACTCGTCGCCATCCATGCCCAGCCCGATGACCTCCTCCCGTCGGTGGCCCAGCACGTCGTCGAGCATCTGCCTGGCCATCTCGACAGAATCCTGCCGGTACACGGCCGGGATCAACTGGCACCGCACACCGAAGTCGGACTCGGCTGCACGGATTCCGTCCCGCAGACCGTCGACAACGTCCGTGTACGAGACGCCGTATTCCGTATGGAGCGTCGGATTGAAGAACATCTCCCGGTAGCGCAGATTGCCCAGCCTCACAGCGTCTTCGAGCGACTCGTAGGCGATGCGGGCGAAGTCCTCGCGCTGCAGCAGAGTGCGGCAGACCAGCCCGTAGATCGCCAGGAACCCCTCCAGGTCGTCGTAGTAGTACAGCTGGCTCGCGGTCGCCGTCGGCAGCGCTACGTCGTTCTTCCGCGCCAGCTCGGCCAGGGTGTCGGGCCGGATCGCCCCCTCCGCGTGGCAGTGCAACTCGACCTTCGGGATCCTGCGCAGGAATTCCTCGTAGTCCATGCCCCCTCCTCTCGCAGCGCTACCCAGCTGGGAATGGGCCTCTCATCGACTTGGGCTTGGCGGCCTCTCTGCGCCGTTCCATTCGAAGCGGCGTGGGTCCCGCCCGGGTCATCGGCTCTCGCGGATGTAGGGCTCGGCGAGTGCCGCGGGTGCGCCTATGGATCTGGCCGACACCGGCCGAGCGGAGACGGCCATCAGCACGAGGATCGTCATGATGAAGGGCAATGCGGCCAGGAGGTCGCTCGGGATGCGCACGCCGAGGAGCTGGAGCGTGAAGCTCAAGTTGGTCAGTGCGCCGAATACGTAGGCGGCGATCAGGGCCCGCCAGGGCCGCCACCCCGAGAAGCTAACGAGCGCGAACGCGATCCACCCGGACCCGGCCGTGATGCCGTCCTGCCAGATGCCCGTAAGCTGGATCGTGAGGTATCCGCCGCCGAGGCCCGCGAAGGCGCCGCCCACGAGGGTGTGGACGTAGCGCGCGAAGCTCACACGGATCCCGGCTGCGTCGGCCGTGGCGGGATCCTCACCGACCGCGCGAGCCGCGAGACCCGTGCGCGTCCGGAACAGGTAGAAGCTGCAGGCTGCGACCAGGAGCCACGAGAGGTAGACGATCGGGTCGTGCCGGAAGAGGATGGGCCCCACGATCGGGAGGTCGGCGAGGCCTCCCGGCAGGAGCCTGTGGAAGCCTTCCACCCCTTGGCGGCCGGTGAGAGGCGGCTTGGGAAGCCTGCCGATGAAGCTCGACAGGCCGGTGCCGACGATGACCAGGGCGAGCCCAGATACGACCTGGCTCACGCGGAGGCTGATCGCGAGAGCCGCGTGGGCGAGCGCGATCGCGGCGCCGGCGGTGGCGCCGAGCAGCATGCCCACGTAGGGATTGTGGGTGGCGAGTGTGCCCACGATGCCGAGGACGCCGCCGACGAGCATCATTCCCTCGATGCCCAGGTTCATTACGCCGGATCGCTCGGCCAGGATCTCACCGACGGCCGAGATCGCGAGCGGCGTGCCGGCGACGACCGCGCCAGCGATCGTGAGCACGACGATGGAATCGTTCACGCCGCCTCCCCCTCGGCCACGGGGGCCGAGCGTGCAGCCAGCCGGACGCGGTTGTTGAGGAAGAACTCAGTGGCTGCCACCAAGAGGAGCGCAAGCCCCTGGAGCAGCACCACGAGCTCACTCGGGACGCCCAGCACCTGCAGGGACGTCCCGGCGTTCAACAGGCCCGCGATCAGGATCGAGACCGGAACCGTCGCCAGCGGGTTCAGCCGCGAGACGGCGGCAATCACGATCCCCGTGTACCCGAGGCCGACCGCGATGCCGCTCGGTCGGAGGGCCTGCGTGGAGCCGGTGATCAGCACGGCTCCTGCGAGCCCCGCGACGGCCCCGGAGACGACGAGGACGGAGACCACTCGGCGAGCGACTCTCATCCCCGCATAGCGCGCGGCGCGGGGCGAGTCACCGATCACGCGGAGCTCGAAGCCCCAGCGACTCGATCGGAGGAGCCACCAGAGGAGCAGCGCGACCGCCACAGCGATCACGATCCCCACGTGGAGCCGAAGCCAGATCCGGGGGAGCTCGGCGACCTCCGGGATGAGCCGGCCGCTGGGAAAGCTCAGCCGCTCCTTGTCGCGCCAGAAGCTCACGCTCCCAAAGATCAGGTAGTTCATGAGGTACAGCGCGATGAAGTTCAACATCAGCGTCGAGATCACCTCGTCGGTCCGCAGGTAGGCGCGCGGGAGCGCGGCCACCGCCGCCCACAGTGCGCCGGCCGCGACGCCCGCAGCGAGCGAGAGGACGACTCCAAGGACCGGAGCCACCCCGTCGCCGAGGGCGAGGGCGACCCCGGAGGCGGCGATGGCGCCCAGATAGAGCTGGCCCTCGCCGCCGATGTTCCAGAGCCTCATCCGGAATGCCACGGCTGCAGCCACGGCGGTCAAGATCAGGGGGGTGGCGGAGATCAGTGTTCGGGCCCACGCGAGGTCCGACCCGAAGCCTGACTCGATCACCTCCCGATAGGCCTCCACCGGGTCGTGGCCCGCGGCGAGCATCAGCACCGCTCCCATGACGCCGGCGGCCGCCACGGAGCCCATCGGGAGCAGGATGCGGGCGGCGAGCGATGGCCGGCCACGGGGCTCCACGACGATCCACCGGACGGCGATCAGGCCCTCGCCTTGTCCGTGCCGTGTCCGGCCATCATCAGGCCGACGCGCTCGAGGTCGAACTCGCGGGGCGACACGGCGCCGACGATGGCGCCCTCGTAGATCACGAGGATCCGGCTCGAGAGCGCCTGGAGTTCCTCGATATCCTCCGAGATCAGCAGGATCGCCGTTCCCTCGCCTCGCTGCTCGAGCAGGAGCCGGCGCACGTTCTCGCTGGCGCCGACATCCAGGCCGCGGGTGGGCGAGGCCGCGACGAGCACGTGTGGGCGCTGCGACAGCTCGCGGGCGAGGATCGCCCGCTGGAGGTTCCCGCCCGAGAGCAGGCTCACCGGCAGCCCCTCTTGCGCGCCGCGGATGTCGAACTGTGCCGACAGGTCGTTCGACCAGGCCCGGATCGCCCGCGCTGAGAGGATTGGGCCTCGTGAGAAGCGCCGGGTTCGGTACGCCTTCAGCACCAGGTTGTCCTCGAGCGGCAGCCCGGCCGCCACTCCCATCTCGAGGCGGTCCTCGGGGACGAAGGCCAGCCCATGGTGGATCCGCTCCCTCGGGCTCGCGCGCGTCACGTCCAGGCCGTTCAGCACGATCCGCCCGGTCTCGATGCCCCGCAGGCCGGCCAGTGCCTCAGCCAGCTCCCGCTGTCCGTTGCCGGCCACGCCGAGGATGCCCACGATCTCCCCGCTTCGCACCTCGAGGTCAACGCCCCGCACGGCGGGGTTCCCCCGGTCGCCTGGGACCTCGAGGCTCTCCACCGACAGTGCCACGGGGCCCGGCTCGCTCCCGTCCTGGCGCTCCGGCATGACGAGATCGCGTCCCACCATGAGTCGAGCCAAGGCCGCCGGGTCGGCCTCGCCCGTGGCCATCTGCCCGACGCGCCTGCCGTGACGGAGAACGGTTACCCGATCGGAGACAGCGAGCACCTCGCGGAGCTTGTGGGAGACGAAGACGACGGATTTGCCTTCGTTCCGCATGGCGCGAACGGCGCCGAACAGCGCCTCGCTCTCCTGCGGCGTGAGGACGGACGTTGGCTCGTCCAGAACGAGGATCTGGACGCCCCGGTGCAGGAGCTTCAGGATTTCGACCCGCTGCTGCTCGCCGACCGAGAGCTCCCAGACGCGAGCCCCCGGATCCACCTCGATCCCGTACCGCTCGCACAACTGGCCGGCGTCCCGTTCGAGCTGCCTCGCGGACAGGCGAAGGCTGACGTCGGGGTGACCGAGCGCGAGGTTCTCCGCCACCGAGAAGCTGTCCACCAGCCGGAAGTGCTGGTAGACCATGCCGATACCGGCCGCCAGGGCATCGCGGGGGGAATGGAACGTGCGGGGCATGCCGGCTAAGAGGATCTCGCCGGAGTCAGGCCGATACAGGCCGGCGAGGATCGAGCAGAGCGTCGACTTGCCGGCGCCGTTCTCGCCCAGCAGTGCGTGAACCTCGCCCGGGCGGATGTCGAGGTCGACGTTGTCGTTGGCAGGGACGCCGAAGAACGACTTGCGGATTCGGCGGAGCTCCACGGCGACCGCCGCCTCCGTCCCCACCGGAGTAGGGGGGGCACCGCTCCCGCGAATCCCCCCGTCACCCGGCACGAACGACTCCAGGGCTACTGGGGAACCGTCCCCTCCACGCCTTCGGCGAGCCACTTACAACACGTCGTCCGCTCGTCGAACGGGATCGTCTCACCATCGGGAACGGCGATGTTACCTTCGTTGTCGTATATGGGGCCCGCGAAGATGTCGAAGGTGCCGTTCGCGATCTCCTCCCTCTTCTGCTCGACGAGGTCGATGACATCCTGCGGGACATCTGGTCCGAACGGCGAGAGGCCGATGCCTCCATCGGCCAGACCCCCGTAGAAGATCTCGGGCTGCCATACCCCATCCAGAATCGCCTGCGCCTGGCTCAGGTAGTACGGACCCCACTGGAAGGTGAACGAGCTCAGCCACACGTTCGGGGAGCGGGACGATTGGTCCCACCCGTATCCGATGGCATACACGCCGCGCTTCTCGGCGACGCTTTGCATCGCGGGGGAGTTGACCTCGCCCACAAGGACGTCTGCTCCGGCGTCGACGAGCGACTCGGAGGCCTGCCGCTCCTTCGGCGGGTCGTACCAGCTATTGATCCACACGGGGATCACCTTGACGTCCGAATTGACGGTTTGGGCGCCGAGCGTAAACGCGTTGATGCCTCGGACGACCTCCTCGATGGGGAACCCCGCCGGATACCCGATGATGTTCGTCTTCGTCATCGAGCCCGCGACGATGCCGTCGAGGTAGCGGCCGTCCTCCGTCGCGAGGTCGTAGGCGCCGATATTCTCGGCGGTCTCGTAGCCCGCCCACGAAACGAACTTCGTGTCGGGAAAGTCGGGAGCGACGGCGAACACATCGTCGTGGTAGAAGGTCGTCCCGATGATCAGGTCATAGCCCTCTGTGGCGAGGTCCTCAAACGTCGCCTGGGCCTGATCGCCGGGGGCGATCTCCTCGACCGTGGTCGTCTCGACGCCGGGCAGGTTCTGGATCAGGTACTGCCGCCCCGCATCGTGCCCCTCGTTCCATCCGCCATCGTCGATCGTGCCGTCGTAGACGAAGGCGACGCGGTGCCCCTCACCCGGCTGATCCCCGTCACCACCAACACCACCACCGCCGCCACCACCACCACCACCCTCGTCACCGCCGCATGCTGCGGCGACCAGCGCGAAGGACAGCATGGCCGCGAACCACCCCGCGAACCACCATCGAGAACGCATACGCCCCCCCTCTCAGTTCGGCGGCGTCTTCGTCCAAGCGCGGGCCCGGACGCGCAATCCCCGAGCCGCCAACCAAGTTCGACAGGGCACACTCTCGAACTCCATCAACAGTCTGTCAAGGCACGGAGGTCTCGGCCCGCTCGAGCTCCTTGGTGAGCTCGACTAGCCACTTGCGGTACTCCAGCGAGACCTTGTCGATGCCGCGGATGTGCAGCTCCGCCGAGAGGTGAAGGGGAGCTCCTCCGGGCGCTGGGACTCCACGATCGGGAGATCCTGACCGATGACGAATTCGTTGAACTGGAGCATCTTCCGATGGCCTTCCTCCACGTCGTCGAGCTGCTAGTCGCGGCCCACTAACGTGAAGTTGCGCGTCGTCCTCGGCCCGACCGGGGAAACGCTGAAGAAGGGGACTAGGTGTTCCCTCCCGGGAGGTCCTGCTCGAGGAGGACCGTGTTCGGCATGAAGAGCCGGTAGTTTGACATCGTGTTGAGCGGCATGGCTCAATGCGGCCGGCCGCGCACGTGCGAGCGCATGAGGAGGGCCCGATGGGGCTCTTGGAGGGTCGGGTCTCGATCGTGACCGGTGGGGCGTGGGGCATCGGGTGTCCCGGTCGACGTGAGCGACCGGGACTCCACCGAAGCCATGGCCCAGGGAGCGTCCGACCGGTTCGGATGCATCGACGTGGTCGTGAGCAACGCGGCGTTCTACACGACCGTGACGCAGTCGCCGTTCGAAGACATCACCGTCGCGGAGTGGGACAAGGCGTTCGCCGTGAACGTCCGCGGCCCATGGCTCTGCGCGAGGGCCGTCGCGCCGTTCATGGCCGCCAGGGATCAGGCAAGATCATCAATATCTCGATGACCGTCTGGGACGGCACCCCGAACTTCCTCCACTACGTGACGTCGAAGGCCGCCGTGATCGGCCTCACCCGCGCGATGGCTCGCGAGCTCGGCGACGACGGTATCGCCGTGAACACGGTGACACCCGACTACGTCCCGCACGACAAGGACTACGCGGCGCGGCAGCCGGACTGGCTCGATGATTGGATCGAATCGGGGGGTGCTTCAAGCGTGAGCAGGTGCCGGATGACATGGTCGGCACCGTGGTGTTCCTGGCGAGCTCGCTCTCGGACTTCATCACCGGCCAGAACATCGCGGTGAACGGCGGGCGCCGCTTCTTCTAGGCTAGGGCCTCACGATGGACGAACGGGACAGGGCGTACCTGCGACAGGCCATCGAGGTCGCGCGTCGCGCGCGAGAGCACGGCAACATGCCGTTCGGCGCCATCCTCGTCGATGCGGAGGGTAAGGTGGTGCTCGAGGCCGAGAACACGTCGGTCACCGAGCACGATCCCACCGGTCACGCCGAGACGAACCTGATGCGGATGGCCGGGCGGCGGTTCGAACCCGACCACCTGGCCGGCTGCACCATGTACACGAGCTGCGAGCCCTGTGCGATGTGCGCTGGGGCCGTTTACTGGGTTGGCGTGCGCCGCATCGCGTACGCGCTCGACATCCCAGGGCTCGACGCGGTCGTCGGCAGCGACCCCGCGAACCCGACGCCGCACCTCCGCGCCGATATCGTGCTGAACGGCGGGAAGTACCCGATCGCGATCGAGGGGCCTGCGCTCCTCGAAGAAGCCCGCGCCGTGCACGACGGCTACTGGCAATGATCGCCCGCGCGCCCGGAACTTGACGTTCTGTTGAAGTCTTCCCTACGATTCGATCCGTCTTACGATTCGTCCCAGGGAGTCCGCATGCAGCCGGTCATGGAGGCCGTTGACACGCTCGAGGTCTCGCTCACCGTCAACGGCGAGCGGGTGACGTGGACCGTTCCCGTGCGGCGGCTGTTGTCGGACTTCCTCCGCGACGACCTCCAGCTCACGGGGACACACGTCGGGTGCGAGCACGGTGTCTGCGGGGCGTGCACCATCCTCCTGAACGGTTCCCCCGTGCGCTCGTGCATCATGCTGGCGGTCCAGGCGGACGGCGCCGAGATCACCACCGTAGAGGGGATCACTCCCGAGAGCGGGCTCAACCCCATGCAACAGGCTTTCAAGGACCACCATGGACTCCAGTGCGGATTCTGCACATCCGGGTTCCTGATGACGCTGTCGAGCGTCGATTCCGCCGACTACCCGGACGACGCCAGCATCCGCGAACTGCTGTCCGGCAACCTCTGCCGTTGCACCGGCTACCAGAACATCGTGCGAGCGGTGAAGGCAGCGTGGGGGAGGCCGCTGGAGTGACCGAGCTGCGGCTCGCGGGACGCCCCGCCTACTTCGGTGCACGGGTCGCACGTGTCGAGGACGACCGGCTCCTAACGGGTCGGAGCAGATTCGTGGCCGACATCCGGCTACCCGGGATGGTCGAGATGGCCCTCGTCCGCAGCCAGTTCGCCCATGCAAACGTCCGCGTGAACCTGGAAGCGGCACGCTCGAATCAGGGCGTGCTGTCGGTCGTGTCCGCTGAGGACCTGTCCGACGTCTCCCCGTTCCCCG
>JBQTIP010000276.1:0-7483 GCA_052388025.1 Actinomycetota bacterium
GCCGGGCCCACGGCGAGGTGTTCCGACACGTCCGCCCGGCGAACACCACGATCGGCGGCGTCGCGTTCGTGGACCCCGACATCCTGGTCGAGATCGAGGTCACGGCCGTGCTCGATGGGGACTAGGACAGCTCCGACCCGCCAATAGAAAGAGGGGGCGGCACTTTGGCGTCCCTTCGAGCCTCTGGTCGAATTCGGAGCCCAAGAGGCACAGGCGCGCTTCCGGGCTGGCGAGAGCACGCCCGCTCTGCCTTCGTGCCGGACAGCCCAGCCGAATGAGACGGGAGTCTACCTGCTGGCCGCGGAGTCCTCGTTCCGGAACAAGTCTTGACTCCAAGATCGGTAAGCTGTATCTTACGGTAAGTCATGACGAACCGAGCGGAAGCCAAGGTGTTGGACGCCCTGGGCGATCCGACTCGGCGGGCGGTCCTCGAGCTCGTGCGGACGCACGAGCGGCCGGTGGGTGAGATCGCGCGTCGTCTTCCGGTCAGCCGACCGGCCGTCTCGCAGCACCTTCGTGTCCTCAAGGAGGCGGGGCTCGTGTCTGACCGACAGGAGGGAAACCGTCGGCTGTACAGCGTGGACGTCCGCGGGCTCGAGGCATTGCGGCACTACCTCGAGCGGTACTGGGACGCCGCGCTCGTCGCCTTCGCCGACATTGCCGACACACCGGAAGGGGGTTCCAGATGACGGAGCAGGTCGAGCCGATCCGTCGGAGCGTCACCGTTCGATGCGATCCCGAGCGTGCGTTCCGCGTTTTCACCGCTGAGATCGGCAGATGGTGGCCGGCCGAAACGCACTCGCGCGCGGCCACCGAGTTCGAGGGCGAGGGCATCAAGGTCGAGCGGATCGAGTTCCAGGGGCGTGTCGGGGGCCACGTACTTGAGCATATGTCGAACGGCAGGACGCTCTCGTGGGCCGAGGTCCTCGCATGGGATCCGCCGCGCCGCTTCGTGCTGGCCTGGCGACCGCACTCGAGACCGCAGCCTCCGACGGAGGTCGACGTGACCTTCACGCCGCGGGGCGGCGGGACGCTCGTGGAGCTCGAGCACCGAGGCTGGGAGCAGCTGTCCGAGGACTTCCACAAGCTGTACGCAGATTACGCCGGAGGCTGGATCCAGACGCTCGGGCAGTTCGCGACAGCCGTGAACCAAGAGGTGGCATAGATGCGGCCAGACATGTCGAAGGAACTTGCGGACATGCGGGTCGAGGACCTGATCCGAGACGCGACCCGGACACGGCGGGACGGCGAGACGCTCGCGGAGCTCGAGCACGGCGGTTGCGAGCGGCCTTCCGGGGACCGGCTAGCTGTACTCCCACCACGCCGGAGGATTGATCCAGAAGCCCGGGCTGTTCGCGATCGCAGCGAACGAGGAGGTGGCCTAGACTTGCGGGGGATGGCGATCGTCACGCTGCGCCCCCCGCTCCGCGACCTCGCCGGCGGGCAGGCCGAGGTCCGGGTCGAGGGCGGAACGCTGGCCGAAGTCATCCGGGACCTCGAGCGGAACTACCCGCGCCTCGCCGGATGGGTGCTCGACGAGCAAGGTGAGATCCGCCGGCACGTTGGGGTCTTCGTGAACGGCGAAAGGGCGCGGGGCGAGGCGTCGGTCGGGGAGCGGGACCGCGTCCACATCTTGCCGGCCATCTCCGGCGGCGCCGGGGACGAGGCCGAGCTCCTGGTCGGTACTCGCAAGGGGCTGTTCGTCCTGCGCGGGCCGCGTGGGGGCCCGATGGAGATAGCCGCGCGAGCGTTCGCGGGACTGGTCGTGGAGTTCGCGACGCGCGACCCCAGGACCGGGACCTACTACGCGTCGGTCACGCACGGGCAGTTCGGGCCGCGGGTCTTCCTGGCCGACGACCCGGTGGGCGACTGGGAGCCGTCCGGCGGTCCCTCGTTCCCCGAGGACGCGGGCGCCAGCGTCGAGCGGGTCTGGGTCGTGCAGCACGGCGAGGAGGACGGCGTGCTCTGGGCGGGCGTGGATCCCGCCGCGCTCTTCCGGAGCGAGGACGGGGGCCGTACCTGGTCGCTCAACCGAGGCCTGTGGGACGAGCCGAGCCGCCCGAAGTGGGAGCCGGGTCTTGGAGGGCTTTGCCTCCACTCGATCTCGACCTGGCCGGGCGATCCCGACCGGCTCGCCGTAGGGATCTCGGCCGCCGGCGTGTGGCTCTCCGACGACGGAGGGGGATCGTGGCGACGCGGGGTGAAGGGCCTCGTGGCGCGCTATCTGCCGGAGGAAGCACGCGAGGGGGCGCTCGACCTTTGCGTCCACAACCTTCACCGTGCGCGTACCCAGCCCGAGACCATGTACATGCAGTTCCACGGCGGTGTGTACCGGAGCGACGACGCCGGCGAGACCTGGGCGGACATCGGCGCCGGGCTCCCGTCGGACTTCGGCTTCCCGATGGTCCTCGATCCGCGCGACCCGGACCGCGCGTTCGTCATCCCGCTCACCGCCGACCGGGATCGCGTGACGCCCGAGGGTAGGGTTCGCGCCTTCGAGACACGTGACCGCGGCGCGACCTGGAGCGGGCTCGGCGAGGGCCTGCCGCAGGAGGAGGCGTACCTCACCATCCTCCGGCAGGCCTTTGGCCACGACGCGCGGGATCCGCTGGGGCTCTACTTCGGCGCCACGTCCGGCGAGGTGTTCGGATCGGCCGACGGGGGGGCGACCTGGGCGACCGTGGCGACGCACCTCGCCCCCGTGGTCTCGGTTCGCGCTGCCCTCTAGCTCCGGCGCGCTCAGCGGGAATAATCGCGATCGTCACGATGTCTCCATAGAGAGTGGGCTTTACAGCTCCGCCCGCCCCAATTAACATATGGTGTCGCGGCCGTGGAGGCTGGGTTTTGTGCGCCCCGACGCAGCTGCGTCGCCAAGGTCCCGAAGACCTCAAGAGGCCGCGCCTGCGCGCCGCCTGAGAGCTTCGAGGGGGAGAGTGAAGAGGAGAATGGGAGAACCCGCCCGCCCGTTGGGCACCGACGACGCCGACGACCTCCGGCTGTACCTGGAGGCCGCCGCGCGCGAGCCGCTCCTCACTAAGGAGGAGGAGGTCGAGCTCGCCATCTTGATCGAGCACGGCAAGGAGGCCGAGGAGCGCCTGCGCGCCGGGCGCCTGCGCGCCGAGGCCAGCATCATGAAGGCGCGCAAGACCGTCCGCAAGGCCGAGGCCGCCCGGCAGCGCTTCATCATGGCCAACCTGCGCCTCGTGGTCTCCGTTGCCCGCAAGTACCAGGGCCAGGGGCTTCCGCTTCTGGACCTCATCCAGGAGGGGAACATCGGGCTCATGCGCGCCGTCGAGCTGTTCGACTGGCGCCGGGGCTTCAAGTTCTCTACCTACGCCACGTGGTGGATCCGCCAGGGCATCACCCGGGCGATCGCCGACCGCTCGCGGTCGATCCGGCTCCCGGTTCACATCCACGACCGGCTGCGCAAGCTCAACCGGACCCGCGTCCAGTTCGCGCAGAGCATGGGCCGCGAGCCGACGCGCGACGAGCTGGCGAAGGCGCTCGACACCACGACCGAAGAGATCGACGACCTATCCGAGATGGGCCGGCGCGAGCCGCTGTCGCTCCAGTCTCCCGTGGGAGAGGACACCGAGCTCGGCGACCTGATCGAGGAGGTCGACTCCGACGCGGCCTTCAACGAGGTCGAGGACGCGCTGCTCCGCGAGGAGATCGGCGACGCCGTCGACCGCGTGCTCGACGAGCGAGAGCGCCACGTGGTGGCGCTTCGCTACGGGCTGGAGAACGGGCAGCCGCTGTCGCTGCGCGAGACCGGGAAGGTGCTCGGGCTCTCGGGCGAGCGCGTCCGGCTGATCGAGCGCGAGGCGCTCAGGAAGCTGCGCGACTCGAACCTGATCTCCGCCGTCGCGGCGCTGTAACGCCGGCGGGCCGGCGTCACCGGCGTGCCTCCACGTCCGCACGAGCTTTCGAGACCTCCAGGGCGAGGCCGGTCATCACGAGGTCGGTGAACACCTGAAGGTCCTCCTGGGACTCCGGGTCGCCCGTCGGCTCGAGGGGTTCGCCGAAGGACAGCGCGACGCGGGTACGTATCGGACGCGTGAGGGCCAGGCGCCCCCGCGGCCAGCGATGCTGTGTGCCCCAGATGCCGACTGGGATCACCGGCGCTCCCGACGCGAGCGCGATCCGGGCGACGCCGGTCCGCCCACGCTGGAGCGCAGTCCCCTCGTTGATCCGGCCCTCGGGGAAGATCCCGGCCAGGGCACCGGCCCGGATCGTCGCGATCGCCTCGTCCAGCGCGCCGGCGTCTCCCTGGCCGCGGCGGATGGGGATCTGACCGAACCGCCGCAGGAAGAAGCCCACGAACGCAGTCAGGAAGAACTCGGCAGCGACCAGGAAGCTGATCGGCCGCCGCCGGCTCCAGGCGGGGGCGATCCCCAGGAAGATCCCGTCGAGCATGCTCAGGTGGTTCGCCGCCAGGATCGCGGCACCGTGTTCGGGGATGCGATCGAGGCCGACGAACCGGTATCGGAACAGCGACCGGAGCACCGCACCCACGACCACGACCCCGAGCCGCCACCAGAAGGTCAGCCCGTCGGGTGCGCGGCGCCTGCTCACCGGCGGATGCTACCCCGCGCGTCCGTATACTGAGCCGCCGTGGACCCCAGGGAGCTTCAGTCGATCGCGGCGCGACGCTACGACGAGTTCGTGGACGCGCTTCGCGAGATGGTGAACGTGGACTGCGGCTCCTACACCCCCCCGGGTGTGAACCGCATCGCCGACCTGTGCGAAGACCGATTCCAGGCCGGCGGCTGGCATGTCGAGCGGACGCAGCACCGTCCGGCCGACGGCGAGCCGCAGCTCGGTGACCTCGTGATCGGGCGGCTCGCCGGCGCCGGCGGGCCGCGAGTGCTGCTGATCGGGCACACGGACACGGTCTTCGACGACGGTACGGTGGCGGAGCGCCCGTTCCGGATCGACGGCGACCGCGCGCTCGGTCCCGGGGTCTCCGACATGAAGGCCGGCCTGCTCACCGGGTTCTTCGCGATCCAGGCGTTGCAGGAGGCGGGGTTCGACGGCTTCGCGACCGTCACCTACGTCTGCAACCCCGACGAGGAGATCGGCTCGCCGTTCTCCGGTCCGGTCATCCGCGAGCTCGCCGGGAACGCGGACGTGGCGTTGGTCCTGGAGGGCGCCCGCGCGAACGGCGACATCGTTTCCGCGCGCAAGGGCGTAACCGACTACCGTATCGACATCGCCGGACGAGCTGCCCACGCCGGCGTCGAGCCCGAGAAGGGGCGGAGCGCGGTACTGGAGGCGGCGCACAAGACCGTCGCGCTGCACGCACTGAACGGCCGGTGGCCGGAAGTGACCGTGAACGTCGGCGTGATCGAGGGCGGGACGCGAACGAACGTGGTCGCCGAGCGGTGCTCCCTCCACGTCGACCTCCGCTCGTCCGAGGAGGGGACGTTCGCGGCGGCCCAGGCCGAGATCCAGCGGATTTGCGACGAGACGACGGTGCCCGACGTCGCCGTGACGGTGCAGGCCAACGGCTGGCATCGGCCGATGGAGAAGAAGGAAGGAGGCGCCCGGCTCGCCGCGCTAGCGATCGAGGTGGCGCGCGAGCTCGGCTTCGAGCTGAAGGACGCCGCGACCGGCGGCGCCTCCGACGCCAACACCACGGCGGCCGCCGGCGTGCCGACGCTCGACGGCCTCGGCCCGATCGGCGGCGACGACCACAGCCCGGCCGAGTGGGTCGACCTCACGAGCGTGGTCCCCCGCGTCGCGCTTCTCGCCGGGCTCATCTCCAGGCTCCCGGCCTGACGCCGCCCGCGTCGGCCGTCCGCCGGCGTGGGAGAATCCGGCTCCCATGGGCAGGCCGAGGGTCGTGATCGTCGGCGGCGGCTTCGGGGGTCTCGCCTGCGCCAGGAAACTCGACGGCAAGCCGGTCGACGTGCTGCTCGTCGACGCGAGCAACTACCACCTGTTCACGCCGCTCCTATACCAGGTGGCGACCTCGCTCCTCGTCCCCTCCGACATCGCGTACCCGTTCCGGGCGGTGTTTCGCGGCTCGCCCAACGTCCGGTTCCGGCAGGCGACCTTCACCGGAGTCGATCATGACCGGAAGGTGGTCGTGGCCGGCGGCGAGGAGATCACCTACGACTACCTCGTGCTCGCCACCGGCAGCACCAATGACTACATGGGCAACCAGGCCATCGCCGAGCACGCGCTCGGCCTGAAGCGGATCGACGAGGCGCTGCGCCTGCGGAATCACGTCCTAGCCTGCCTCGAGCACGCGGCGCAGACGGTCGATACGGCCGACCGGCGCCGGTGGCTCACGTTCGTGGTCGTCGGCGGCGGGCCGACGGGCGTGGAGTACGCGGGCGCGCTGGGCGAGCTGCTGAAGCTGGTGCTGCCGAAGGAGTTCCCCGAGCTCTCCCCGGGCCTCGCGCGGATCGTGCTGGTCGAGGGCCGGGACCGGCTGATCGCGGAGCTCCCGGAGAAGCTCGGCCGCTACGCTCGGCGGATCCTGGAGCGCCGAGGCGTCGAGGTGGTCACCGGCGGGATCGTCGAGCACGCGACGCCCGATACTGTCACCCTTTCCGGCGCCGAGGAGATCGCTGCCCGCACGCTCGTCTGGTGCGCCGGCGTGCGACCGGTCGATGTCGCGGAGGCCGGCTTCGAGCGCAGCCGCTCCGGCCGGATCGTGGTGGACGGGCGACTTGCGGTGGAAGGCGCGCGGGACGTATTCGCGATCGGGGACGGGGCCTCGGTCGAGCACGACGGAGGCGAGCTCCCGATGCTCTCTCCGCCGGCGATGCAGGAGGGCCGCTACGTTGCCCGGACCATCCTGGACGAAGTCGGAGGCGGGCACGCGAGCCCGAGGCCGTTCCGATACGTGGACAAGGGCAGTATGGCCGTGATCGGGCGGAGCGCGGCCGTCGCCGAGCTCGGCCCGCTGAAGCTGACGGGCTTCATCGGCTGGATCGTCTGGCTCACGGTGCACATCTACTATCTGGTCGGGTTCCGCAACCGGGTCGTGGTGTTCATGTCCTGGGGGTGGAACTTCATCCGGAAGGACCGCCCGATCCGCATCATCGCGCAGGCTCGCGACGACTCCGCAGCCGCCGCGCTCGGCGGGGGCGAGGAAGGGGACGGGAGGAAGCCATGGAGCTGAAAACTGTTCGCTTCGAAAAGCCCGAGGAGCTGAACCTCATCCTCGGGCAGTCGCACTTCATCAAGACGGTGGAGGACCTCCACGAGGTGCTGGTCGGATCATCGCCGGGGCTGAAGTTCGGCCTTGCGTTCTGTGAGTCCTCGGGTCCGCGGCTGGTCCGATGGAGCGGGAACGACCAGGAGCTGATCGACCTCGCCGTGCGGAACGCGGAGGCGATCGGCGCCGGCCACTCGTTCGTGATCCTGTTGAAGAACGGCTTTCCCATCAACGTGCTGAACGCCGTGAAGATGGTGCCGGAGGTCTGCCGCATCTACTGCGCGACGGCGAATCCGGTGGATGTCGTGGTCA
>JBQTIP010000277.1:0-3370 GCA_052388025.1 Actinomycetota bacterium
TGATCGGCTATCTAGCGTGGACGATCGTAGTGGGGACCGAGACCCACATCCTGCCCACGGAGCGCTTAGCGAAGGATCCCTCTGAGTGGCTGCGCCTGGCCGGCCGGGTGGGTGCGACCGTGACCCCCGGCCCAACGTCCGCCTGGGACGCGGCGCTCCGGGTTGCGAGCCGCAGGCCCGACGGCATCGACCTGTCGTCCCTCCTGATCTGTAACCTGGCGGCCGAGGCGATCGAGCCGCGGGTTGTCGACAGGATGCTGGACGTAGGTGCGAGCCTGGGCCTGCGCCCGGACGCGCCGAGCGGTGCCTACGGCATGGCGGAGGCCACGCTCGGCATCACGGTGGCTCCCGTCGGGAGCGGGATCCGGATCGACTCGGTGGACAGGGAGCTGCTGGCCGCTACCGGAGCGGCGGTGTCGGCCACGGGCGCCGAGTCGAAGCGCGTGGTTTCTTGCGGCCCGCCGGTTCCCGGTACGGAGGTTCGCATCATTGGTGATGCCGGCAACGTGCCCGAGCGGCAGGTCGGGGAGATCCAGGTCCGAGGACCGTCCCTCATGGAGGGCTACCTTGGAGGGGCGGGGCCGGATCCGTTCATCGACGGCTGGCTCCGCACCGGAGACCTCGGCTACTTGACCGACGGCGAGCTGTACGTCACCGGCCGGTCGAAGGACATCATCATCGTCATGGGCCGCAACTACTCGCCGCAAGACATCGAATGGGCGGCCGAGCGGGTGGAGGGTGTCCGTGTCGGCCGGTGCGTGGCGTTCGGCCGTGAGGGCGCCGAGGGGGAGGTCGTGGTCGCCGCCGAGGCGACGGGAGACGACGTCGATGGCCTGCCCGATCGCGTCTGGCAAGCCGTGTCGGACTCCGTCGGCATCGTGCCGCGAGAGGTGATCGTGCTTCCCCGCGGCACCGTCCCAATGACGACCAGCGGGAAGCTGCGACGGAGCTGGGTTAGGGAGGCGTACGCCGCGGGCGACCTCAGCGGGGTTGCTCTGGCGGTGGGATCCGAGGTCGCACGGGCATGAGGGAGATGATCCTCAACTACATCCGGGAGGACATACTCGGCGAAGGTACGCCGCCCGATCTCACCGCCCAGACTCCGCTCCTCTCGTCAGGGCTCATGGACTCACTTGGGGTGGAGCAGCTGGTGCTGTTCCTGGAGGAAGAGCTGGGCGTGGAGTTCGACGATCCGGACCTGTCCGCGGCCAACTTCAACACCGTCGCCAGCATCGAGCGCCTCGTGCAACGAACTCTGAGCTCGGCGGCGGGCGACGGGGCGCGCGGCAGCCTTGAGCCGCGGGTCGACGTCGATGGATCGTAGCTTCCTGGAGCGCCACCGGAGCTGGGAGGATCGCGAGGCGGGCATCGGGGAGGAGTTCCTCCTGCCCGAGATCGGGGGCGCCCGAACCGTCGCGGTGCTCACGAGACCCCTTGGCGAGGCCCACGACACGGGGTGGGTCGTCTGCCACTCGTTCGGCGGCGAGCAGATGCATCTGTCCAGGCTCGAGGTGATGGTGGCGAGGGGCCTGGCCGCCGCCGGCTTCCCGGTCCTCC
The DNA here is from genome assembly GCA_052388025.1 of Actinomycetota bacterium. Classification (GTDB taxonomy): domain Bacteria; phylum Actinomycetota; class UBA4738; order UBA4738; family HRBIN12; genus JBQTIP01. The sequence continues at coordinate 1,558 of JBQTIP010000277.1, forward strand.
GCTTCCATGGCCAGGGCTATGGAGACAGCGAGCGGGACGCAGGGGACGTGGGCCTCGCTTCCCATCTCGCGGATGCGAGCGACGCGGTCGAGCTCATGAGAACGCAACCGGGTGTCGGCAGCGTGGGCGTGCTTGGGGCGCTGTTTGGGGGAACCGTGGCCGCCCTCGTCGCCGACCGCCTAGAGCTGCCGTCGATGGCCCTCTGGGAGCCCGCCTGCCGAGGGGATCAGTACATCCGCCGGCTGCTTCGGAGCCGGGTCTTCTCGGAGATGGTAGAGCCGGGCGAGGACGCGCAGAGCGAGAGCGGAGTGTCGATGGAGCAGCTGAAGATGGACCTCGAAACAAAGGGGTGGGCGGACCTCAACGGGTTCCCGCTCACCGGGCGTGCCGCGCGGGAGATCGCCGTCGTCGACCTGGCGAAGGATCTCGTGCGATTCCGGGGCAACGCCCTCGTGATCGCGGTCTCCCGATCGGGCCGGGAGGGCCGGGGGATCTCTGCCATCGCCGGCCGACTTCGGGAGCTCGGCGCGGACAGCCATCTGAGCACGGTGGCCGATCCCTTCGCCGGTCACCTCGGCCGGTTCCACTACTCGAAGGGAATCGATTCCATCTTCAGGCTGGCGACGGCCATGGTCCGAGAGACCGTGGCCTGGGCCCGGCGAGGAACGGCCGCCGTCGCTGGATAGGAGCCGGCATGGTCGCTGAGTACCCGGTTTTCATCCCATTCGACGGGGATCACCTGTCCGGGGTGCTCACGCAGCCGGAGCGCGAGCCCCGGGGCCTCGTGCTCCTCATGACCGGGATCGGCGCCACCCGCAGCCATCGATTTCGGCTGTGGACGAGGACGGCCCGGCGGCTCGCGGTGGAGCAGGACGTGGCGTCCCTGCGACTCGACTATCAGGGGATCGGCGACAGCACCGGGGACGTGCGCGAATGGACGGACGACTCGACGTACGGGCAGGCGCGAGAAGCGGTGACGTTCGGGCTGCGGGCCACGGGCGCCTCGAGTTTCGCGGCGGCCGGCAACTGCCTCGGGGGGCGGCACGCGCTCCGGCTTGCCGGGGAGATGCCGAACTGCGTCGGGGCGGTTTGCATCCGGGCCATGCTGACATCCGCGGACGCCTCGGGCGCCGGCCGGGCGGGAACGGCGGCCCGCCTCGCGACAGCCTCGAGGAAGCGTCTTCGCCGGCTCCGCGGCCGCCCGGGCGCACGCGCCGAGGTGATGGACGAGCTCACTCGCACCGCGCTCTTGGGCGCCCTCGAACATGCGCGCGTGCTGTTCCTTTACAGCGAAGAGAACCGCCAGTTCCTTAACAGGGCCGGCCCGTCCGTCGAGCAGCTCCTCTCGGGTCTGCCGGAGGAGCAGCGCGAGCGCTTCGCGCTACGGGTCTTCCCGGGGACCTCCCTGGAGGGCTTCAGGACCTTGGAGATGCAGGAGCTCACGATCGACTCGGTCCTGGGTTGGATGGCGAGCTCGTTCTCCGCCGCGCCGTCCTCGTCCATCGACTAGGACGAGTTCACTGCCGGATCCCGAGAGGGGTCGCATCCGCCGGTCGCCCTGTGTACCTTCTTCCTGCGACGGGACGAGGAGATGTCGTTGTGAAGCTGGTCGTGGCGGTCGTGAAGCCCTTCAAGCTCGATGAGGTGAAGGAGGCGCTTCGCGAGATCGGCGTGAACGGCCTCACCGCCACCGAGGTGGAGGGGTTTGGGCGCCAGCGCGGCCACACCGAGGTTTACCGCGGCGCCGAGTACCAGGTCGACTTCGTGCCCAAGGTGAAGATCGAGATCCTGACCGAGGACGACCAGGTGCAGG
>JBQTIP010000278.1:0-2722 GCA_052388025.1 Actinomycetota bacterium
CAGGAGGTGTTTTCCCTGGTCCAGTTCTGAGGGTCCGGGCGTCGGGCGCGTGGCCCTATAGCTCAGGGGACAGAGCGAGAGTTTCCTAAACTCTGCGTCGCAGGTTCGAGTCCTGCTAGGGCCACCAACCGCTCCCATAGACGAAGGCCCGTCCCGCCTATTCCTGCCATCCGGTGGTCCCCCCCCATCTGTCGGGTCGGTCGGGTATCGGTATCGGACCGTGATACCGTCCGGGCGGACGAGGATGGAGACCAGTACTCGATGGAAAAAGGCTTTGAGTGTCTGCGGATCCGCCCTGAGCAGGAGGTCTCTGGCGATCCGGCCGAAGCGGAGGGCGGCGGCTTCGTCGACGGGCGGGGTCGCGGCTTCCCGTTCCAGACGGGCGAGCTCCGTTTCGATCTGGCGACGGCGAAGGCCGAGTTCCGTGATCCGAGGACCGAGGACGGCGTGTTCCGCGTGGCCGCTTTCGGCGAGGCGGTAGAGGTTCCCGAGGCCGGTCTCGAGCTGGCGGAGTTCGGCGCGGAGCGAGGTCGTCGTGGACCCCGCCTCCGCGAGGCGCCTGGCGATCGAGCCTTGCAGTTCTTTCGTCACGGTGCGGAGGTTGTCGTCGGAGAAGACGTTGTCGGCGACCGCCCGGAGGAGGTGCCGCTCCAGGGCCGGCGCCGAGAAGGATTTGCCGGCGCAGTGGCCCTGGCTCTGGCGCCGGCAGACGTAGTACCGGTACAGCCTCTTGGCCTTGCCCCGCGCGCTGGCTCCGGTGTAGGCCCCCTGGCAGAGGCCGCACCGGAGGAGCCCGGAGAGGAGGTAGTCGGAGTGGCGGCGCTTCGGGTGAAGGTCGGCCCGGCGGTCGAGGAGCGCCTGGACCGCCGCGAACGTCTCCGGATCCACGACCGGCTCGTGGGAGCCGGGAGTCCGGACGGGCGCGACGCGCCCCGCCTTGCTCTGGCGGCGGCCCCAGAGGAGCGCCCCGGTGTAGACTTCGTTGCGAAGGATCCGGAGGATCGCTTGCCGGAGCCAGGCGCGCCCCTCGGGGGCGCGAATCCGGTCGGTGTTGAGGCCGGCGGCGATCCGGTTCGGCCCCGCGCCCTGGAGGTAGGCCGCGAAGCTCCGGCGGACGACCGCGGCCGACAGCGGGTCCGGAACGAGGCGGCGCCGGACCGTCCCGGCCGGGTCGTCGACCGGTTCCACCCGGTAGCCGTAGGGGATGTTGCCGCCGACCCAGGAGCCGTTCGCGGCCCGGTGGCGCATCCCCCGGAGCACGTCGCGGGCGAGGACGTCCGAGTAGTACGCGTCGAAGGCTTGGACCATCGTCTTGAGCAGCGCGCCCTCGGGGGTGTCCTGGATGGGCTGGGTGACGGAGATCACGCGGACCCCGAGCTTCGCCAGCAGATGCTCGTGGACCACGGCGTCGTAGAGGTTCCGGGCGAACCGCGCGTAGTTGTAGACCAGGACCGCCCCGATGTCGCGGTGCTCGCGCAGGAAGACCAGCATGTCCTGGAAGGCCGTGCGGCGCCGGATGGACGTCCCGCTCTCGCCGGCATCCGTGAAGGGCGGCTCCACGAGCTCCACCCGCTCGCGGCCCGCGTACTCCCGAACGGCCCGCTCCTGCGAGGGGATCGAGAGATCCTTGTCGGCCTGGTCCTCGGTGCTGACGCGCAGGTAGATGACGGCTTTCACGAGGGCCCTCCGGGAAGTTTCACGGATCGATCTTCTTCCGCAGGGCCTCGAGCTCCTTCTCCGCCTGCAGCCGGTGCTCAGGACACATGCCGTGGGTGGGCGTGGGGTCGTCCTTGGGCTCCACCTCCGCGAGGACGGCGGGCCGCCCCTCTTTTTCACACCAGGCGCATAGGAGCTTCATCGCTGGTCCTCGGTGCTGACGCGCATGTAAACGACCTCCTTCACGAAGACCCCCGGGCGAGCTTCACGGTGTCGTCCCAGACCTTCTTCAGCTGCACGCTGCGCTCGGCGTGGGCGAGGGCGGAACGGAGCTCGGCGTCATCGGTGTCGCGGAGGTAGGTGATGCAGTCGACGATGGCCTGGTCCATCTCCCCCTCGGCTTCGACGAGCAGGCTGTGGATCTTCTCCGCGTCGCGTGGCGGCTGGGAGTTCTTGAGGGCCCGGCGAGGCTCGTCGCGCTCCATGATGAGGATCTGGAGGGCCTTGATCGCCTGGACCCGGACGTCGTCGTCCGGGAGCCGGCCGACCGTCCCGACGGCGCCGATGAGCTTAGCTGCCCGGGCGTTGGGGTCAGCGAGGTCCGCAATATGGCCGTGGACGGATGTGAGGTACGCATTGATCCGCGCCGCCGGCGTTTCCCGGCTGCAGGCCAGGAGCGGCACGACCAGGAGGATCGCGGCGAACGGAGCGAGGCTAGCGCAGCGCCCTGAGGGCGAGGTCCATGGCGAGTCGCTTGAAGGCGAGATAGGCGTCGCGGACGTCATCGGGCAGCCCCCTGATCACGGAGTACTCGTTCATGAGCGCCGCCAAGTCGGGATCGGGGGAGAGGTCGCGGTCCGGCCGGGACTCCACGTCCGAGAGGCCGAGGAGGTAGTCCGCCGAGACCTGGAAGAAGGTGGCGAGGCGCGCCAGGCTCTGATCCTTCGCGCTGCGCCCGCGGAGGATCCGGTAGAGGGTCGGCTCGGAGTGCTTGGTGGCCCGAGCCGCCCGCGGGACGCTCAGGCTCCGCGCCTCAAGAAGCTTCCTGAGCCGGTCCGTTTGGAGC
>JBQTIP010000279.1:0-18567 GCA_052388025.1 Actinomycetota bacterium
TCAGGATCAGGATGGCCGCAGCCAGCATAATCCCAAGCCCACGATCCCGGCTGACCTGCAACACCGTGTACTGCCGGAGGTCGGGGAACGAGAGCGTGATCCCCTCGCCGAGATCAACGGTCTCGCCTGCCGGGAGAACACCGTCCTTCCACTTCAGCAGGCCGGTCTTGTCGAGCGTCGCGATGCTCTGAGGGACGGTGAGCCCGAGGTCCCCCCTGTAGGACGTGAAGGTCATGAGCGGCGCGTACTTCTGCACCATCGCCACTGGCCTTCCGGTTCGAAGCAGCTCGAAGAACGCGCGGCTGTCGGGCCACAGCACGAACTCGATCCCTACCTGCGGGTCGAGCGAAGGAAGCTTGACGACGCAGTTCCACGGGAACTGCAAGGGGCTCACCCCCTTCGGCGGAGGATCCTGCCGGCAGACCACGTGGCTCGACGCGATGAGATCGCCGTCGTGGCGCACTTCGATCTTGGGGGCCCAGCCGTAGCCGAACTGGAAGAGCTTCACGCCCTCGATGCTGGCGGGATGGTTCACGCGGATCTCGACGGCCTCGGTGAGACCGCCCCCCGCGTCGAGCAGCTCCGCACGGGTCACGAAATCGGCCGGCTGGCCCGACGGCCGGTACGTGGCTTGGAAGTCGGTGACGTGGATCTGGGCCCCGGGGAACTCTCCATCGAAAAGGCTGCCGGTGCGGAGGTTCCCGTCGAAGTTGGCCCGAGCGAGGGTCCACGTCTCTCCTTCCACGATCACGGCCTGCCCTGTGAAGCCGGTTCCCTTGCCGTAGATGACACCGACGAGGATCAGGAAGAAGGCCCAATGGAACAGCAGGCTCCCACCCTCCCGGGCCAATCCCTTGTCGGCCGCCAGGGCCGGCGCGCTGCCGTTCGACCGGCTCACGCGGAAGAGCCTGCGACGCAACACCCGCCGCGCGCCGGAGATGGCGCTATCGGGATCGCCCGGAACCGTCCGCTCCGCGTAGTGCCTCATCGCGTCGAGCTCGCGCGCCGGCACCGGCCTGGCCACCAGGTTCCGGAACATGGCGCGGGTCCTCGGGAGCAGGCACGCTGCGAGCGACACCAGCAGCAGCGTGTAGACGAGCGTGAACCACCAGGAGCCGTACACGTCGAAGAGCCCGATCCTGTTGTAGATCTCCGCCCGCAGCGGATGGTCGACGAACATCTGCGCGACCCGCTGGGGCGAGTTCGCGGCTTGCGGCACCAGAGAGCCGGCCACGGCGGCGAGGGCCAGCAAGAGGAGGAGGACGAGCGCCGTCCGCATGGAGCGGAGCGTTCGCCACACTAGCGCGAGCGACTGGCGGAGCGTCATGGACGAGGAGGCTCTCGACATCCGGCTCCTCCGATTCTAGGTGAACCCGAATCTTCCGAACCGCCGGTCAGATCGGGGGCGTGAACCGTCCGATCGCCCGCAGCACCGGCCCCAGGATCCGAACCCACAGGTTCGTCACGATGAGCAAGCCGATCGTCACCATCACCGCCCCTGAGACACCGGCGAACCAGTGGTAGTTGCGCTTCAGGAACGCGAGGGCGCCGATCAACCGCCGGATCCCCAGCCCCACGAGGAGGAAGGGCAGGCCGAGGCCCAGCGAGTACGTGAACAGGAGAAGGGCGCCTCGAAGCGAACCGCCCTGCGCCGCGGCGATCGTGAGCACGCCCGCGAGGACCGGGCCGATGCAAGGCGTCCATCCCGCGCCGAACGCGACCCCCAGCGGGAAGGCCCAGGCCTTCCCCGGCCTGATCTTCGAGAGGAACGGGCGTCGCTCTGCGTACAGCCCGGGGCGTCCGACGCGCAAGGCGTAGAGGAGCATGAGGAGCCCGAACGCCATGATGATGCCGCCGGTCACTCGGATCCCCACCGGGGACCGGAGGATCCCATGGAACACACGCGTGAACGCACCCAGCGCCGTGAACACCGCGGCGAAGCCAGCGATGAACAGGAGGATCGGGACCGCCGGACGCTCCCCCTCTACCTGCCCTCCCGAGACGAACGACAGGTATCCGGGCACGAGAGGAAACACGCACGGCGAGGCGAAGGACACCACTCCCGCAGCGAAGGCGAGCGCCGGGGCCCACCACGACGCAAGCGCTTCCTGAACGAACTCGGCGATCACTGGAGGCTGGTTCCCGTCCTGGGCCGGTGTGCCCGAACGACCAGTGTAGAGCGGGTTCACGGCCAAGACGGAGCTGGGTTGCGGGCTCCCTCGTTCCGTACGATAGTGTCTTCCGCGATTTGTGAAGGGATTCACAAACGGGGGGAAGGTACCATGGATGGGAACGCATGAAGCTTCCGCTCCCGAAGGCCGTCGAGAAGAGGCTCGCGCCCCTGGTCGAGCGGTCGGACCGATTCCTCAAGGCGTGGGAGTGGACGTGGACGAAAGCGGTGATCTTCTGCCTAGTCCTCGCGTTCATCTCACTCATCTCGATCGCGGTGATCCCGTCCTTCTGGCTGTACTTCGCAGACTCGAAACTCAAGTGGGACGGCTCCGGGCCGAACGGCTTCTGGCTGCTGAAGCTCCGCGACGCCGTCGCGATGGGGCTCTCCACCGGCCCGCTGGTGACCTTCTACGTCCTCGCGGCCGTGCTTCAGAACCACCGGCGCAAGCTGCGCGGGGAGACGGGGGACGCGCGGCCGGCAGGTGGGTACCGATGACGCTCGAGGTGCATGCCTGATGCCCTTCACCAAGACAGAAGTCGACGTTCACACCGACTACGTGCTCGAGGCGGTTGACCCTGGGTGGCTCGCACAGGGCGTGAGGTCCCCGAAGCATCTGATGCTCGATCCGGACAACTGCATCCTCTGCCGCGCTTGCGAGGACGTCTGTCCGTGGAACTGCATCTACATGATGTCGCCGGAGATCGTCCAGGACGCGGAGGACGACGCGGTGGGTGCTGAGGTCGGCGCGTCGTCGGCGATCTTCGTCGTCGACGACAACGCGTGCACGCGATGCTCGGTCTGCGTGGACCGATGCCCGACCGACACGCTTTACTACGCTCGGCTCCCGGAGGACGCCGGAGGCAGGCGAACGATGGCGGAGGTTCCGATGTCCCAGAAGGCCGACGAGGAGTAGCGAGGGGGAAGGTTAGGCACCGGATGAAGCTGAAGCCCCCGTCGCCCCAAGAGGTCCTGGATCGCGTCCGCGAGTCGGAGTTCTACAAGTCGATGTTCCGGCCCGGCTCGGTGTTCCGGAAGGGGTACAAGGACACGTCGAGGGACCGAGCCCTGGCCACCATGAACAACGTCCTTTACCACCTCCATCCCGTCAAGATGAAGCGCCACGGACTGAAGCTGACCTACACCTTCTGCCTGGGCGGGCTCTCGTTCTTCCTGTTCATCCTGCTCACGGTCACCGGGATCTACCTGATGTTCTTCTACCGGCCGACGGCCGGTACCGGCGAGGCCCAGGCGTACGCCGACATGCAGAACATCCGGACGGCCGTGTTCTTCGGGGATCTGGTCCGGAACCTCCATAGGTGGGGCGCCCACCTGATGGTGATCACCGTGACGCTGCACATGGCTCGGGTGTTCTACACCGGGGCCTACAAGCCGCCTCGAGAGTTCAACTGGGTCGTCGGGGTCATCCTCCTGTTCCTCACGCTCGGGCTGTCGTTCACCGGATACCTGCTGCCGTGGGACCAGCTCTCGCGGTGGGCGGTCGCCATCGCCGAGGGGATCGCCGGGAACTCGCCGCTCATCGCGCAGGGGACCAAGTTCATCTTGCTCGGTGGAGCTGAGGTCGGCCCCGACACGCTGCTCCGTTGGTACGTGCTCCACGTGCTCGCCCTGCCGTTCGTGCTCGTGCTCTTCCTGTCCGTCCACTTCTGGCGGATCCGCAAGGACGGCGGAATCTCGGGTCCGATGTAGGGAGAGGGGAAATGGCCGGACGCGAAGAGACGCCGCTCGACCAGGAGGTCTTCGACAAGACGCTCGAGGCCGAGCTCGCCAAGGGCACCGACCGGCGCGTCGCGGAAGGTCGCGCCCGCCGGGCGGCCGTCACGGCCTACCGGGCCGCGCACGGCGAGGAGCCTGCCCGGGCGGCTCCTTCGAGCGCGTCGGACGCGGGCACTCGGACCGACGGGGCGCCGGTGGCCGCTCCCGCTGCGGCCGCCGCGTCCTCCGTTGTCGCCCCCGCCGCGTCCGACGCCTCCTCGGCTGCCGCCACAACCACCGCCCCGGTCAGGACCGCGCCGCCCCCGACCGGCAACGTCCCCGAGCCCAAGAAGGGAGCTCCCGAGAAGCACCGCCTCCTGGCCCTGGTGCCGCCCGAAGGCATCCAGCGGGTCGAGCGCGAGCAGGGCGACCGGATCAACGTCTGGCCGCACCTGCTGATCGAGGAGCTCATCGCGCTCCTCGTGATGTCGGCCGGACTCGTGATCTTCTCCACCTTCGTCAACGCTCCGCTCCGCGAGCTGGCGAACCCCAATCTCACCCCGAACCCGTCGAAGGCCCCTTGGTATTTCCTGGGGCTCCAGGAGCTGCTCCGGTACTTCCACCCGATGGTCGCCGGGGTCACCATCCCCACCTTCATCTTGGTGGGACTGGCCGCCGTTCCCTTCATCGACCGGAATCCGAGCACCAAGCCGGGCGATCGGAAGCTCGCCATCACGCTCTTCACGATGCTCTTCATGTTCGGCGCCGTGCTCACGATCATCGGGTCGTTCTTCCGCGGCCCGGGATTCAACTGGATCTGGCCGTGGGCTCAGGGGGTGTTCTTCGAGCTGTGACGACCGCGCTTGCCATCTCGAGCGGCACCGTCGCGGCCATCGTGGTCGTGGTCGTGCTCGACCTGTTCGCCATCCTGTTCGGCCTGTCCTTCGTGCGGGCCCGGAAGGCCGCCCGTGCCCAGGCCGAGACCGGCCCCGGCCGGCCCGACGCTCTCCCGCCCGAGCCGGCCGCCAAGGCCTCGAAGCCCGTCTCCCGCCGCGAGTTCTTCCGGAAATCGCTGATCCTTTCGTTCTCGGTGTTCGCCGCCCAGTTCGGTGGCGCTACCGTCGCCTTCTTGTGGCCGAGCCTTCGCGGAGGGTTCGGCTCGATCGTGAACGCGGGGAGCATCGAAGACATCACGGCCGAGATCCAGCAGACGGGCCAGCCGTTCTACTTCGGGGCCGGGCGCTTCTACATCGTGCCCTACGAGGGAAGCCCCACCGCCGACGCGGACTACGAGGCTGCCGGCGTCGCCGCCCAGGGCCTCATGCCCCTTTACCAGCGGTGCGTCCATCTCGGGTGCCGGGTCCCGTTCTGCCTGGAGTCGCAGTGGTTCGAGTGCCCGTGCCACGGGTCGAAGTACAACACCGCGGGGGAGTACAAGCTGGGTCCGGCCCCGAGGGGGATGGACCGGTTCGCGATCCAGGTCGACGAGGCCGGCACCGTCTTCGTCGACACGACGCGGGTCATCATCGGACCGCCCCGAGGCACCGATACGACGGGCAAGGACCAGGCGGGACCGTTCTGCGTGGCGGCGGGATGACGGGCATGCTCGCCCTCACCAGGATCCAGGGGTTGATCCTCGCCGCCGGAGGGGTGGTGTTCATCGCCATCGCCGGTGCAACTATCGCCCTGCGTGGCCGCACGAAGGCCGAGAGCCCGGACATCCCGCCCGCGATGCGACCCGGCCCCTCCGACCCCGACCTGGAGACGCCGCTCCTAAACAAGCTCCAGGGATGGGGCGTGCTCCTGGTCGTGTTCTTCGTGATCTGGATCCCTCTTACTTGGCTGCGGGAGCCCTCGGAGAACCTCGCGCAGGAACGAGCGCTGAAGACCGACGCCATCGAACGCGGCAAGGATGCCGTGCAGCTTTCCTCGGAGGAGAACCAGACCGGCATCGGCTGCGTCCGCTGCCACGGCCCGGAGCTCCGGGGAAGCCAGATCCTGGACACGAAGACGGGGGTCGTGGTCCCCACCCCGGACCTCACCACGGTTTGCGGCGGCCCGTTCGCCGGCCACCCCGCCATCTACAGCCTGAACGACGTCTACACCACGATCCGGCAGGGCCGCGGGCTTATGCCATCCTGGAGCATCCGATACGCCGGCGCGCTCGACGATCAGCAGATCTCGGACATCGTGAACTACCTTCTGTCCATCCAGGATGTGCCGTTCAAGGACAACGTCTGCCTGAACCCCGAGGCGACCAAGCGGGCGATCGAGCAAGTCCCGCTCGACGAGAAGCCCCCGGCGACGACGAACATCACGCCATGATCGCGGCCGGCACCTGCATCGGGTTTCAGATCGACTGCGCGACGCTCGCGAAGGGCGGGCTCGCCGTGGTAGTGGCGTTCGTCCTGTTCATCGGCAGCGTGCTCCTGATGCTGGCGGCCGTCTTCGGGCGCCGGATGGGCTACCTGGTGCTCGCGGTCTCGTTCTTCGGCTGGATGATCCTGCTTTCCGCGGTCTGGGTGTTCGGCTTCTACTCGCAGGGCCCCACCACCCCGGTCAACCTCGGCCCGAGGGGGACCGACCCGGCATGGGTACCGCTAGCGGCCGGCCAGAGCGTCTCCTCGGCCGAGTATCCGGAGTTCGCGAGCTACCCCGGCGGACCGTGGAAGGCGCCGGGCGCGAGCCCGAGCAAGGAGATCTCCGGGGCCGTCCAGTCGGCCACGAGCTCCATACAGACGTTCCTGGCAGGGCAGGCAAACGAGGATCTCGGACTCGAGCCGGAGGCGCACGATGCGATCGTTGGGACTGCGTTCACGGTGCAGGACATCCGCTTCGCGACGTCCGGGGACGTCTCGCTCGTCGCCGCACGGGCGTTCTTCAACGGCGGCGGGCCGATGATCACGGTGTACGCGTATCACGACCGCGGGAGCGTGCAGCGCTACTCGTGGATGTTCCTGATCGGATCGGTCCTGGGGCTCGCGATCCACCTCCCGCTCCTGGATCGGGCCGAGCGCAAGCGCAAGGAGTTCCTGACCGGCGGGACGGCCCCGCCCTGGTACGGGCCCGCCTAGGAGGAGACGAGCGTGCTGGCCACCCCATTGCTCGACCAGGGAAGCGTCCAGTTCATCCTGTTCGGCGCCATGGTCGTCGCGATCTTCATCGTCATGTGGATCACCGTCGACAAGTAGCGGGCAGCCGGCCGATTCTGCCTCGCGTCAGACCTTGGCCAGGTCTGCGACCGCGCGGCCGCGGCGCCTTACGTCGGCCAGGGCTGCCTTCCGCTGCTCGTAGAAGGCGAGGATCTGGAGCTCGATCGCGAGATCGACCTTGCGGACGGACACGCCCGTGGGGACCGCGATCACTGCGGGGGCGAAGTTGAGGATGGACCGGATGCCCGCGGCCACCAGGCGGTCGGCCACCTCCTGAGCGGCCGTGGCCGGTGTGCAGATGACCCCGATCGCGATGTCGTGCTCGCGCACGATCCTCGGCAGATCCTCGATCGGCCACACGGCGAGGTCGCCGACGACCTCCCCGAGCTTGGCGGGATCGGAGTCGACGAGGGCCGCGGTCTGGAACCCTCGCTCGGCGAAGCCCCGATAGTTGGCCAAGGCGTGGCCGAGGTTTCCGATGCCCACGATCACGATGGGCCAGTGCTGCGTGAGGCCGAGCTCGCGCCGGACCTGATGGATGAGATAGGCCACGTCGTAGCCGACCCCGCGAGTGCCGTAGGAGCCCAGGTGAGAGAGATCCTTGCGCACCTTCGCGGAGTTCACACCGGCGGCCTCGGCCAGGGTCTCCGAGGAGATCGTCGCCGTCCCCCCCTCGGCGATCTCCACCAGCGCCCGGAGATAGATCGGCAGCCGACCGACCGTGGCCTCCGGGATGGAACGCTCTCTCACAATGGGTCCCTGGGGAGCACGGGCGGGATGTTAGCGCGATTGTGAAACGTTCTCAAATGCGCAAGCTCATCACCGGACCGCGTCCGCGAGCGCGGTTGGATCGACCGAGCCCTCGAATCGCTCCTCCCCGTCCACCAGGATGACGGGGACGCGGATGCCGTACTCGAGCTCGAGGGCGTCATCGCCCTCGATGTCCACCTCCTCGAAGTCGAAGGAGGTCCTCGACCGCTCCGCGACTATCACCGTGCGCGCCTCGTCGCAGAGCCCGCACCTCGGCCTCGAGTACATGACCACGCTGACGCCCATGGCCGGGATGGTACAAAGTGGGGCGTGCAGGAGGGCGACCGGTCCGATCTCGAGCTGCACCGCCGCCTGCTGGGCGGCGACCGAGGCGCCTTCGAGGAGCTCTACCGGCGCTACTCCCCCGCCGCCTTCGGCCTCGCGCTCCGCGTCACCGGGCAGGGGAGCCTGGCCCAGGACGCGGTTCACGACGCGTTCCTGGCCATCTGGCGCGCGCCGGAAGCCTACGATCCAGCTCGCGGCCCGTTCCGCACCTTCTTCCTGTCGCTGGTGCACCATCGCGCGGTCGACACCGTCCGCAGGGAGGAGCGCCTTCGGAGACGCACGCAGCGCATCGCGAACCTCGAGCCGGTTCATGGCGAAGATGTTGCGGACGCCGTCGTCGACGGCGCCTACCTGGTGCAGCGTCGCCGGGAGGTCCGCGATGCCCTCGAGACGCTGCCGCCAGATCAACGACGAGTGCTCGAGATGGCATATTTCGGCGGCTTGACCCAGACCCGGATCGCCGAGGAGCTCGGGATCCCGGTAGGGACCGTGAAGACCAGAACGCTGGCGGCGATGCGTAAGCTTCGCCGAGCCCTGTATCGCGAGGACTGACGTGAGCGAAGACCACGACCGCATCGACGAGCTGCTGGCCGGCTACGTGCTCCGCAGCCTCTCCGGCGAGGACGCTGAGGCGGCCGACCGCCTGCTCTCCGAGCACGTGCCGGCGTGTGCGCTCTGCCGCGACACGCTGGTCGGGTTCCAGGCCGTGACCGGCGAGCTGGCCCTGGCGGCCGCCCCCCTGCCGCCACCCAACCTGGTCCTGCCGAGGATCCACCGCGCACTGAGCGACGTCCCCGTCGCCCGCCGCCGCTTCTCGCTCGTCGTAGGGGCGGCCGGCGTGGCCGCCGTGGTGGGAATGGCCGGCCTCTCCGTATCTCTCGCGAGCCGTGTGACCAGGGCCGAGGGCCTCCGAAGCAGGCTGGTGGACGCCATAACTACGGCGGCGCTGCCCGGCTCGACTCCGACAACGCTCCGGAGCCGGGAGACCGGCGGAGGCCGGCTCGTCGAGATCTCCGGCTCGAGCGTGAGGCGCATGTACCTGGTCGGCACCGATGTTCCGGCGCCCGGTCCCGGCCACTCGTACCAGGTGTGGCTCGGGAGCAACGGACGGTTCGTACCCGTGGGCGACATGTTCGAGCCGGAGAACGGCCTGGTCGTCCTCGTCGTGACGGCGGACGTGAGCCGCTACGACCAGATTCTCATCACGGAGGAGGTCGCCGAGAGCACGCCGGCGGAGCCGTCCGGCGCCTGGCTTGGGGAGGCCAGCCTCTAGATCTGGGTCACGCCCCGGATCGTCAAGACGAGACCGACCACAACGATCGCCGAGGCGGAGAGCACCGGGACGAGACGGCCCCACATCGAGGACATCTTCCGGGATACGAGCTCACGTGCCCGGAGCGCCAGGATCCCCACGACAACCAGCGCCGCCGCCAACCCGACGCTGAACGCGCCGATGAGGGCCAGTCCGAACGCCACCCGGTGAAGCGCGATGGCTGCCAGGAGGACGACGAGCGCCGTCGGGGAGGGCAGGATCCCGCCTGCCACGGCGAGCGCGAGCAGCCCCTTCCGGGAGAGCACCGGGCCGTCCGGGTGCTGGTGGCTGTGGGCGTGGCCGTGGTCGCCGGCGTGATCCGCGTGATCGACGCCCGCATGCGAGCTCGATCGCCCTTGGCTTCCCCAGACCCCCAGCCGCACCACCAGCAGGCCCGCCCCGAGCCCGATCGCCACGACCCCCGACAGCAGACCCAGCCAGGGGTAGACCCGCTCCGGCGGGAACAGTCCCTGGGCGAAGACCACGAGGAGCCCGAGGCCGAGCACCGAAGCCGTATGCATGATCGAGACCGCGCCGCCCACCGCGACGGCCTGACGGAGCTTTCCGCCGGCCCCCACGAGGTAGGCGGCCATGAGGGTCTTGCCGTGACCGGGACCGATGGCGTGGAGGGCTCCGAAGCCCACCGCCAGCAGGAGCGACAACGCAACGATCGGAAGGGAGAGCCCCGTCCGCGACACGAGACCGGCGAACGCGCCGCCCGTCACGCCGGGGCGCGCCTGGCTGCCAACTTCGGCGGACGCGGGGTCACCGCCGATGCTCGCGCTCACTCCGGGCGCGTACCTGATCGTCGCCGTCCGCACGTCCAACGGGCTCGAGAGCAGGTCCTGCGGGTAGGAGAGCAAGCCGTCGCTCACGCTCCGGGCCGGTACGGACGAGCTCTCCAGCGCGGTGCCGTCCTCTCCCACCGCCGTGATCTCCCGCCATCCGAGCCGGCCCGGGAAGTTGTCGTCCCGGAACTCAAGGCTCCCGGACTCCGACAGGTTCCCCGCGAACGTCGCCTCGAGCCGGAGGATCGACAGGCTGCCCTGCCCGGGGCGCAGGCCCGCCGAGCTGGACACGACCCGAAATTCGACAGGATCCCCTCCGGCGTCGAGGGACAGCCCGTCGAGGAGCTCCGGGGCCTTCCGTTCGGCCCAGGCTGCAAGCTCCGCGTCGCTCGGCAGTCCGTCGCCGTCCGCGTCGATCGCAGGCAGCTCCTGGAACGTGGGAACCTCGGCCATGTCGACGACGTAGTCGATCCGAACCTGGCCCGGGGTCAGGCGGATGGCACTGTAGAGGTTGATCGTGAAGTTCCCGAGCGGATGGGCGATCGCGGCAACGGCGGGCCATAGAGTCAAGCCCAGTGTCATCGCCCCGATGGTCAGCCCGCGAGGGAGGGATCTCGTCACGGCCCGCCTCCGAGGGTCGCCAGCGTCCGCTCGGCCAGGGGCGCGTACAAGATGGAGAAGTGCGGGTTGGTCCTGAGGGCGCGGGAGAGGAACGCGCGAGCCGCACCTTCGTTGCCGAGCTTCAGCCGGATCATCCCGGCGTGGAACAGGAAGAGCGCGTTCGGGGTGCCGAGCTTCAGAGCCTTCTCCGCGTAGGGCGCGGCCTCCGCGTACATGCCGTTCGCGTAGAGCGCCCAGGCCAGCGCATCGGCCACGTGGACGCTGTGGCGGCGCTCCCACTCGGCCCGCGCCGTCTCGAGAGCTTCCTGGGGTCGGCCGTGGTCGGCGTCGAACAGAGCGAGCTCCAGGTCAACGTTGACGCCGTTCGCCTGGAACAGCTGCTGCTCCGCCCGAACCAGCGCGTATTGCTGCTCGGCAAGGTCGGTTCTTCCGACAGCCGCATACAGGTCGCCCAGCGCGATCACGTACTCGGGCAAGGGGTACCGCTCGACCACCCATGTGTATCGCTCGATGGCCTCGTCGACGCGCCCTCTCGCCCACGCCACCTTCGCGAGTCCTGCGTGGGCGGGCACGAAGGAAGGCGACAGCCCCACTCCCTGCCGATAGTGCCGCGCGGCCGGCGCCAGCCGCCCGCTGTTGAACCAGAGCTCTCCGAGCTGGTAGCTCGCCCACGCGCGATCGTCGGCCGTGCCGGCGGCCTCCAGTGCCTGGGACATGGCGCGGATCGCGCCGGGCACGTCGCCCTGCAGCTCGCGTGCGTATGAGAGACGCGCGTAAGCGGCGAGGCTGGGCTGCGTGGCGAGCATGTTCTCGAACGTCTCGAAGGCCTCGTCGTATCGCCCCAGCTCGAGCTGCGCGTCCCCGACCACCCCGTAGACGTTGCCGTTGTACGGGTTGATCTCGAGTGCCCGCCGTCCCCACTCCAGGGCGGCCACGAAGTCATGGCGGGCGAGGGCCAATGCCCCCATGCCCACCATGGCGTCGAAGTTGTCCCGGCCGTTGATGTCGAGCGAACGCTGGAGGACCCCCTCCGCCTTCGGGTAGTAGCTCGGGTCGGCGGTGATCCTGCCCTGCTGGACATACGCGAACCCCAGGGAAGCGAAGGAGCGCCAGTCCGTCGGGACCGCGCGAAGGCGTTCCTGCAGCGAGACGATGCCCTGGACGAGCGAACCGGACCCCACCGCCGACGCCGATGACAGGGCCCCCGACGAAGGCGTGACCGCGGACGAGTCCGAATCGGTTCGGAGGCTCTTGAACGCGCCGATGCCCCCCAGCACGAAGAGCGCCAGCGACAGCGCCGCTGCCACCCCGACCTTGCCCGCTCGCGAAATCATCCAGTCCCCCGAGGACCGAGGGGCCCGGCCCTGCCGGGCCCCTCCATCCGTGTGCCCGTCGATCAGTGCGGGTCGGCGTCCGACCCGGAGTGCGAGTAGCCGACGTAGGGGAACGAGCCCAGCAACGGGACATCGTTCGCGTCAACGCCGTCGCCCAGGCCGGTCTCCTGACCCAGCAGGAACCCCTCGACGACCTGCAGCGCGATGTCGATCACGTCGTCCTCGAGGCGCCGGCCGTTCGGGAACCCGCAGATGTCGCCGCCGATCACGCCCAGCCGCGAGAACGCCGCACAGCCCTCGTTATCCGGGTTGATCGACATGTTGAGGCGGAGCTGCTCGCTCGGGGTCACCCCCGCGGGCTGGTTCAGCCCCGCGACACCGGTCAGGAACACGGCGACCAGGTCGTCCCGCGGCGTCGCCGGCGCGGGAATCCCGTAGACGAGCTCGATCAGCTGTGGAAGCTCGGGCTCGGTCACGTATGACAGGAACTGCCCGTCGTTCTTGGGCAGGGACGCGTTGAACTTGTCCTTGTCCTTGTAGGGGATGACGACCTCGTTCACGAGCGGCATGCCCAGGCGCGAGACCTGGACGAACTTCCCGCCCGCCTTCCTAGCGGCGGTGGTCCAGACCCCGACGATGGGGTTGGCGGCAGCGTCGCCGTCGGCCGCCAGGTCGTCCTTCGGGACCTGCAGGGCCATCGTGTTCACGTTGAACCCGGCGAGCGTGTCGTCCCCGACCTCGGAGAGGTTGCCCCCGTAGAGGAGGTCGAACACCCGAAGGTCCAGGAAGAACGGGTCGTCGGACTGGCCGGCCCACGTGTAGCTTGGCGCGCCGCCGTATGCCACGACGCCCTCATCCGAGAGCGCCGGGAAGTCCGGCATGGTGGCCCCGCCCACGTTGCTCGGCACGGTGATGGCGTCGTCGACGACGGTCTTCGGGCTCTTCCCGGCAACGATCCGAAGCAGATCGTAGGTCTGGTAGAAGAGCAGGTTCTCGTCGTCGAGCGAGGTCACCGGGCCGTTCGCGTAGAGGAACGAGTTGCCCCCGTCCCGGCGGTGATCGGTGAAGATCCACCGGTAGGTTATGTCGGCCTTCGCGTCGCCGTTGTTGTCGATCTTGATGTCATAGCGGGCGCCCGGGGCCCACGGGAAGAAGTTCGGGCCACCCGCGGGCTCCTGGAGCGGAAGCCAAGAGCTCACCAGGGTCACGGTGTCGGGACGGTCCGGGCTAACGAACGCCCACAGGTCCGTGCCGTCCACCTGGGGATCGCCCGAGATGAGCGGTGCCTCACGGTGGCTGGACGCGCCGCCGGACATCGGGCCGAGGCCCGCGAAGAGCCCCACCCCAAGCGCCATCGTCGCCGCCGCCGCGATCGCTCGCTTGCGGAATCGCATGACAGTGCTACGCAACGGAATACCTCCTCGGTGAGTTGGAAAGATGCCTTCGACCGTCGAGGCCACCCACGAAGGCCGTCCTCCGCGGCGGTAGCTTCGTCACCTCCCCTCGGCGACGGTCATGCCATGCTTCGCGCGGGCGGGCCCGGTGGATTACGGGTATCGGGGAAAGTCTTCAGGTGCTGCTACGCGGAGCGGCCGACGCCCTTCGGCGGCTCCGCTTGGGGGTGAGGCAGCCCGGGGCGGGAAGCGCGCAGGAATCCCCAGAACATCACGCCGATCCCGACCGTGAGCGTGAGCGAGAAGCCGACGAAGCTGCCCGTCGCCGCGAAGGCCGAGCCGGCCGCCACGATGGTCGCCCCGATGGCGATCCCCAGCGTGCCGAGGAACCGGTTCCGAAGCTCGGGGGCGCGGCGCATCCGCAGGGCCGACCACAGGGTTCCGGCGAGGAGGATGAAGTACGCGGGGAAGGCGAAGTACCTCGCGAGGTCCAGCACGAACGGATCGTTCCGAAAGACCTCCTTGCCGAGCGGCAGGTCCCGGATCAGCGCCGCGGGGTCGATCTGGGCCGTTCGGACACGCGCCAGGGCGAACGCGGTCCCGAACACGAGCAGAACCACCAACGCCGCGGTGACGGGCCGGCTCCTTACAAGGAGCTGGATCTCACCCTGCGCCAGGAAGGGGACGTTCAGGACCGCACCGAACAGCCAGTAGACGCGGTACTCGGCCGAGGTCCAGCCGTTTATCACGCCGAGGAAGAGCGCCAGCGATGCGGCCGCGTACATGAGGAGAGCGATGGCCCAGAAGGCCTGATGGGAGCGACGGCGGGCCAGGAGCTGCCGGAGAAGGAGGGACGCGAAGGCCAGCGCGAGCGCCGCGGCGGCGAGCGGGAAGACCCACATGGCCGGGAGCATACGCGGCCGCTCCGGGGCTCGCCGCTACAATGGCGCCGGATGAGCCACCGTTCCCCAAAGCTCCTGTGTTCGACCGCGCCGTTCTTCGCGCGCCCGCTCCGAGAGGCGCTCCGGCACATCTCGGAGGCAGGCTACGAAGGCGTCGAGGTGATGGTGACGCGGGATCCGGCGACGCAGGAGCCACACCTCCTGTCGGACCTCGCGAGGGAGTTCGGGCTGCGGGTCGAAGCCATCCACGCGCCGTTCCTGCTCATCACCCGCAAGGTCTGGGGAACCGAGCCGGTCGGAAAGATCTACCGGGCGATCGAGCTGGCGGAGGACGTGGGCGCACCTCTCGTCGTGATCCATCCTCCCTATCGCTGGCAGGCGAAGTACCGCCGGTGGCTGGAGGAGCGCGTCTCCGAGCTCTCGGCGCACACGGGCGTGACGGTGGCCATGGAGAACATGTTCCCGCTGCGGCTGCGCGGCGACCGCGTTCTCGCCTTCCACGCGGGCCAGACGATCGAAGACCTGGAGCGCTTCCCCCACCTGGTGCTCGACACGAGCCACGCGGCGGTGGCGGGGCTCGAATTACTCGAGACGTTCCTGCGGCTGCGCGACCGGCTGGTCCATGTGCATCTATCAAACAACGCCGGCAAGGGATGGGACTCGCACCTCCCGGTGGACCAGGGCATCCTCCCGATCTCGGAGTTCCTCGGCCTGCTCGCCTCGGACGGCTTCGACGGCACGATCGCGCTGGAGCTCGACCTGCGCCAGTATCTGGGCGACGAGACCGCTCTCCGCCAGGTCCTCGTGCGCAACCGCGAGTTCTGCGAGGATCGGCTCCTCATCCCCGCCTGACCTCGAACTGTCCCATGGGTCCCCATGCTAGCCTCGGTCCGTGCGGCGCTTCACGCTCATCACGCTGATCTTCCTGCTCGTCCTTCTCTCCGCGGCCGCGATCTATCAGCTCGTGATCGCCTCCCGCGACCGGGGGGCCCTTCCGGGACCGGTCTCGGGCACGCCCTTCCCGACCGCGGCGATCTCCCCAACTTCCTGACCGCGCACCTCATTCCAGCGTCAGCCGATCGCCGGCGCGGATCCCCAGGCGCTCGGCGGCGCTGCCGCGGTTCACGAAGAGCGTCACGAAGCCGTCGGAATCGACGATGGCAGCCGGCTCGCCCTCGGGCGAGTCGGCGAACGCATCGACGACCGACAACGCATGTGGGCCCAGACGGAACGAGAGCGCGAGGCCTGCGGTCGCCAGGTCTCCCGGGCCGATGTTCAGCCGGACGTTGCCGAAGCGGTCCAGGCCGACGGCGGCGCAGTCGACCCGGCCGCCCCGAACCCGCGCCGGAGGGAGGGCGACCCGGCGCAGCTCGCCCGTCGGAATGGAGGGACCGAGCTCGGGGAGCGAGCTACCGTGGGCGAGGTGCGCGGCGGCGGGCGCGAAGACGTCGCGGCCATGGAAGGTCCGCGAGACCGGCTCGAGCAAGATACGGTCGGAAGAGATCTCGACCGCCCCCGTCTCGCCGCCGAGCTCACCCCAGGCGATGGACAGGAGTCCGTTGTCCGGACCCACCAGGTGGGCCCCGGATGCGGTCTCCACGGCGATCGAGCGACGCGCCGAGCCGACGCCCGGGTCCACGACCGCGAGGTACACGGCCCGCTCGGGCATGAACCGAGCCGCGCCGGCCAGCGTCAGCGCTCCGCGCAGGACGTCATGTCTCGGCACCGCATGGGTCAAGTCGATCACGCGCACGTCGGGCGCGGCGCGGGCGATGACGCCGTGGCAGATGCCGACGAACCCGTCCGTGAGCCCGTAGTCGCTCAGGAACACGATCGGACGGCTAAGCGTCATCCGGTCTGCGAGTACTTGTCCAGGTAGTTGAGGATCAAGGTACGGACTGCCTCCGCCTGGTTACCCGTGAGGAGATCCGTTCCGTGGTCGCTCGACGGCAGGATCTCGACCCGCTTGGGGGGCGGGGACTGATCGTAGAGCTCCTGAGCCGCCGCGGCAGCGGTGGCGTCTAGCGCGCCGGCAAGGAACAGCTTGGCGGCCTGGATCTGCTGAAGCGCCGAAGGGTCGGCCACGAGGCCCTCGATCGACGTCGGCGCCGACAGCGTGACGATCGCGGCCGCCAGCGGGCCGCCCCGGGCAGCTGCTACGAGCGAGGCTGTGCCTCCCATGCTGGCGCCAACGAGCATGATCCGCGTGGCACCCCGGGAGCGGAGGAACTCGGCGGCTCCCACGACGTCTTGCCAGATCGCGGCGATATCCTTCTCCCCTTGGGAGCACCCCGCGTCTTCCCCAGGGCAGTAGCCCCGGAAGTCGTAGGTGAGGGCTAGATACCCCTCGGCGGCGAGTCTTTCCGCGAACTCGTACCAGGAGCTCTGATCTGCGGGAAGCATGTGGGAGAGGACCACACCCACGCCCCCGCTGCCGAACAGGCGCCCCTCGAGGAGCACGCCGTCCGCGGAACGGAACCGGACTACCCGCGAATCCGCCGGCGCGGCCGAGCCTCCCTCGCTCCCGCGGCTGCACGCGGCGGCGAGCATCGCGAGGGCGGCAACGAGGGCGAGCTCCCGCAGTCCCCGGCCCTGATCCGGCCCCGTCGATCGCATCGGGGGCCCGGCCCTCTTAGCGGCCCTGTTGGCGCCGCTGCCAGCGGGTCTTCTTCAGCAGCTTCTTGTGTTTCTTCTTCCGCATCTTCTTGCGGCGCTTCTTGATCAGCGACGGCACGTGTTTCCCCTCATCATTCGGTCCCGAACAGGTTCCGAAGGTCCACGCGCTTGGCGCGGAAGCTCTCCTCCAGACGGACGGACCCCAGTCTAAGCGCCTTCGGGCCATCTGCCACCGGCGAGATCAATCGGAGGACGCCCTCGTCGCTCGAGTGCTCGAGGTAGCCGATCCCAAGATAGAAGCCCGCGCCGTCGGACAGCCCCACGAGCAGGCGGTCGAGCTGAGCCAGATCGAAAAGGGGTGGGAGCGCGGGCATGAACACGGTCGGCTTGACTCTCCACCGGTGTAGCTCGCCCGAGAAGTACCGGCGCATAGCAGCCTCACGGTTCTCCGCGCGTTGCTCGACCGTCGTGGGAACTACCGCGGGGTGAAGGCTGAGCGGCACGACCTCGGTCGCGAAGAACCTCTGGATCACGCCCAAGAGCGGCCCGAGCTCCTCGCCTCGCTGCAGGCCGACGACCAGATCGGGCCGAAGCATCTCCACCTTGTGGTACTTGAGGAGCTGCCCGTAGATGCCCGAGACCATCCCGCTGGAGTCGACCACGACGAGATCGGCGCCCTGCTCCCGGCCCCAGAGGACCAGGGTCGCCGCTCCGGTCACCACGGGCAGCAGGTGTCCCTGGGGAGAGGTGGAGCCCACGAACGACATGGCGTCGGCGACGGCGAGCCGCTCGGACTCCATGTCCGCGGAATCCCGGACCATCTTGAGGGTGACCGTTGCCGGCGGTCCGATCGACTTCTGTCCCACGTCGGCGTCGAGGTAGGCGGCCGGGCGCCCGGCCTCGACCGCCGCACGAAGCAGCATCCGCGAAAGGGTGCTCTTGCCGGAATCGAGCCCGCCGATCAGGAGCACCGTTCGATTCGAGCGCACGGCTCGTTCGACGAGCGCCTCGTGCTCGTTCACTATCGCCTCCGAGCGGGTTCTCATGCCCTTCTCGGAGGCTCGGGTTCCGTGCCCGTGGAGGGTTGGTCAGCCGGCTTCCGTATAGCGCCCGTCGATGTAGCGGTGGACCTCGTCCTCGCGGAGGCGCAACGCGCGCCCCATCCGCACCGCGGGCAGATCTCCCTGTCTGATCAGCCGGTAGACGGTCATCCTGGATACTCGCAAGAGCGAGGCAACCTCGCTCACGGTTACGAACCGAGCCTCGACGAAGGGTTCCTCTGTCACGTGCCGCGAGTGTACCCGAACGCCCCGTCTCGCCGATAGCCCGGCGTCGTCTACGGAAGCCGGCTCGCGATCGCCTGGAAGCAGGGCCAGTAGGCCTCGGGCTGGACGTTGTCGTCCATGACCACGACCGTCTCGGTCCGGCCGAGGGCCTTAGCCACCAGCAGGGCGGGGTCGTTGACGT
>JBQTIP010000280.1:0-9703 GCA_052388025.1 Actinomycetota bacterium
GTCCCGAAGCGCTACGCGTGGAAGAGCGCGAAGTGGCTTCACGGGCTGGAGTTCGCGGCCCACAACGTGCGCGGATTCTGGGAGGTTCGCGGCTACCACACGCACGCCGACCCGTGGGGGGACGAGCGCTACTCGTACCAGGAGGGCCCACGCGCCGAGCTCGAGGCGTAGCTAGGTGAAGCGTCTTGCCATCCTCGCCCTGACCATTGGTCTCTTGATCGCGGCTCCCCACACCGCGAGCCCCCTCACGACGGCATCGCCACCGAGCGCCCGGATCGCCGGGCCGGAGTTCGTCGGGACGATCGAGCGGATCGACGCGGAGCTGCGGGAGAAGATGACCGGCGTCTCGTGGCACGCGGGCTGCCCGGTTCCCATCCGCCGGCTCCGGCTCCTCACGCTCGACTACTGGGGGTTCGACGGCGAGGCGCATCGCGGAAGGCTCATCGTGCGAAGGCGGCAGGCCGAGCCGGTCCTGGGCGTGTTCCACGAGCTGTTCAACGATCGCTTTCCGATCAGGCGTGTGCGGATGATCGAGCCCTACGGCGCGGACGACGACCTTCTCGGACGGAAGAACGTGACGTCGGGCTTCAACTGCCGGCTCGCGACCGGGGGCTCGAATTGGTCCCAGCACGCGTACGGCCTGGCGATCGACATCAACCCGGTGCAGAACCCCTACGTGAACGGCGACGTCGTGCTGCCCGCGCGCGGCAGGCGATTCCTCGATCGCTCGCTGGACGAGCCCGGGATGGTCCACGAGGACGACGTCGTGGTGCAAGCGTTCGTCGACATCGGCTGGGAGTGGGGCGGGAACTGGACCTCGATCAAGGACTACATGCACTTCTCCCTCACGGGGAACTAGTACGCGGGTTCCAGTTCCCTGAGGAGGGCGATGTTGCGGGCGTGGGCCGCGAGGTCGCCGGGCGTCTCGACGACGATCGCGAGGCCGCTGAGTTCCGGCCGCGCGAGGATCGCGGCGAAGCCGGTGCGGCCGATGTTTCCCTCGCCGATGTGCTCGTGGCGGTCGCGGTGCGACCCGCGGGCGAACTTCGCGTCGTTTGCGTGGATCAGCACCAGCCGATCGGCCAGCCCGCACGTCCGTAGATCCTCGAAGCACGCCTCGACCCCCTCGGGCTCGTCCAGGCCGTAGCCGGCCGCGAACAGGTGACAGGTATCGGCGCAGACCATGAGCCGGTCGTCCCCGACGGCCTCGAACAGCCGCCGGGCCTCCGGGAAGGTGGCGGCGACCGAGCCGGAGGTGCCGGCCGTCAGCTCTACCACGACGGCCGTATCGCCCCCTCCGGACACTGTCTGAAGCGTGGCCGCGGCCCGGTCGAGGGCCGCCGCCGGCTCGTCCGGGCCGCCGGAGCCGGCGTGTACGACGAATCCGGCCGCGCCCACCGCCGCGGCCGTCGCGACCGAGCGCCTCGCGAGTTCTACGGACCTGAGCAGGAACTCCGGGTTCGGCGACGCGATGTTCACGAGGTACGGGGCGTGGACGAACAGGGGACCGAGGCCGCTCTCGAGCCACGCGGCCCGGAAGCCTTCGGCCTCGGACCGCGAGATGTTCGGAGCGGCCCACGCCCTCGGGTTCGAGATGAACACCTGGACGGCCTCCGCGCCGCAATCTCGGGCCGCGTGGATCGCGGAGCGCAGCCCGCCCCTCGTCGGGACGTGCGCCCCGATCCTCACGCGATGAAGATCCTCACTGTGTCGCCGGCGTGCACGATGGTGCCGCTCGGCGGCTCCTGGTAGACGACGGTGTTGCCGGACTGCCCGGTGACGAGCACCACGTCGACCACAAGCCCCATCTCTCGGAGCTTCGCGACCGCGGCCTCGCTCGACATCCCCACTACGTTCGGCATCGGGAACTCCGGCGGCCCGAGCGACACGGTGATGGTGACGGTCTGCCCGGGCGCCAGCAGGTCCCTCGCGGCCGGGAGCTGGCTGATGACGCGGCCGCGCACGACGGTGTCGGAGAACTCCTCGTGAGTCGCGACCGTGTAGCCGGCCCTCTCGAGGATCGCCGTCGCCCTCCGCTCCGTGAGGCCGATGACCTTCGGGACCGGGACCGGCGTCGGGCCCTTGCTCAGCGTTACGTCGATGGGGCTGCCCCTGGGCGCGGTCTCGTCAACGCTCACGCTCTGGTCGATGATCTGGCCCTTGGGAACCGTCTCGCTGTAGGCCTTCCTCACCCTTCCGAGCTCGAGGTGCGCCTCGGCAAGCGCGCTCTCCGCCTGCTCCAGGGTGAGCCCCTCGAGCGGTGGCACCGGGACCGGCTCGGGGCCGAGCGACGGCGTGAGCGTCACCCTCGTCCCCGTCTCGATCCGTGTGCCGACCGGGGGATCGATCCGGACGACCTCGCCCTGCTCGTATCTGCTCGAGTACACGCCCCTGCCGAGCTTCACCGAAAGGCCCTCGTCGTCCAGCCGCGCCTGCGCCTCGTCGGTGGAGAGGCCGACGACCGAGGGCACGTGTACGTAGTGTGGGATGAGGTAGGTCCACGTCCCCCAGGCCGCCCCGGCCACGGCGAGCAGCGCGAGTAGAACGCCCGCGAAGCGTCTGCGTGCCCGACGGCGCCTCGTGCTGGGCGGGAGCGCCCGCGGGATCGTGACCGTCGTGGCCCCGTCGGATCGGGCCTCCGGTTCCGGGGAGGCCTGCTCGCGGGCCAGCTCGGCGATCGGACGGGCGGGCGGCAGGCCGCCGGCCTCCCTCTCCAGGTCCCGTCGCGCCTCGGCCGCGGACTCGGGTCGGAGCTCGCGCTCCTTCTCGGTGGCGGAGGCCACCCAGCCGTCCAGGCCGGGCGTGACGCTCGGCACGCGCTTCGACGGCGCGGGCACGCGGTCCGAGAGGTGCTTGTAGGCGATCGCGAGCGAAGTCTCCCCGGAGAAGGGCACGCGCCCCGTCAACAGCTCGTAGGCGACCACGCCCAGCGAGTACAGGTCGGTGCGCGGGTCGGCCGGCTCGCCGCGGATCTGCTCGGGTGCGAGGTACTGCGCGGTCCCGGTCACGGTGCCGGCCTGGGTCACGCGCGAGTCCGCGTACGCGCGCGCCAGCCCGAAGTCGGCCATCTTCGCGACGCCCTCGCGCGTCACCATGATGTTCTCGGGCTTGATGTCGCGGTGGACGATCCCCTGTCGGTGGGCGTGGTCCAGTCCCGACAGTACCTGCAGCAGGACGTCGACGACCTGGCGCGGCTGGAGTCGTCCCGAGGCGGACAGCAGCTCGCGGACGCTCTGGCCGCGGACGAACTCCATCACCATGAAGTAGATGCCGTCGGTCGCGCCCCAGTCGTACACGGCGACGATGTTCGGGTGGTTGAGGCTCGCGGCGGACCGCGCCTCGCGGCGGAAGCGCTCGATGAAGCCGGGGTCGCCGGCGAGCGTCCGGTGGAGCACCTTGACCGCCACGTCGCGATCGAGCACGACGTCGCGCGCGCGGAAGACCTCGCCCATCCCGCCGGAGGCGATGCGGAGGGCGACCTGGTAGCGGCCGTCGAGGGTGGTTAGGCTCATTCTCGGTTCGGGGCGGCCCGCGGCCCGCTCGGGGATAGTGCTCCTGGACGTGGCTGATCCTCCCGTTAAATCGAGTCTGTCGTGGGGGCCGGGGGCGCGTCCTCGACCATTCTAGGGCGCACGGGGGCGGAAGTGACCGAAGCGCAGGAGCCGGAGGAGGAATTCCAGGACGCGTTCGCTCGCATCGAGGCGGCGGTCGATGCAGGGGACACGAAGCTCGGGAGGCTCGGCTTCTGGCGCCTGCTGGCCAGGGTGAAGCTCGATCCGATGCTCTCGCGGCACTGGGCCGAGGAGGCCGGCCGGATCGACCGCAAGGCGTTCGAGTCAGCCGTGAAGCTGCGGTTCCCGGTGTGGTTCGGGAACCTGGTGCTGATCGTCGGAACGCTGGCCGGGGCGGCCTCGATCGTGGTGGCGTTGCGAACGTCTGATGAGACGGTCGCCGGCATCGAGCTCGTGGTCGCGGCGGTCTTGTGGTCGGTCTCGCTCCACTGCCTTGCCCACTGGGCGGTGGGGCGCATGGCTCGAATCCGGTTCATCCACTACTTCTTCGGTGGGCCGTTCCCGCCGCGGCCGGGCCTGAAGACCGACTACACGACCTACCTCAGGGCGAGCCCGGGCGCCCGGGCGGCCATGCACGCCTCCGGCGCGCTCGCCACGAAGGCGGCGCCGTTCGTCGCCCTTGCGTTCTGGCCGGCGACCGACGCGCCGAGCTGGGCAGCATTGGCGCTGCTGGGCCTGGGCGTCCTTCAGATCGTTACCGACGTGGTCTTCTCGACGAAGTCGAGCGACTGGAAGAAGGTCATTCGCGAGCGCAACATCGCGCTCGCCCAGCTCGCCCACCGGCGCTAGCGCGACCGCTCGTATACTGGGCGTGAGGAACACCGGGGAGCTCGGGCAACCGGGCTGAGAGGCCGGCTGGAGGCGCCGGCGACCCGCGAACCTGAACCAGGTAATGCTGGCGAAGGGAGGCCGGTGGACGCGCAGGACCCTCTGATCATCGCCGGGCGGAGCTTCGGCTCGCGCCTGATCGTCGGGACGGGGAAGTTCGGCTCGTTCGAGGTGATGCGCGACGCGCTCGAGGCCTCGGGGACCGAGATGGTGACGGTGGCCCTCCGCCGAGTAGATCCGGACGCCACCGGTGGGCCCGACATCCTCGAGTTCATCGACCCCGAGCGGTATCTGTTGCTGCCCAACACGTCCGGCGCGATGGACGCCGAAGAGGCGGTGCGGCTCGCGCGGCTCGCGCGGGCGGCCGGCATGCCGTCTTGGGTGAAGCTCGAGGTGACGCCGGAGCCGCGGTACCTGCTACCCGACCCGGTCGAGACGCTGAAGGCGGCCGAGACGTTGGTCGCCGACGGGTTCACCGTCCTGCCGTACATCAACGCCGACCCGATCCTGGCGAAGCGCCTGGAGGAGGCCGGGTGCGCGACGGTCATGCCGCTCGGTTCGTGGATCGGATCGAACCGCGGCGTCCGCACGCGCGAGGCCGTCCAGATCATCGTCGAGCAGGCGACGGTGCCCGTTGTCGTCGACGCGGGCCTCGGTGCGCCGTCTCATGCCGCCGAGGCGATGGAGCTCGGCGCCAACGCCGTGCTGGTGAACACTGCGATCGCCGTCGCCGGAGATCCGGTCGGTATGGCGCGGGCCTTCCGGCTCGGCGTGGAGGCGGGGCGCGGGGCGTTCCTCGCCGACCGCGCGCCGGAGCGCGAGGGAGCCGAGGCCTCGAGCCCCCTCACGGGGTTCCTCGAGGAGCTGAAGCGGACGTGACGAACGACGAGGGGTTCGTAGAACCGGTACCCGACGTGACATTCGCCGACGTCTTCGAGCGACTGCCCATGGACAGGCTCCTCGGCATCGCGGAGGGAGCCGGACCCGCGCGGGTCGAGGCAGCGCTCGACGCCGGGCCCCTCGAGCGCACATTGGAGGACTATGCCGCGCTGCTCTCGCCTGCCACCGGCGAGCGGCTGGAGCGGCTCGCGCGGGCTTCGCGGAGCCTCACGATCGCGCGCTTCGGCAAGACGATGCGGATGTACGCGCCGCTCTACCTCTCGAACGAGTGCCTGACCACATGCACGTACTGCGGGTTCGCTCGCGAGTTGGCGATCGCCCGTAAGACGCTCACGCCGGAGGAGACCCTCGAGGAGGCGCGCCACCTGCTCCGCGAGGGTTTCCGATCGATCCTCCTGCTCACCGGCGAGCACGAGCGTCTGACGGGCATCGAGTTCCTGGAGGAGCGGATCCGGCTGCTCGCAATCGAGGTACCGCAGCTCGCGATCGAGGTCCAGGTGTGGAGCCAGGAGGAGTACCGGCGCCTGGTCGATGCCGGATGCGAGGGGACCGTCATCTACCAGGAGACCTATCACCCGGGGACGTACGCGAAGGTGCACATCGCCGGGAGGAAGCGGAGCTATGGGTGGCGGCTGTTGGGACCCGAGCGCGCGGCGCGGGCCGGGATGCGCCGGATCGGGATCGGCGCGCTGTTCGGGCTCCACGACGACTGGCGCTACGAGGCGATCGCCGTCGCCGCCCACGCGGCGTTCCTGATCAAGCGCTACTGGCGCTCGCAGCTCGGCATCTCTGTTCCCCGGATGTGCCCGAGCGCGGCCGGGTACCAGCCGCGCGTGCTGATCTCGGACCGCGAGCTTGCGCAGCTCGTGTGCGCCCTTCGCCTCTTCCTGCCCGACGCCGGGCTCGTGCTCTCCACCCGCGAGGCGCCCGAGCTCCGCGACGGCCTCGCGCGGATCGGCATCACTCACATCAGCGCCGGATCGCACACCGAGCCCGGCGGGTACGAGCACCCGAACGAGGCGGCGGAGCAGTTCGAGATCGCCGACCTGCGCTCGCCGGCCGAGGTGGCCGGGCGCCTGCGGGAGCTGGGCTACGACCCGGTCTGGGAGGACTGGTCGCGCGTCACGCCGAGCGCCGAGGCGATGCTCACCCGGAGATGACCATGGAGGTCGTCGCGAACGGACGGCCGCGGACCGTCGAGGCCGGGACGACAGTCGATGCCTTGATCCGCTCGCTCGGGCTCGATCCCATCTACGTGATCGTCGAGCGGAACGGCGAGGCGCTGGAACGCCGTCGCTACGCCGACGTCACGCTCGCGGAGGGTGACCGGCTGGAGCTCGTGAGGGCGGTGGCGGGTGGGTAGCCTCGGCGACGAGCGCCGAGAGCGCCTGGCCGCCGGCAGGCTTTACGTCGTGACCGACGCCCGGCGGGAACGGGGGGACCTCATCGAGTTCCTCGACGCGATCCTCTCGGCGGGGTGCGACGTCGTGCAGCTCCGCGAGAAGGACGCCGAGGCCGGCGACCTGCTCGTGTGGGGCGGCGTGTTCGCGTCGGAGGCGCGCCGGTACGGCGCGCTGTTCATCGTGAACGACCGTCCCGACGTCGCGCTTGCCCTCGAGGCCGACGGGGTCCACCTCGGGCAGAACGATCTGCCGCCGGAGGTGGCGCGGCGGATCCTCGGTCCCGACGCGATCATCGGCCTCTCGTGTCACACCGCGAAGCAGCAGGACACGGCGTCGCCCGATGCCGACTACTTGACCGCCGGCCCGATCTACGAGACCCCGACCAAGCCCGGCCGACTCGGCACCGGGTACGACGTCGTCGAGCACGCTGCGGCCACAGTCGAGCGCCCATGGTTCGCCATCGGAGGAATCGACAGGCACACGCTCCCGGTCGTCGTGGCGAAGGGTGCGACGAGGATCGCCGTGGTGCGCGCCGTCACGGAGGCCCTGGACCCGGCCGGGGCCGTCCGCGAACTGGTGTCGCTG
Source organism: Actinomycetota bacterium (assembly GCA_052388025.1). Taxonomy (GTDB): domain Bacteria; phylum Actinomycetota; class UBA4738; order UBA4738; family HRBIN12; genus JBQTIP01. The sequence goes on from JBQTIP010000280.1 coordinate 7,289, forward strand.
CTACCCGCCGGGCGCGGCTAGACGCGCTCGGGCTGCCGGGCCTCGATCCAGTCGGTGTAGCCGCCTTCGAAGCTCCCGACATGGCCCTCGCGGACCTCCACGATGCGGTCGGGGATGCGATCCAGGAAGTACCGGTCGTGCGAGATGATGATCGCGGTCCCGTCGTAGCGCTCCAGGGCCCCCTCCAGGACCTCCAGCGATTCGATGTCGAGGTGGTTCGTCGGCTCGTCGAGCAGCAGGCAGTTCGCGCCCGAGAGCATGAGCAGCAGGAACTGCAGCCGCGTCCGCTCTCCGCCGGAGAGCGTGCCGACCGGCTGGCGCATCTGGTCGTATCGGAACAGGAACCGGCCGAGCAGCGCCACGGCCTCGTCCTCGTACATCGCCTGCGCGCCGCGCACGAACTCGAGCGGCGTCATGGTCGGCGGCTCGGTCTCGTGGCCCTGTGCGAGATACCCGAACCGGATCGACGGGCCGGCCCAGCGTTCGCCCTCGGTCGGCTCCAGCTCGCCGGCGATGAGCTTCCCTAGAACGGTCTTGCCAGTGCCGTTCGCGCCGACGATCCCGACCCGTTCCCCGCGCATGATCGTGAGGTCCACGTCGAGGAGCACCAGGTCGTCGTCGAACGCCGCAGTCAGGCTCCGTAGCTGCACCACCTTCTGGCCGCCCCGCTGGCCGCTTCGGAGGCCGAGCGCCATCTTGCGTCGCTCGAACACCGGCCGCTCGATCTTCTCCATCCGGTCGATCTGCCGCTGCTTCTGCCGAGCCTTTCGGAACTGCTTCTCGTTGCCCGCGATCGCGCCCCAGTGCCGGAGCCGCCGGACGGCGTCCTCCAAACGCTCGATCTCCTTCCGCTGTGTCACGTATAGGACCTGTTGCCGTTGCAGCGCAAGCTCCTTCGCTACCGCGTAGGCGGAGTAGCTTCCCGGCCAGAGCGCGATCTTCCCGGAGTCGAGCTCCGCGATCTGGTCTACGGTCTCGTCGAGCAGGTACCGGTCGTGCGACACGATCACGACCGCGCCGGGGAACGGGCCGATGATCCCCTCGAGCCTTCCGCGGCGGTCCGCGTCGAGGTGCGTCTCGGGCTCGTCCAGCAGCAACACGTCCGGCTGCCGGATCAGGCAGGCCGCGAGGCCGACGAGCTTCCGCTGGCCACTGGAAAGGACGGCCGTCGGCACGTTGAGGTCGTCGTCGTCAAGCCCGAGGTCGAGTAGGTGCCGCCGCGCCTCGCCCTCGACGCCGGCGCCGCCTGCCTCCACCCAGCGCTCCAAGGCCCGCTCCTGGCGGCGAAGCACGCGCTCCATACGTCCGAGGTCCGCGGTGATCTCCGGCCTCGCGAGGTCTTCCTCGCATGCCTTCAGCTCGGCGTCGATCTCCGCGATGTCGGGCCGCGCGGCGAGCACGGTGACCACCGCCGTCCGCTGGTCGCCGTCGATGATCTGTGGGAGGTACGCGCATGTGATCCCTCGCGCGCGAACGACTTCGCCCTCCTCGACCGGCTCGACCCCCGCGAGGATCCCTAGGAGCGTCGACTTGCCGGCTCCGTTCGGCCCCACGACGCCGATCCGCCCGTCGTCGGGTACGTCGAAGTCCAGGCCCTGGAAGACGGTCCAGGACCCGTACGTCTTCTCTACGGAGCGGAGGCTGATGGCGAACAGGGCTTGCTCCCCGGGGAGGCGCTCGTGTGAGTATGACGGCTGATCGAGAGAGTGAGGGCGCCGCTCGTGGTGGACGTGATCGTGGTGGGGAGCGTGACGCTGGATGTGAGTGTGGAGGCCGCCGCACTCGCGCCGGGCGGTGACGTTCACGGCCGGATCCGAGTCCGTCCCGGTGGAAGCGCGGCGAACGCGGCGGTTTGGGCGACGGCCGAGGGCGCGGCCACGCGCCTGTACGGCCGGGTGGGGGACGACCTGGCGGGGCGGCTGGTGACCGAGGCCGTCGCGGGATGGGGCGTCGACGCGGCGCTCGCCGTCGACCCGGAGGCCCCCACCGGCTCGGTGCTGGTGGTGCACGACGCCGGCGACCGTTCGATGGTGGTCGAGCGGGGGGCGAACGGCCGCCTAAGCCCCGAGGACCTTCCGGCCGATCTCGAGGCCGGCGCCGTGATCGTCTCGGGCTACACCCTCGTGAGCGAGGGGTCCATGGAGGCGGGACGCGCCGCGCTCCAGCGCGCCCGGGCTCCGATCGTCGCGGTGGACGCGGCGTCTTGGCCGCTGGTCGACGCGTTCGGCGTCGATCGATTCTTCGAGGTCACCGGCCGGGCCAACATGCTGTTGGCCAACGGCCGGGAGGCGGAGGTGCTCTCGGGCTGCGCCCCCGGGGCGGCGGCGGCGAAGGAACTTCAGCGGCGCGACTCGATCGCGTGCGTCAAACTCGGCGCCGAGGGCGCCGTGGCGGGCTGGGACGGCCGGATGGTCC
>JBQTIP010000281.1:0-1868 GCA_052388025.1 Actinomycetota bacterium
ACGTGGAGCCGAGAGCTCCCGTCAACCACCTGCCGGGTAGCCTGGGGTTGCCGGACCAGTCCGTCTGTGAGCTACGTCACTGGTCGCCGCTAGTAGCGTCCGACCTTCGCCAGTCCTGAGTCCGCGCGAGAAGTGATCCTCCTTCGTCTCCCGCCGCTCTCGGGGACGCGAGAACGACGGGGAAGAGGGAAGGCCGCCCTCAGCTCACCAGGCGGCATCCCTCCACCAGGCCCGCCAGGCCTCGGGGTCCATCGCCAGGACCCGTAAGGCCAGCAGGTTGTTCGCCGTGTCCCGGCCCCACGAGCGCATCCCCTGGCGCTTGAACCGACGGGCCACGACCAGATCGACGGCGTGCTCGATCGCCCCGGAGCCCCTGGGAGCCATCTGCTCTGAGTACCCGGCCTCTCGCAGGGCGAGGTAGGTCTGAAGCGCGCCCGCACCCCGCTCGAAGTAGACGAGGAGGTTGGCCGCGGCCTTCGGTTCGATCTGGCCGGATGCGACGTAGTGGTGGATCGACCGACCCAAGGCATCCAGGTTGTGCTCGGCGAGGAAGGCCCACCACCGGGCGGCCCGGTCGGGGTCGCGTGCCACCTCGGCGATGCGGAGCTTTCCGTGGAAGTGGTCGAGCTGGTAGGCGGTGGGGGCGATCCAGCCCGCGGGCAGGTCGGCCAGCCACCCCGCCCCGTCGGCCACGAACAGGACCTCCTTCGCACGGGTGAGGCCGGCTCCCTCCTCGGCCAGCACGTAGAAGGTCTGGCCGAAGTGATCCGCGTCTTTGGTGGTGGCGTAGAAGCCTTTGCCCTGGAGGAGGAACCGAGGGTGCAAGGCGGTTGAGCTGGCCAGGTGGGCCCCGGTCCACCACACCCCGAGCTTCACCTCGATGGGACCGTCCCTTGAGTGGATGAAGGTCCCATCGGCTCCGGTGGAGACGATCCGATGGGCCGGGCCGGTGGCCACAGGGAGCTCGCCTTGGTCGAACAGGGCGGAGCGCTTTTCCTCCCAGGCCTGAAGGACGCGGCGTCCGGAGCTCTGGGCCCATCCCCACACCCGGCGGTGGTCGACCCGGGCCCCCAACATCATCGAAAGCAGCCGGGCGGCCTGGCGGAACGGGTGGGCCTGGGCGAGCCAGGACGCGGTGGCCCGGATGTGAGGCGAGCAGGGGTCCTTCGGGGGGAGCTCCAGGGCCTCGTCCAGGGGGTGGCCGTAGCGGCCATCGCGCACGTTCTGCCACCGGTGAAACCGGAGCTCCCCGAACCGGGTGAGGAGGTAGCGTCTCCTTCGCCGCTGCCTTGCCCCGGCTCCCTCGGCCAGGACCCCCTGCTCGATCACCGCGAACGCGAGCAGCAGGAGCTGCCTGCCGGCTGCCATCAGCTCCTTGAAGATCGCCTTCTCCAGGGCGGCCAGGCTTCGGTGCTTGGGCCAGGGCACCCTGACGGTTATCGTGAGCTCGGGCACGTCGGCGTCCTTTCTCGATGTCTCGAGCGGACGCTACGTGCCCCTTCGCTTCCGGTGGGGGATTTCCGCGGAACTGGCTCCGGGCCGACGCTACCGGGTGCCGACTAAGCGTTCCAACTTCCGCAGCTGAGTCCGAGGAGTCGAGTCCTGACTCACCCTGACCGCCTGCCCCTCGGTCCTGCGAGGGGATGAGCGTGGAAGCCTCAGGGGCTCCTGCGCTCGGTCGGATTCGATCCTACCGGTCGACCACCCCCCATCTCGTCGGTCACCGGTTGCAGAACCGCGGCCCTGAAGAGGCTGTTGCAGAAACCCCGCTGATGTCATCGAAGCCGGCCTTCGGAGAGAGGAGAATCGGGCACGTAGTTCTCTCTCCGGAGGAGATCCCGTGGCCTTCAACTTCGTCCAGTGCGACC
>JBQTIP010000282.1:0-2366 GCA_052388025.1 Actinomycetota bacterium
ACGCTCGGATCCGGTCCATCGATGCCACCGAGGCCCGGGCCCTGCCGGGCGTCATGGCCGTCATCACCCAGGACGACCTGCCGGACACCCGCTACGGCATGTGCGTGAAGGACCGGACCCTGTTTGCCAGAGACGTCGTTCGCTACGAGGGCGAGATCGTCGCGGCGGTGGCGGCCCTCACTCCGGAGCTCGCCGACCACGCATGCCAAGAGATCAAGGTGGATTACGAGCCACTCGAGCCGGTGCTGGACCCGGAGGCGGCGCTAGCCGACGGAGCCCCCCTCGTCCACCCGAGCTGGGAGACGGCGGCCGCCGCCTACGAGGGCCTCTCTCGAAACCGCAACGACTGCGGCTACGTGAACATCGTGAAGGGGGACGTGGAAGCCGGGTTCTCCGAGGCGGACGAGATCGTCGAAGAACGCTACGTCGCCGACATGTCCCACGCGGTCCCGATCGAGCCACACGCGCTCCTGGCCGAGTGGCAGGGCGAGCGGGTGACCGTCTGGTCCTCCACCCAGGTTCCGTTCATCGCTCGCTCGGGTGTCGCCGAGACGCTGGGCATTCCCGAGGGGAACGTTCGCGTGATCGTGCCCCAGCTCGGCGGCGGGTTCGGCGGTAAGTGCGACTTCCACTTCGAGGCCCACGTGGCGGCACTGGCCCGCAAGGCCGGACGGCCGGTTCGCCTCGTGTTCACCCGCCGGGAGGAGTTCATCGTCCCCGACAAGGTCCGCCACCCGATGATCATGGAGCTCCGGACCGGCGTGAAGCGGGACGGGACCATCACCGCCCGGAAGGCCCGCGTGATCCTGGACACCGGAGCCTACGCCTCCGACAGCCCCATCCTCCAGGAGGTGGCCACGATGATGGTGGCCGGCCCGTACCGCACTCCGAACCTGCTGATCGAGGGCCACACCGTGTACACGAACAAAACCCCGTGCGGGTCGGTCCGCGCTCCCACGGGGCCGGAGGGGTGCTGGTCCCTGGAGTCTCACATGGACGAGGTGGCCGCACGCATCGGGATGGACCCGGTGGAGTTCCGCCGAAGGAACCTGTCGGCCGAGGGCGACGAGGGCCCCACCGGGCAGCGGTTCGAGGGCATCGGCGTGGGCGAGTGCCTGGAGCGAGCCGCCGAGCTGATCGGGTACCGGCCGGGCCGGGCTCTGCCGGAGGGCGAGGGGATCGGGTTCGCCTGCGGCTGGTGGTTCAGCGCGCCCGCCGCCACCGGCGTATACGTGAAGCTGAACGTCGACGGGACAGCCACCGTGGTGACCGGCGCCCAGGAGAACGGCTCCGGCGCGGTGATGGGGATGGCCCTGCTGGTGGGCGACACGCTCGGGATCCCCCCGGAGCGGGTCTCGTTCGTCTACCAGGACACGGACGCGGGCCCGTGGGACGGCGGAAGCGCGGGGAGCCAGACCACGTTCAACGTGGGAAGGGCAGTGCTGGACGCGACGGGGAAGATCCGCGAGCGCGTGCTGGAGCGAGCGTCCGAGCTGCTGGAGACCGCCGCCGCCGACCTGGAGCTGGGCGACGGCGAGGTCCGGGTGAAGGGCGCGCCGGACCGAGCGGTGACCGTGGCCGACATCGCCTCGGCGGCCATGGACGAGGGCGAGCTGCTGCTGGCGTCCAGCGCGCCCCTCCCGCCGCCGATGCCGGAGAGCTTCGGCGGGTCGGCCTGCGTGGGCCGCGTGGTGTTCCCGGCGTTCGCGGCCCCGGCCGTCGCCTGCCAGGCGGCCCGGGTGAAGGTGGACCGGGAGACCGGCGTGGTTCGGGTGCTGGAGGTGGCCGCAGCCCACGACTTCGGCCGGGTTCTGAACCCGATGGGCGCCGAGGGGCAGGTGGAGGGCGGCGTGGCCATGGGGGTCGGCATGGCGCTGTCGGAGGGGACGGTGTACGACGGCCCCAACCAGAGGAACCCGGACCTGCTCGACTACAAGCTCGTCACGGCGGCCGATGCTCCGCTCGTCACGGTGGCCTTCGTCGACGCGCCGGTGAGGGAGGACCACGGCGGACCATTCGGGAGCAAGGGCGTGGGCGAGCCGCCGTGTGTCCCAACGGTCGGGGCCGTGGCCAACGCCGTCGCGGCGGCCACCGGCGTTCGGCAGCATCGGATCCCGATGACGCCCGCCCGAGTGTGGGCCAGGATGCGCCCGGAAAGCTAGCCGTGGGCGGCCTGTACTTCGAGCCGGCGACGGTCGCAGAGGCCGTGTCGATCGCGTCCGAGCACGGGCCGAAGGCCCGGTTCCTGGCCGGTGGGACCGACCTGGTCGTGCTGGCCCGCAAGGCGCGGGCGCCGCTGCCGGAGGTGATGATCGCCCTTCACCGGATCGACGAGCTGCAGGGAGTGCGGGGCGAGCCCGACGGCT
>JBQTIP010000283.1:0-6390 GCA_052388025.1 Actinomycetota bacterium
CCTGACGTTCGGCTTCGGTGCGTGCGGCCATCTGCTGCTCCACGGTGGCGACCTTGGACGTCGCGATGGCATCGGCGAGGGCGAGCGTCGCGCGCAGGGTGTCCTCGTCGAGCCCTGCCTCTTGGGCAGCCCGGAGCGCCTGGGAGACAGCGGGGGCGGGAGCGGCGGATGACTGCTCGATCAGCGGCCTTACGCGCTCGAGGAGCTGGGATGCCTGCTCGAGCTGGGCATGCAGGGCGTTCCGCTCCTCAGCGGTGCGCTGCTGCAAGGTCCACATCTCCCGGTAGCCCTGCTCCAGAGCCTCCGGCGTTTCGTACTTTCCAGCAAAGCGTGGGACGACTACCTCGGGTTCCGGTGGCTCCGGTGGCTCCGGTGGCTCCGGTGGCTCGGTGTCGGATGGCTCCACGAGCGGGTCCGGCGAGGGCGGCGGTGGCGTCTCAGCGACGGGTGCAGGTGGGGCCTCGGTGGCCTGCGGAGCCTGGGTCTCCTCCTCGCCTTCGGGGGGATCGCCGAAGTCGGCCGCGATCGCGGCGTCAAGCGCCGGACCTAATCCCGATCCAAAGATGGAGGAGTCCCCGGGTGGTCCGGTCATGGCCTACTCCTTCCGTTCGCCTTGCTCTGCGCGGATTGCGCGGAGCCTTTCAATCGTCCGCTCAGGCATTGCAAGCAGATGCCGAAGCACCCTCGTGCGGCCGCGGTAGGCGTAGAGCTCCTCCACCGAGGCGGCCTTGTTCACGAGCAGATGGAGGGCCTCGGACTCCAGGCCCTGAAGCTCGGCAAAAAACGCTGGCCACTCCGGCGACGTGAAGAGCCGATCGAGCTCCTCCAACGCGGCGGCCTCCGCGATGAACGACGCCTCGCGTTCGGGATCGAGGACCTCCACATCCTCGGACGTCAGTACCCATGGGTTGGAGAAGAGGTCTTCGTCGCTCATGCGAACGCCTGACCGTTTCCGACCGGCTCGGGGCCAAGCCCAAGCGGCGGTGCCAGCCCCGGCGCCATCTGAGCCATCGCCGGCAGCATCGGGGGCTGCTCGGGGGTGAGGTAGCGCTCCATGTCCTTCTTGCCGAACTGCGTGAGGAGATCCTCGACGAGCGCACGGACGTTCACGATCGGCTGCCCGGTTATCGGGTCCGCAAGGCCGGTCAGCACTTGCATCAGCGTCATGGCCTGCTCCTTTCGCACGGACTCGGTGACGGTCGAGGAACCCGCCTCGATCTCGTAGTCGAACGCCCCCTGGATCGAGTCCGACGTAATCTGTTGCCACTCGTAGCCGCCCTGGGGGCCTTCCCGGCGTACGACGATCTCGTCCGGCAGGAACTGCTGCAGGATCGAGCCGTAGTGGCGAGCAAGAGGCGAAAGTCCCAATAGCTCGGCCATCTCGACCTTCAGCGCGAACCGCGAGTTCCCCTGCTCAGAGATGAGCGCGACGCCGGTCGCCGTCTTGTTGAGCGTCGGGGAGTCCGCGCCCGTCTGGTACGCGCTAACCGCAAGCGTCTTCTCTACCATCCGCTCGAGCTCGGCGGCTTCGGTGTATGCGGACGATGTGATGTCGGGAGTCTCCAGTGGGAACAAGACGGTGCGCGGGTCCGCTTCCTGGGAGTTCACTCGCACGATCTGGCCGGGCCGGTTCTCCAAGTCCCGCTGGTCCCACAGCCGGTTGACATCGACGACCCAACGCCGGTCCAGCGCGAGCCGGACGTTGTCCAGCCGCTGGCTCCAAAGGGCGTTGATCGCGTCCTGAGTGCCTTCGATGGGCTCGATTTCCCCGACGCCCCAGAACTCGTTCTCCTGGAAGTGATCGGGGAGCAAGACGAACGGCTTCTCGCCATGCTCGTAGGGGTTGGCGCTGACCCGCACGACCGCTCGGCGGTTGGCCACCACCATGACGGTCTCGTCCGTCCAGTACTCGAGCAGCTCGACGAGCCGGCGCGTTGGGTCGGTGCCGGAGCCCATGCCGATGTCGTCCCGGCGCTCTAGTACAGGCTCCGTCTCGGAGGACCACAGATCAGCCGAGCGCATGTGCTCGGGGAGCCGATACAGGCCCTCTTTCACCTTGCGGGCGAACTCGCGGTCCGAGACGAAGACGCGGTGGATCAGGAAGCGCGCGCCCTGGATGTCAATCGCTTCCGGTGCCGGCCAGAAGTTCAGTACGTCCACCGACTCGGCGACCGGCCCCTCGTACAGGACATCGGTCACCCGCTCGCTCCGCAGCTCGCCGGTTTCGGCCTCGGGGCCTTCGACCTCGATGGTCTCCGTCATCTCGTTGCCGTCGATGTCTGTGAGCGGGGCACCGGTGGAGGGGTCGAGCACCACCTGCTCGAAGGACTCCGTCTGCCGCGCCATCACCGGAACCTGAACGGTGCGAGTGCGCGTTTTCTTGCCGAGACGGGTCTTCAGGATGCCTGTGCCGTACTTCAGCGCGCTCTTGTAGGCGGCCACGAGCTGCACGTAGAGCTCGGACTGGTAGCTCGCCCACTCGAGCAAATCCTCCATGACCTTGGCCGGTTCCTCGTCCTCGGGGCCGACAGGGCGTACGAGCATCTTGGGGAGCTGCGCGACGAGCTTCGGGAGCACGGTCTCGACGATCTGAAACGTGATGGCGATGAAGAGGCGGTGGCGCCACGCCCCAGCCTTCCGCGGGGGAACATAGCCCCGGTAGAGCTGGTTGTACCGGCGCCAGCGTTCGGCGAACCGCTCGCGGGCGCGGTCGGCAGCCCCGAAGGCGTCGAGCGCCCAGGAAAGCAGACGCTGGTGGTCCTCGGGGGTCCTTGGGTAGAGATCCTCCGCGTCGGTGTAGGCGGCGTCCTCAAGAGCTTCCACGGCGCCTCCTGGCCCGCCGCTGAACGGCGGACTTGCAGATCCGGATCGCCGAGGACTTCGAGCGCCCCTTGGCCATCAGTGCTTCCACGCAGCGTTCGACCTTCGAGACGTTTGCTGCCGAGTCCCCGCCAACGTCCTTGGCGATCCCGTACGGCATCAGGCCGCAACCTCGATGACCTCAAGGCCCCAGCGCTTGGCCGCTCGCTTGGCATTGGACTTCGTGGCGTATGCCTGCGACGGCGCGACGATCCGCCCGTTCCCCGCAACGATCCGGAAGCGCCAGCCGTCCTTGGACGGGAAGAGTTGGACGTGCCAGGGGCGCACTACGCGGGCCCCTCGAACATCACCGAGCCGTCGGAGCCGCTGACGCTCACGACGCGGCGGGAACCACGGCCCGAGATCGTCACGCCCGCAACGGTCACAGGCTTGATGGACTTCGCGCGGGCGAGCTTTGCGGCGAGGCGATCGCGCTCCTCGATGAGGGCCGCCACATCGAAGGGCTCAACCGCCGGGGCGTCGACGCCGAGATCCACCAGCGCGGACTGGGCGGCCTCCGAGGTCATAACGACCGAGAAGGTCTGCGGGCCATCCTCGTTGAAGTCCGCACGCTGCAGGAAGACGTCCGCACCGGGCGCGAGGTGCGTCTCGAAAGCGACGTTGCCGTTCGTGTTGATGATGCGGAGGAAACGCTCTGGCATGTTCTGCCTCCTTCTCAGGGCTCGACGGCCCAAGTGGTTCCGCACTCGGGGCAGCTCAGCTCAAGCTGCCAGATGATCGCCGAATCGGGTGTGATCTCAGCTAAATCGGACTGTCCGCAATAGGGGCACGGGAAGCCCGATGCGGCGCGTCCCTCGGGTGCTTCCATCTGATGACCTCCCCGCCCCCGGGCAACCACGCGTCCTGGCCGGCCTCAGGGATCGCCCGCCCAGCAAGGCGGGGAGTGCTAGAGGCCCGTAGGGCTCCCCGGGATCTCCACCTTGGGCAGCTCGCCCCTCGGTGGGTCGCGGTGATAGCGCGCCATCTGAAGCGCGATCGCAAGCGAGATCACCCGGTCATCGTGCGCGCCTTCCTGCGCCTGGGGCTTGCCGTCGTCGGCAAGGACGAAGGTGAAGCACTCACGAACCGTTTCCGCGCTAGGGATCGCGATCTCGCCGGCACGGATCGAGGCTGCGAGCTCGTCCAGCATCGGCATCCGGGTGAGGCCGGAGGTGACCCATCCCAGCTCGGCAGTCGTCTTGTTGAGTACGAGGTTCGTCTGGCGGGCGATGAAGATCTCGGGGTAGGCGCCATCCCGGAGCAACCGCAGCACCGTCTGCCCGGAGGAGTGGTTGCGCTCTACGCCCACGAGGGCCGGACGGCGCGTCGTGCGCTGCCGTGGCTGCCCGGCACAGGAGTACCAGTACCCCGCAGCACGGACCTGCGCCGCAAAGACCTCCGGCGCCATGCGGCCGTGGATGTGAGCGACCTGCCGGCGGCATGGACGGAGCTCCTCTTTGCCAGTCTCGGCATTTGACACCCGCTCGGCGACCTTCAGCACGTCGGCTGAGCAGAAGTCCCGCCCGCCCCTTTCGCCCTCGGGGTCCGACAACGAGGTGTCGCGCGCCGCAGCGAGGCGGCCTTCGGCCGTGTCAGCGCCGATGACGTAGTGGCCGCCGGGGTCCGGTGCCTCGAAGATCCTGACGTAGCCTCGCTCGGCGCGCTCGAAGCCGATGCCAGCTCGCGAGAAGAAGTTCCCGCGGGCGATGGCGGCCGCGGTCCGCTCCTCGTAGGCCCGCAGCGCCTGCTCGTCGAAGAAGGCGTTGCCGCTGACGAGGAACGCCTCGCGCGCGGTGGCCGGATACTCCTGGCGGAACGCCCGCTCGTCGCCCGAGAAGTTGTCCCTGATCGTTGCCCGACGCCACGCGATCTGCTCGGGGCTCAGGCGGTAATGCGCCCCCTGAAAGGCGATCTCGCTCACGCCTCCTCAGCGGTGGCCGGATACTCCTGGCGGAACGCCCGGACGTCGCCTGAGAAGTTTTTCCGAATCGTTGCCCGGCGCCAGGCGAGCTGCTCGGGGCTCAGGCGATGCTGTGCCGCCTGCCAGGCGATCCCTCCTGATTGGGCCTCGCGCTCGAAGGGGTCGGCGCTGCGTGCGATTTCCTCACGTTCGGCATGGGAGCACTCGATGGCATACTCGTCATGCACCCACCACGGCAGGAAGATCGGTAGCCAGTCCGACGCCCCAGCTTCTGCCTCGGTCCAGAGGCGATGGAACAGGTTGCCGACACCGTTGGCCGTGGACTCGACGATGACTTCCGAGTCTCGGCGCGGCACGGCTTGCAGGAGCGATGTCCACGTGTCCTCGGCGTGAGGCCAGAACGCCAACTCGGATGCATGCAACCGCTGGATCGTGAGCGCGCGGCCGGCTTGGGGATCTCCGGCCGTCTCGACCTTTACCTGCGATCCATTGGCGAAGGAGAGCTCGCGCTTGCGCTGCGCGGACACCTTCCCCGGTGCCAGCTCCGGCGCTAGGTGCTCGTTGTAGCGGTCGTAGATGCCGAACAGCTCTCCCGCCGCCTCGAGCTTGTGCGCGACGACGAGGGCGTGCATCTGCGACCAGAGCGTGACTGAGCGGAAGTACCTGGCGCCGACGTAGGTCGAGATCCCCTCCTGGCGAGCCTTGAGGATGAGCACTCTGACGCGGCCGGTTGCGGCCCGCTGCTCGGCGATCTGCCGATGGACGATCCGCTGAGGTTCGTTCAGCATCAGCCACCGGAGCTCCGCCGCCTTGGTGCGGATCTTGAGGGCCGCCGCTGAGTAGTAGGCAAGGTCGGTGCGGAAACGTGAAAGCTGGTCCTCAGTCGGACCCGGTGTCTCCAGCAGCGTCGAGCTCCGCAAGGCGGGCCTCCAAGGTCGATACCTGCACGTCGAGCCGCTGTGCGAACTCGGGGACGTGGCGGAAGACGAGCGCCGCCGCGCGCAGGCGGTCCTCTCCTTGCAGCTCCTCGGCGACGACCGAAGCGGCGTCGAGCGATAGGTCCCGAAGCGCCGCAAGCGCGGCCGTCACGTTCCCAGCGCGCATCTCGCGGAACGCCTCGTCGGTCTGCGTCCAGCGCCAGATGCTCTGTCGCGCGACCCCGCAACGTTCGGCGGCCTCCGTGATCGAGGCTCCGGAGGCAAGGGCGGCTGCGACGAGGGCCTTGCGTTCGGGGGTGACCGCGCCACTCACTGGTCGTCGCCCCACGTCTCCGTCCGTCCGCCCAGGTACACCTGGTCCAGCTCGGCATCGCTGACGCGGACCATCTCCTTGGAGCGCCGATCGCGGTGATACAGCTCGCCGCCGGGACCCCGCTGCGCCGGCCCAAGGCCATCGGTCGCATCTAGAGCGCGCTCGGCGGCGTCGGGGAACATCTCCGCAACGGGTGAAGGGTCGTAGTAGCTCGCGGCCTCGTGCCTTGCAACGGATCGAGCGGGCATCCACTCGGTGTCGAACCGGAGCGTCTTTACCTTCTCGCGGAAGCTCAGCGCACATGCACACGCCCAGGGGAGCCGCCCGCACGTGACGCACGCTCGGCTCGCTCGGCGGCC
>JBQTIP010000284.1:0-6740 GCA_052388025.1 Actinomycetota bacterium
GTGCCCGACACGACAAGAGCAAGGAGTTCGGAGCCCTGTCCAACCCAGGTGGCAGACCACGGAGGGTCACTCAAGATGTCGCATAGGTACCGAAGCCATTCCGAGACACGGGTACTGAGACTTCACACATACGGTGGTCCAAAAACCGGTACGCGGAAGACCGGCTGGATATGGCCGCGATCCCGAACTCTGATCTCAGCCACCACGGCCTGCATCACGGCCTTGCGCTCGGGTAGTGCTTCGTCTCTCACGGCGCGCTCGATGTCCTCTCGCACCTCCCCGAGTTCGGCAGGGCTGAGTACGTTTGGTTGGCTCTCCGATATCTCCTCGGCGAGATCCGAGCGCCTAGCGTCGAGCGAGGTCACCTCTGCGGACAGCCCTTCAATTCGGCGGGCGCACACCTCTTCTCTGAGCCTTCCCTTCTCGAAGGCCTGAAAGTACCGATCCAGCGCTGCCTGAGCCTTTCGGATCTGCGCGTCACCGGGGTTGAGCTCTTGCTCCCGCCGCGGCCGGCCCCTCTCCACGATCTCTCCCCACCGCTCCACGGCCTCTTCGAGGAGCTCGCGCTGAGCAAGCGTGGCCAACAGGCTCTCCACCACTCGATCCTCCAGCTCCTCGGCGCGGGCGTCGCTGTCGCCACCGGCATCGCCGTTCCACCGAGCACGAGTCGAGCGCTGGCTTCCCGAGCTTCGCTCGGAAAGCAAAACAAGACGACGTCGGGCGACGTCGCGGCCCGGGCCAGGACCCGGTACCGCTCCATCTTGTCCTCGAGCCGGTCTCGGTTCTCGGTCCCGAGGTCCAGCTCGAGGACCAGCTCAAGTGACTCCCCCGCACCTTCGAGCCGGGCGAACCCGTCGGGGCGAATGTGTGCCTGCCAGCGCCGGGCGCACCATGCCTCGCCGCGCCACTCGGCGACCCGTACGGCGCTGTCCGTCGACCGTGCGACGTAGAGCATGCGGGTGAAGAAGCTGTTGGCGGCGGGCGTGTGCCCGAGCCGGGGGCTGTCGACGAGGATAACGTGTCCGGTCCTCGCGGTAGCCGACCGCTCGGAGCTCGATCCCACGATGCTCGGCCACGATCCTGGCGCCGATCTCGTCAAGGGTGTAGTGCCACGGAAACGACCCGAGTTGAGACCGAGGCCGGCTCCTCCAGAGAACTCCCATCTCGTGGAGCTGGAAGAGCCGTGCTCGTGTGCGCTGGATGCTCGAGAAGTGAAGCTCGAACAACTGATTCGTGGTGAGGACCCGGTGCTCATGCAGGTCAAGACAGATGAGCTGATCTCGTTCCGTGGCCGATGAGGCAACCCGCTGGATCTTGGAGCGGATACTGCGCGTGCTTGCACGCGCAGTGTCGCGAGTCCGACCAGGCAGCGCTCCCCCCTTCATGCCTTCTTACCTGCGGATTCGCGCACGCCGGACCCGAGCGATGATGACCGCTTGGGTGACCGCTCGCGGGATCGCTCGACGGACCGCTCGCGGGACCGCTTGCGAGCCTCGTCATCGCGCGTCGGGGACAGCAGCGCCTTGACCGCCTCCAGCTGACGGCTCTCGATGACCTCCTCGACCTCGTCTCTCGGGATCGCGAAGAGGTCCGCGCTTCGCCGCCTGACTTCCTCGGCCCGGGCGGTCGACCCGGGCCGCAGGGGCTCGGTTCGGAAGGTGAAGGCCTGGGCTTGTCCCCCTCCGACACACGGCCGGCCGATCCCGATCTCGTTCCGCCGGAGCCGAGCCTGCCGCCGGGCGCGCCGTGCGGATGGAAACGGTCAAGCACTACGTGGAAACCATCTCCTACATCCGCTTCGAGGAGGGACGTGTCCGGCCGGGTCGGCTCGCCGAGTGGATGGGGGTGAGCGCTCCCACCGTCACCGTCACCCTCCAGCGATTGGCTCGCGACGGCTGGCTCGAGATCGGGTCCGACCGGAGCGCGTCGCTCACACCGCAGGGAGACACGCTTGCCGCGGCGATCGTGCGCGTCCATCGACTGCTGGAGCGATGGCTGACCGACGTGCTCGGCCTGGACTGGGCCACGGCCGACCAGGAGGCGCAGCTCCTCGCCCCCGGTGTCTCCGACCGGGTGGCCGATCGATTGGACGAGTTGCTCGGCAATCCCGCGACCTGTCCACACGGTAACGTGATCCCCGGCCGAGAGCCGCCCTACGGCGAGCTCATCGCGCTCGCGGACCTCAAGCCCGGCACACGCGCCAAGGTCCAGCGTGTCTCTGAGGTCGCCGAGCACGACGCACCCGAGCTGTTGCGAGAGCTGGACGCCTACGGGTTGGTGACGGGAGCCCGAATCACGGTTGCCGATGCGGACAGCAGCGTCCAGGCGGTTCCCGTGGAGGTCGCGGGGAAGACGAGGCCGATCGGCACGGGGGTCGCCAGGCTGATCTGGGTCGAACCCGAGCCATCAACAGTGAACCAGCGGAAGGCACAGACGAGCTCCAAGGCGGCGCCGCGGCCGCCGGTAAACGGCGTTTATCGCGGTGACTCAACAGGAGTGTGCGATTTGCTCCCCCGTCGTCAGGCGGGACGTCCGGCCGGCCGACGGCATCTACGCGGGTCCCGGTGGACGCGGGAGGAACGACTCCTGCCGTGTCGATGTTGAACTGGATCGAGGACCACGGCGTCACCAATGGTCCTGGAGACGAATCCGTCGAGCAGGGCACTAACTGGAGGAGGGATTGGGGGCTGGACAATCCCGAGGGCGGGGCGACGGAAGTCAATGCTAGCCTGAGGGATGGCATGGTATTGCGGCCTCAAGGCCCGCGCCGAGGAGTAGGAAGCCGCGATGCGCCTACCGCGCTGGCTTGCCCGGATCAACAAACGGGTGTTCAACCCTCGGGAGATGCGCCGGGGCGTCCGGCCGGTGTTGATCCACGTGGGCAGATCGTCGGGCAAGACCTACCGGACTCCCCTCGACGCCCACCGCCTCCCCGATGGCTACCTGTTCATCCCGATGTACGGGCCGCGTACCGACTGGCTCAAGAACGTGCTTGTAGCGGGGGCAGCACGTCTCTCGACAGGCGGCAAGGAGATCGAGTTGGAGTCCCCGCGGATGGTGAGGAAGATGGACATCTGGCCACTGCTGCCGACAACCACCAAGACCCCACCGGGCATCTCGGGCGAGTCCGAACTGCTGCGCATGGACGTCCGCCGGGCGCCCCAGGTTTGGTTGACTCCTGATCTGTGAGGACGATCCTCACGAGAAGGATGGTCACCGTGCCCAAAGCGTTCCCCTTGGAGTTCCGCCGCGACGTGGTCGCCGTGCCTCTGCGCAAACAGGCTCCGATGAGCCAGATCGCGAAGGACTTCGGGATCTCCGGTGACGTGTCCCTCGGCCGTCTACCGCTGCTGCATCTCGGTGACGGGTGTCCTGGACCCGTGTGTCTCACCGGTTCCACCTCGGCCGCTGCCGTGATCTTCACTTGGCCTCGGGCGAGCCCCAGGGGGTCTCGGGATGCTTCAGGAGCTGTCCGTGGTTGAGCAGCGCTACCTGGCGTCAGAGAGGTGCTCGACGGTGCCAAGGTGGCCGCGGGGAGGCCCTGACTTCGCGCGTGAACCCGGCGCGCCTTGACCAGAAAAGTTGTCGGTTGATAGGATCGGCGCGTGATCGACGTGAGCGTGATCGAAGACCCGCAGGCGGCCGAGGTGTCCCTCGACCCGATCCGGACGCGGCTCCTCGCCGAGCTGGCGGAGCCGGCGTCGGCCACCGCCGTGGCGGCCCGGGTCGGTCTGCCCCGCCAGAAGGTCAACTACCACCTCCGGACCCTCGAGCAGCACGGGCTGATCGAGCTGGTCGAGGAGCGCCGGAAGGGCAACATGACCGAGCGGGTCCTCCAGGCGACCGCGCTCTCTTACGTGATCTCCCCGGCCGCGCTCGCCGCGGTCGAGCCTGACCCGTCGCGGGCGCCGGACCGGCTGTCCGCCCTCTGGCTGATCGCCCTGGCCGCGCGCCTCGTGCGCGACGTCGGTCGGCTGCTCGCCGGCGCCACGAAGGCGCGGAAGCGGCTCGCCACGTTCGCGATGGACGGCGAGGTCCGCTTCGCCTCGGCCGCCGATCGCGCGGCGTTCGCCGAGGAGCTCGCGAGGGCCGTCACCGGCCTGATCGGGAAGTACCACGACGAGCATGCGCGGGGCGGCCGCGACCACCGCATCCTCGTCGCCGTCCATCCCAGCCTGAAGCCCGAGCCGCCCGAGCGGCCGATCGAGAGGGAGGAACCCTGATGGCGCACCCGTTCGAGCTCACCGACGAGATCCAGGTCGACGCGACCCCCGAGGAGGTGTGGGAGGCGATCGCCACGGGCCTGGGCGTCGACGGCTGGTTCATGGGACGGAACGAGATCGAGCCGCGGGCGGGCGGCACGATCCGCACCGCGATGCGCGGCTCCGTGGAGGAGGCGACGGTGACGGCCTGGGAGCCGCCGACGCGGTTCGCCAGCCGCACGCCGGAAGGTCCGGACGGCGCGTTCCACGCCTTCGAGTACATCGTCGAGGGGCGCGAGAAGGGCAGCACGGTCGTCCGCTGGGTGCACACCGGCTTCCTCGGCGAGAGCTGGGAGGCCGAGTACGAGGGCCTGTCCGAAGGCGACCCGATGTACTTCGACAAGCTCCGCGTGTACCTCACGTACTTCCGCGGCCGCAGGGCGACGCCGGTCGAGGTCTTCGGGCCGCAGGTCCCCGACCGGGACAAGGCCTGGGAGCTCTTCTACGGCGGGCTCGGGCTCGCCGGCGCGCCGTCGCTCGGCGACTCGGTCCGGCTCACCCCCGAGGGCCTGCCCGCGCTCGAGGGCGTCGTCGACTGGCGATCGCGGGACTTCCTCGGCGTCCGCACCAACGACGGGATCTACCGCTTCATGCACATCTCCGTGTTCGGCGGGCCGACGGGCGTCGGCCACCACATCTTCGTCGACGGCCTCGACCAGGCCGAGGCGGAGCGGGCGTGGGGGTCGTGGCTCACGGGCATCTTCTCGTAGCGAAGGAGGACGGCGATGGAGTACGTCACGTCGAGGGACGGCACCAGGATCGCGTTCGACCGGCTCGGACAGGGACCACCCGTGGTGCTCGTGTCCGGCGGGTCGGTGGACCGGAGGTCGAACGCAGGGCTCGCCGAGCAGTTGGCCTCGGACTTCGCGGTGTTCAACTACGACCGGCGCGGCCGCGGGCCCAGCAGCGACACGCCGCCGTACGCGATCGAGCGCGAGATCGAGGACATCGAGGCCGTGATCGAGGCGAGCGGGGGCGAGACGGGCCTTTACGGTTCGTCCTCGGGCGCCGTGCTGGCGATGGATGCCGCTGAGGCGGGTCTGCCGGTCGCGAAGCTCGCGATGTGGGAGCCGCCGTTCATACCGGAGGGGATCCCCGCGCCGCCGGAGGACCAGGTCGAGCAGTACGAGCGAATGGTCGCCGAGGGCCGGCGCGGCGACGCGGTCGAGTACTTCATGTCGAAGGTCGTGGGCCTCCCGCCCGAGTTCATCGAGGGCGCGAAACAGCAGTCGTTCTGGGCCGCGACCGAGGCGCTCGCCCACACGCTCGCGTACGACGCCAGGATCATGAGCGACTATCGGATCCCGGTCGATCGCGCCGGCGGCGTGAAGGTCCCGACGCTCGTGATCGCCGGCGGCGCCGACATGCCGTGGATGCGGGACACCGCCGCCGCGCTCGCCGGGGCGCTCCCGCAGGGCGAGACGCGCTTCCTGGACGGGCAAGGGCACGACGTCGATCCGACGGTCCTCGCGCCGGTGCTGAAGGGATTATTCGCGGCATGAAGCCGCGAATCACGATCCTTACGATCGGCGTCGACGACCTCGAGGCGTCGGTGGGCTTCTACCGGGACGGCCTCGGACTGCCGACCGAGGGGATCGTCGGGACCGAGTTCGAGCACGGCACCGTCGCGTTCTTCGAGCTGCAGCCGGGGATGCGGCTCGCGGCGTGGCCGAGGCGCTCGATCGCGCACGACACGGGGATCCCGCAGACGCCGCGCAGCCCGACGGAGTTCACGATCGGCCACAACGTCGGGAGCCGGGAGGCCGTCGACGGGGTGATGCGGCAAGCGGCGGACGCCGGGGCGACGATCGTGAAGCCGGCGCAGGAGACCTTCTGGGGCGGCTACGCCGGGTACTTCCAGGATCCCGACGATCACCTTTGGGAGGTCGCGTGGAACCCGGCGATGGTTGTTGAGGACTGACCGGCTCGCGGGGTGGGCCCTTGAGGCCTTCCCTCCGCTAGGCTCGTCTCCCGTGTCGGACGAGCCCGGACCCGTCGATCGACGCGATCGTAGACACGACGCCGCTGCAGATGTTCGTGATGGCCGCGGACATCCGCGAGTCGACGACGCTGATGAAGGAGGCCGTCCGCTTCGAGCTGTTCGCGAAGACCATGGACAAGTTCGTCTCGGCGGTCCGACGCGGGATCGGCACCCCGGGCGGCTGGTTCGACAAGTTCACCGGCGACGGGTTCCTCGCGTACTGGGTCGTGCAGCAGGGAGCGGACGACCTCGAGTACCAGCGGCGGTTCGTCGAGGCCGCCGGCAACCTCGCGCACACCGCGAACGAGCTTATCCGGCTGTTCGGGCACCGCGTCCTCGAGGACTTCCGGCGGAACTCGAGGAACCTGCGAAAGGCAGGGAATCGTCCAGCAACGAGTGGGTGCCCTTGAGATCAAGTGCGCACGTCAGAGAGGGGAAGTTGGTCCTATTCCTGCCGGTAGCGAAGGGGACCGAATCGCATTCCTAAACCGCGAGCG
>JBQTIP010000285.1:0-4911 GCA_052388025.1 Actinomycetota bacterium
CGTCAACCAGGACGTTCGTATCAACGAAGACCGGCACGGTCGTGCAGCTCCTCGCGGGTGGGCCGCCGGCCTCCGAGGCCCGCAGGCCCCCGAGAGAGGTAGCGCTCCATCGCCCCCGTGTACGCGATCCTGCCACCCATTCGCTGTCTGAGCAGCTCCCGCAGCAAGCTCGAGACGCTCATGTCCCGGCGCGCCGCCTCGATTCTGGCCCATCGGGCCGTCTCCTCGTCCAGGGTCACGGTCACGTTCCTCATGTGCATGATTTTCGTGTGTCACGGATTCCGTGTCAACCGGGGAGCTTCCTCCCGGAAGAACTCAGGAGCGGATGGTGCATGTGCGGCGAGGCGGCGCGGGCGGATCCGAAGGAAGGGTTTACCAGCGATTCTCTCAACGAGCTGAGTAGTTTTACTCAGGATCTTGAGTAAACTGTCCGAACCATGGCGACGACCGAGCGGTATCGGCGGCCCGTGTTCGAAGGGATCCTGAGACGGGTCCGTGAGCCAAGACGGTTTGTCCAGGTCCTCGCCGGGCCGCGGCAAGTGGGCAAGACCACGCTCGCCCGTCAGGTGTTGGAGGCGCTGGACCTGCCGAGCCACTACGCGTCGGCCGACGACCCGACCGGCCGGGATCGAGGCTGGCTCGAGGCGCAGTGGGATCTGGGGCGCCTCCGGGCGACCGAGGGCAGGCGACGAGGTGGCCTCCTTGTCCTGGACGAGGTGCAGAAGATCCCCAGCTGGTCGGAGATCCTGAAGCGACTCTGGGACGAGGACACGTCGGACTCGGTGCCGCTCCGGGTCATGCTCCTTGGATCGGCGCCCCTCCTCGTCCAGCGGGGGCTGACCGAGAGCCTGGCCGGTCGCTTCGAGATGATCAGGGTCACGCACTGGTCGTTCCCGGAGATGCGCGACGCGTTCGGTTGGGACCTCCAGCGCTACGTGTTCTTTGGGGGGTATCCGGGGTCGGCTGCGCTGGTCGGAGATCACGCCCGATGGGCCTCGTACGTCCTCGATGCCCTCGTGGAGACGACCGTCTCGCGCGACATCCTGCTGCTCACGCGGGTCGACAAGCCCGCCCTGCTTCGGCAGCTCTTCCGACTCACCTGCGACTACAGCGGGCAGGTGCTCTCGTACTCGAAGATGCTCGGACAGCTTCAGGACGCCGGGAACACGACGACCCTCGCGCACTATCTTGATCTCCTCTCCGGGGCGGGGCTCGCGACCGGACTGCAGAAGTACTCGGGAAGCAAGGTGCGACAGCGGGGGTCGAGCCCTAAGCTCGTCGTGCTGAACGCGGCGCTCGTGAGGGCGACGTCCGGGCTCACTCCGGGCGAGGCGCGGCGGGACCCGGGATTCTGGGGACGGTTGGTGGAAACCGTGGTGGGCGCGCATCTGGTGAACTCGGCGGCCGGCACCGACCTCGAGGTCTCGTACTGGCGGGATCGCAACCGCGAAGTGGATTTCGTCCTGAACAGGGGAGAGCGGCTCGTGGCCGTCGAGGTCACCAGCGCAAGGCGGAAGGACTCGCTGCCCGGTATGGACGTGTTCGCGAGGAGTCACCGCTCGGCGCGACGGCTTCTGGTGGGCGGGCAAGGGATCCCTCTCGAGGAGTTCCTCTCCCAGCCCGGCGCGAGATGGCTACGGTCCTAACCCATGATGGAAACCAGGAGCTGCGGCGGGAATTGCGGCACCGGCCACCGGCTGAACCGCTCGCTCGACGACCCGAACACCCTCGTCGTCGCGGTCGATTTCGAAACGGCCGAGGGCGCTCGCGCGTTCGCGGCCCACTCCTCGCTCAAAGAGGCCATGGACCGCGCAGGCGTCGACTCGGCGCCGAACATCTGCCTCTGCGAAGAGGTCGAGCAGATCACGCACGGAGGCACGCGCCTAGCAGGTGAGGTGCAGGGCGGCGGCCGTCCGCTCCTGGTCGAGCTCGCCGTAGCGGCGGACGGCCTCCAGGGTCGGGAGGGCCTCGACCTCGATCCCGCGCCCCCGGAGCTTCTCGAGCGTCGCGGGGTCGAGGCGCATCCGACCGTCGGCGCCGGTCCCGACCACGAGCCGCTCGGGGAGCTCGTCAAGGACGTCCTCGAGGTCCGCGAGGACAAGCGCGTGTCCGTCCAGCCGCCACCAGTTCCGCACGACGCGGTGGGGCAGGACGATGAGGTCGCGCGTCTCCTCCTTGCCGTCAACCACGGCGCGGCCGAACGCGTACCCCTCGATCCTGGCCATATGGCTTCGCTCATCAGCATGCCACGACCGGCCGTCGCGCGACGCGCCTGAGCGCGGCCGCCAGCGGCGTGAGGTGGTCGGGCGAGAGGGGGCCACCAGCTGCCCGCGCGGGGGACTCCGCCGAGAGGCCGGTCGCGCCGGCGCCCGACGCCGGGCGCGTCGCCGCCTCCCCCGCCGCCCGTCGGCGCGCCGAGGAGATCGGCGTCCCGCTCGAGTCGATTCGTGGGACCGGGCCCGGCGGGCGGATCACGCTGGAGGACGTCGAGGCGGCCACGCGGGCGCGCGACGCGGGGGTCACCAGGGAGGAGCCCTCCCGCCTCCGCCGGGCGATCGCCGAGGCCATGTCGCTCTCCGCCGCCATCCCCCAGCTCACACTGGAGCGCGAGGTGGATGTCACGGCCTCCTCGGCCGGCTGGGAGGCTCCGACGATCCTGAAGCGCCGAGCGTGGCCGACGCAATCGCCGTCGCGACGGCAAGGGCGATCCGGTCGCATGACGTCTTCCTGCGCTCCTGGGCCGACGGCGCCTTCGAACGGCACCCCGACGTCCACCTCGGCGTCGCGGTCGCCGTGGATGACGGGCTCGTCGTGCCGGTGGTCCGGCACGCCGACCGCATGGGCCCGCGGGCGTTCGCCGCAGCCCGGCACCGCCTTCAAGAGAAGATGCGCGCGGGCAAGCTGGCCTCGGCCGAGGTGACGGGCGCAGTCTTCACCATCTCCAATCTCGGGCCGTTTGGCGTCGACCGGTTCCGGGCCCTCGTGAATCCACCCGAGTCTGGGATCCTCGCGATCGGTCGGGTCCGGGAACACGCTGGCCGGCGGGCCGTTTCGCTCTCGCTCTCCGCGGACCATCGGGTCGTCGACGGCGCCCAGGGAGCACGGCTCCTCGCCGAAATGGCCCGCCTCCTCGAAGACGTTCCCCACGAGCTGCTCGTTGAGGACGATCCGGGCGACCATTCCCAGAACGGCTAGTGATGGGGACTTTCACGTGGCCATCAGAAGGGACTTTGACATGGTCACGGACACTAAGCTCACCCAACAACCGATAGAGATCTTGAGCGGTGAAGATGGAGGCGAGGAGCTTCGGCCAGACCGGTTGGCAGGTCCCGGTCATCGGGCTCGGGACCTGGAACGTGTTCGACCTGCCTCCCGAGGCCGAAGCGACGGCGGAGGCGGTGGTCGATGCGGTGTTCGAGGCGGGCGCGCGGCTCGTCGACTCCTCGCCGATGTACGGGCGGGCCGAGGCCGTCCTCGGCCGCGCGCTGGGAAGGCGCCGCGGCGAGGCGCTCGTCGCGACGAAGATCTGGACGCGGGAGGTGGAGGACGGCAAGCGCCAGCTCGCCCGCCAGCTCGAGTGGTTCGGCGGGCGCGTGGACCTCGAGCAGGTCCACAACCTGGTGGCCGGGCGGGAGCACCTGGACTGGCTCGAGGCCGAGCGCGACGCGGGTCGGATCGGCCTGATCGG
Source organism: Actinomycetota bacterium (assembly GCA_052388025.1). Lineage (GTDB taxonomy): Bacteria > Actinomycetota > UBA4738 > UBA4738 > HRBIN12 > JBQTIP01. Next base: position 3,689 of record JBQTIP010000285.1, read on the forward strand.
GGCGACGCACTACAGCCAGGGCGCCTACGACGAGCTCGCGAGCGTGATGCGGACTGGCCGGATCCAGGCGATCCAGGTCCCGTACAACCCGGCAGAGCGCGCGGCCGAGCGGGAGATCCTCCCCCTCGCGGAAGAGCTCGGCCTCGGGGTGATCGCGATGCGCCCGTTCGCCGAGGGCGGCCTGATGCCCGGCCCGGACCCCGAACTGCTGGCGCCGCTCGGCGTGAGTAGTTGGAGCCAGGCGCTCCTCAAGTGGACGCTGTCCGACCCTCGCGTCCACCTGGCGATCCCGGCCACGCGAAGCGTCGAGCACGCCAGGTCGAACGCGGCCGCCGGCTCGCCGCCGTGGTTCGGCCCCGACGAACGACAGCTAGTCGAAGACCTGGCCGGCGCTTGACAGCTCATCAGCGTCGGCCGCCTTCCGAGCACCGATCCAGGAGGAAAAGGTTGAAGTACAAGGCTCTTGTACTACAAGGCCATAGGGGTTAGGTGTGACCCCACCACGCGGCGGGCGGCCGATCCGGCCGCTCGAGCGACAAGGCGACCTCGACGCGAGCCCGCGGATGCACGTCCGGCGAGTGTCTCAGGGCACGATCGGCCGGCTGCGGCGGCCGCGGGCCACGACTCACGTCTCGAGGGTCGCCCGGCCACCCGCTTCGCCTCCGACAGCCACCGCAGGACGTCTTGCCGTTCCCAGAGCCTTCCCCCCGACCCCCGCGCCGCTGAACGAGGGAAGTCGCGCCGCGTCTTGGTCCAGTTGTTGACGGCCTGGCGGGAGACGCCGGCGATGCGGGCGATCTCCGCCTGCGTGATCAGATCGCGGGCGGGCCGCGTGGGAACCTCGACGTCGAGAGCCTCTGCGGCGACCCTGACCGGCTGCGACTGGAGCAGGTCCTCGATGTCGCCTGCGGGTGCGTACAGCAAGATCGATTCGATCGCCTCGCGGAGGCGGCGACGACAGGCGGGCAGCGTCTCGCCTTGTGCGAAGGCGCCTCGTACGGGCGGGCAGGATCCCAACCAGAAACCATCCTCTGTTCGCTCGAACAAGGATTTCTTGACATCCGCAAGGTCGGCTACAGGGTCGCGCCGGCGTTCCAGGGGGGTACGCCACCGAGGCGCTAGGGACTAGCACTCCCGCCCTTGCCGCCGGCTTCGCGACCCGCTTAGCTATGGGAAGCGGCGGGTCGGGCCGCGCCGCGGTTGCACGGTACGGACCGGCCCAG
>JBQTIP010000286.1:0-1590 GCA_052388025.1 Actinomycetota bacterium
TGCTCTTCCCCCACCCGATCGCCCCTTTCAGGACGACCTCCCGGTAGTCCCCCTCGTGGAAAAGCCGCTCCAGGTCGTCGACGAGGACCGGCCAGACCTGCCCCGCGAGGCCAAGGTAGTACGGGTCCTCCACGAAGCTCCGCACGTCGACCGGCTCGGTGGCGTAGTCGACCGCCGTGAGGTCCTCGGCCGTCGCCGACGGTGCCTCGGCCGCCCACTCGACCATGAGCTGCTCGAAGCAGGCGACCTCCTCCGGGGTCTGCAGGCCCGCGAACACCTGCTCCACCTCGTTCACCGACGCCCCCCGAAACACGAAGCCGGCGGGGGGACACCTCTCCCCTCCGCCGGCCGAGTTTTGCCGTTCAGCACGCCTACGCGATGCGCGGCACGGGTTCCCCCTCCAGGGTCACCGGGCCACCGGAGCAGCCCGGTCTCCGAGCGGGTCTATGGGTCGTCGGGTCGATGGGTCGTCGGGTCTACGGGTGGCCGATCGGTGGGATCTACCGGTCGTCCTGGGCTCCTCTCATACCCGAACGCGGCCGCGGGGTCAAGTGTCCTTCCGGGGCCCCGCCTGTCCGTCCACAGCCGGCGGCCTCACGCGGGCTCGTTGGGGGCGATGATCGCCTCGCCCGCCGGCGCCCACGAGTGCCGCCTTTGCCCGTCCTGGCCTTGGCAGGCGGCCGCGTGCGGCCCGGGCTCAATCCACGTCGGCCGATAGAGGCTCCCGCGCATCTCACCGCCCTCCCTTCTTCGCCACGGCCGCCCGGAGGGCCACCACGATGAACTGGCTCATCGTCTTCGCCTCGAGGGCGGCGCCGCCTTCGCCTGCTGGCGGAGATCCTTGGGCACGCCGCGGACTGTCTATTGCCCGCTTAACCTGCGGGCCGTATCGGCGCCCGCCTTGCCGCCTTCGCAACGCGCGTGACGGGACGGACCGGGAGGTTCACGCGGTTGTTAGGCATCACGCCTCTTCGCTGAATCGAGCGCCGCAGAGCACAGGGCCGCCAAGACAGACCGAGCCGCCCCAAGGATCTCGCTGTCGCGTGGACCAGATCGGCTCTTGAAGCCGTGCGCTCGCCTGTTGCGGATTCGCTTGAGGATCCCACCAAGAGCAAGCAGCGCGGAGCGCGGGTCGGCGTCCCTGCATCGCCTGAGCGTATCGAGGGATTTCTTGGCTGCATCTTCTTCGAGTTGCTCATGAGGATCGGACAGAATCGTCTCTAGGGGCGGACGAAGGTTGAGAAGACTGTCCACTGCTGGCAGCCGAAGAACTGCTTGGATCTCTTCGACCGTGATCGTGTCGACCAGCGCCAGCATCCGGTGATGCTCCTTCGTACCGGAGAAACGATTGGCCAACTTGAGCAAGGCAAGCCACAGCACGTCCACGGCCTCATAGGCCGCCATATCGGCGGCTGCACGAACCTCAGCCTCGATGCTGGCCACTGGCTGCTGAGATGGTCCTTCGGTCCTTGCCACTGTGCCTTCCAAACCAGGGCCCATCGTGATGCCTAACGCTCGCGGTCAGCGGCCGGAGCGAGCAACGCGAGCTCCGGTCCGATGCACTGCGGGGTTAGACGGCCTAGTCGATAC
>JBQTIP010000287.1:0-1615 GCA_052388025.1 Actinomycetota bacterium
GGGAAGAGGCGGGCGCCGCCTCGTCCGGCTGAGTACACTGCCTGAACCCGCGGGCCCGTAGCTCAGCTGGTAGAGCGCTTGGCTGGCAGCCAAGAGGTCAGGGGTTCGAATCCCCTCGGGTCCACCAAAGGTCCCTGTGGTGAAAATGCCTCTGCGCGCTACGCCGCCTCCACGGGTTCGAGAGTGATCTCGTAGCCGAGGGCTCGAAGCTGTCGCACGAGCGTGTTCGCATGGCGCTGAGGGTCGTGGCGGTGGACGAAGTAGTCCGCACGGAGGTCGGAGTACGGCTCGGCGCGGTCCAGGATGTGGAAGGCGGCGACGAGGATCGAATGGCCCACGGCGACGGTGGCCCGGCTGCTCCCGCGCCTGCCCCGCAACCGGTGATACTGGGCCGACAAGTACGTGCCCTTGGATCGGGAGGCCGCCCGGGCGGACTCGGTGAGCGCGGTCCTGAGCCACTTGGAGCCCTTGCGGGTCTTGCCCGAGCGGTGCTTGCCGGCCGACTCGTTGTTGCCGGGGCACATCCCTGCCCAGGAGGCCAGACGCGCCGAGGACCCGAACCGTGTCATGTCCACCCCGATCTCGGCGACGATGCACTCGGCGGTGCGCCGGGCCACCCCGGGGATCGTGGAAAGCAGCTCCACCTCAGCCGCGAAAGGGGCGATCACCTGCTCGATCTCCGCGGACAGGTGCCCGATCGCCTCGTCCAGGAACTCCAGGTGGGAAAGGATCGTCCCCACCAGCAGCGCGTGGTGGGCGCCGAACCGACCGGCAAGGGCCTCCTTGAGCTGCGGGATCTTCTTGCGGAGCTGTCCCCGGGCGAGGTCGGAGAGAACCTCGGGGTCGCGAGTACCTTCGACGAGCGCGGCGAGCATGGCCCGACCCGAGACGCCGAGGATGTCCGTGGCGACCGAGGACAGCTTCACTCCCGCGTCCTGAAGGATCTTCTCCAGTCGCTGGGCCTCCCGGGTCCGTTCCTCGATCTGAGCCTTGCGGTAGCGGGTCAGGTTGCGGAGCTCCCTGATCGGCTTGGGCGGCACGAAGGAGGGGCGGACGAGCCCGTGCTCCACGAGCTGGCAGATCCACTCGGCGTCCTTGACGTCGGTCTTGCGCCCGGGGACGTTGCGGAGGTGCCGGGCGTTCAGCACCCAGCACTCGAAGGCGTCCTCGAGCACGTAGTAGACCGGCCGCCAGTAGATCCCGGTGGACTCCATGCCGACCAGGGTGACCTCGTGGGCCGTGAGCCAGTCCCTGAGGGCGAGCAGTTCGGCGGTCGTCGTGGCGAAGGTGTGGATCTCCTGCATCCGTTCGCCCGACGGACCCCGGACCCGGATGCACGCGGCGACCGTGTCCTTGTGCACGTCCAGGCCGGCGCATCGTTCCACGACCGTGTCCATGGCTCCTCCTTCCCCTCGGCCGACAACGCCCGTCGTCCGGAGGAGCCTCATCTCATGGAGTCTGTGGTTCGTGCTCGCAGCAACAGTTGTGGGTGCCCGAGGCTCCCGCGTCCCACTTATTCTCGGGCTCGTTGCACCAGGCAGTCCCGACGTCGCCGGACGACCGCCTCCATTTTCATCAGCTGTGGCTGGCGCGCAAGCGGGCCACGAACCACTTA
>JBQTIP010000288.1:0-12789 GCA_052388025.1 Actinomycetota bacterium
ACACATCGTGCTCTTCGAGGCGTTCGCTCGCGCCTTGGCTCAGCTTGGGAAGGAGACGACTCGGCTCCAACTTGCCGGCTCGGGTGCCGAGGAGGACAACCTGCGCGCTGCCGCCCGTCGGCTGGGAATCGAGGAGCAGGTGGAGTTCCTAGGGTCCGTTGCCGACGTGCGGGCCCTACTGAAGAGTTGCTCGTTCACGGTCTTGCCATCGCTCAGCGAAGGGACTCCCAACGCCGTACTGGAGAGCCTCGCGTGCGGCAAGGCCGTTGTTGCTAGCAGGGTCGGTGGCCTCCCGGAGATTCTCGCCCGGGGCGCCGGAATCATGGTTCCGCCCGGCGATCCTGACCCCCTGGCCCAGGCAATGATTGAGCTACTTACCGATCCGGCTCGCGCCCGGCAGCTAGGGGAACAGGGACGCCAAATCGTCCAATCGCGGTTCGGACTCCAACGGATGGTGGACGAGAACTTGAGCCTGTATCTCGATCTACTGTCGAAGAAGGGCATCCCGCTCGACACGCCGTCCCGGCTCACGGTTCAAGAGACGGTCAGCGGTGAGCGTCCTTCCCCTCCGCACACGGTGAGCGGCGCGTGAACGCTGGGGCAGGTAGGTAGCGGACGCCTGACCCTCCGGTCGTGCGCCCTCTCTGCGCCGCTGCACGAAGCACCTTGGAGCGCGCGCCGTTTCGTGTACCGGGCCCTGGGAGCGGCTGCCAGTTGTCACGGCGTCACCCCCGCCGCCCTGCTGCGGTTGCTCCACGACCAAAACCTTCGCGACCTGATGGGAAGCCACGCACGGTTTCGCGCTGCTGAGTTCGGGTGGGATCGGGTCGTCAAGGAGACGGAGTGCGTGTATCAGGAGGTCCTCGTTCGGCACGAGCCTCGCAGCCCCCGAAGCGGGCGCAATCCGTACGCGAGATAGCGGAGGTCATGCCGGGCGACTACCTCGAACCGCGACGGGAAAGCCCAGACGCATCACATCGACGAATCCGATCCGGCGAAACCACTCTTCAACCTCATCGTAGGTGTGCTTCGACTGGTACCGGGGAGAGTACCAGTCGAATGTGTCCAGAATCTGCCACTCCAGATCCTGATGATTGGAGGTAGGAAGAATGAAGTCGAGGACAGCGGTGCTCGCGGGTATCGTTTGCTTTATCTTGCGGGTTCGGGGCACTACCCAACGGAGCAGCTTGAACAGGCTCTCGGGACGCATTCTGCTGGTCAGGGGCCGAATGAGATCGCCGCCCAGGAACCGCCAGCGCAGATTCCGGGAGTAGACCCAGACGGCCAGCGTGCCGCCGGGTCTTACCAGCGCGGCGATCCGCGCGAGACTCTGGAACGTGTCCGGCGTATGGTGGAGGACGCCGATGGAGAACACGAGATCGAAGCTCCCAGGGGCAAATGGAAGGCTTCGGAGGTCCGCCTGAACCAGGGCCGCCGACTGAAATGGCCCCAGATTCCCCGCGGCGGCGTCCACCGCTCTGCTGATGTCGACGCCGACTACTCGGTCGGCGCCCCAGCCGGCGACGACGTGCGTGAATCGCCCCATGCCGCAGCCTGCGTCCAGAACGGTCTTGCCCCGGATGTCCTCGGGTCCGAGGCCGGTCTTGATACGGAACGTCTCCTCCGACTCCTGACTTTCCTCGGTGTCGAGCTGGAGGCGCGGGAAGGACGTCCACTCGAAGCCGAAGGAGTCTGCGTACGTAGACACTGGCGTGAACCGCGGGATGCCACCCAAGACCGGAAAGTCGTGTCCGGCCGCACATGACAGATCGCCGGATCGCGGTTCCATGGCTGTGCCACAGCTGGGGCAGGCCAGGAGTTCGTATAGCCACCTTCTCTCTGTCCACGAATCCATATGTCGAAAATCCTCCAGTGGCAACCCACCAAATGTAGCCTGTCCTGTGCGCCCTAGGGGTCCGAAAGGCAAGCCCGATGTGTGGCATCTCCGGCTACGTCGATACAGCAGGAGCGCCTCCCGACGAAGCGCTCGTGACCCGGATGTCGGATCTCCTCTCCCATCGTGGGCCGGACGGCGCCCGGGTCGAGGTCCTCGCCGCCGGGCCTGAGGGACCCACGGTGGTGGTCGGGCACCGCCGGCTGGCGATCATCGATCTCACCGAGGCCGCCGCCCAGCCCCTCGCAAACGAGGACGGAACGGTCTCGGTCGCCTACAACGGCGAGATCTACAACTTCCGGGACCTGCGTCGAGACCTGGAGTCGCGGGGTCACGTTTTCCGCTCCAGGTCGGACACCGAGGTGCTGGTCCACGCATACGAGGCGTTCGGCGACGAGTTCGTCGCGCGGCTCGATGGGATGTTCGCATTCGCCTTGTGGGACGCCCGACGGCAGCGCCTCGTGCTTGCGCGCGACCGGGCGGGGAAGAAGCCCCTGTACTACGCATGGGATGGCCTCCGGCTGGCCTTCGCCTCGGAGAGCAGGGCCCTGCGCTTGTGCGACTGGGTGGACGCGAGCGTCGCATGGGAGGTCCTTCCGGCCTTCCTCGCCCTTGGGTACCCGCCATGGCCGGGCACCTTCTACCGGGGCATCCGGCAGGTTCCGCCGGCATCGTTCATGGTTTTGGAGGGCGGCGCTCTTTCCGAGCCGAGGGAGTACTGGGCCCTTCGATTCGGGGGTCACGGGGCGAAGGACGGCGACCGCCGGGCGGCGTGGCAACAGGCCGGCGCCCTCATCAGACATCGGCTGCGAAACGCGGTCGAACGGCGCCTGGTCAGCGACGTCCCACTGGGAGTTCTGCTGAGTGGTGGCATCGACTCTTCGGCGATCGTCGCGCTCATGGCCGATCTCGGGGTGCGGGCTCGCACGTTCACTGTCGGCATGGCGGACGAGGCGTCCTACGACGAGCGCCGGTATGCGCGGCTCGTCGCGGAGCACTTCGGAACTGAGCACACCGAGATCGAGATCAGGGCGGACGCCGCCGCCCTGATCCAGCGGCTCCTCTGGTTCGTGGACCAGCCATTCGCGGACTCATCCGCGGTGCCGACCTACCTCATCGCGAAGGCCGCGCGGGAGCATGTCAAGGTCGTGCTTACCGGAGACGGTGGGGACGAGGCGTTCGGCGGATACGAGCGATTCGCTGCGGCGCTTCTCGCCGACAGGATGCCGATCGCGGCCCAACGGACACTTGGGGTCCTGGCCGGCGTCCTGCCCCGTTCGGGCTCGTACCACAGCCTGCGGCGCGGCTTGGAGCGCTTCACCGGCAGCCCGCAGCTCCCTGCCCAGGATCGATATCGGGCGTGGATCTCCGTCTTCGATGACGATGCCCTGGCCCGCGTGCTCTCCCCTGACCTCTTGGTCGAAGCCGAACGCGTGGACCCGTTCGCCAGCTTCCGCGAGGAGTGCGCCCGGGCGGGCGATGTGCCGCTGCTTCACCGGCTGATCTTCGCGAACTTCCGGACCTACCTCCACGACGACCTGCTGGTGAAGACGGATCGCATGACCATGGCGAACTCGCTCGAGGCCCGGTCTCCGCTCCTCGACTCGGCCCTTCTCGAGGATCTTGCGACACTGCCGCCATGGATGAAGGCGTCACCATTCGCTCTCAAGCGGGTGCTGCGACATGCGCTGAGAGACACGCTGCCGGCCACGATCCTCAGGAGGAGGAAGCACGGATTCGGCGTGCCCGTCGGCCGCTGGTTCCGGCATGAGCTTCGAGAGCCCTTCCAAGAGCTCGTGTTGGGACCCGACGCGAGGTCCGCGCCCGCTCTGAGACAGAGCGCCGTGGACTCCCTTCTGCGCGCCCATCTCTCGGGCAACGTGGATCATGGTCCCAAGCTCTGGAGCCTGCTCACGCTCGAGCTATGGTTACGACTTCAAGAGCGTCCGGCTGGCGATGGGCCACCCCCGCTTCCCGAGGTCCTGGTGTCCGGCCGAGGCGGCCCGTGACCAGCCTCGATGTCCTGCGCGTGATCACCCGACTGAACGTCGGGGGACCTGCTCGGCAGGCTATCTTCCTGACCGGCGCCATGCCGGCGAGGGGCTTTCCGTCGCAGCTCGTGTGGGGCCGCGTCGGGCCCGGAGAGGGTCAATTCGACCCACCCACCGGAATGCACAACACGCACATACCCTGGCTGAGGCGGGAGATGAGTCCCCGCGACGACGCGCGGGCCTTCCGGGCGCTCCATCGTCTGATGAAGGTGCATCGACCGACGATCGTCCATACGCACATGGCCAAGGCCGGTGCGCTCGGCAGGCTCGCGGCGACAAGGGCCCGGGTGCCCGTTGTCGTCCACACGTTCCACGGTCACGTCCTGGAGGGGTATTTCTCGGCGCCGGTGAACAGAGCGCTCCTGACGGCCGAGCGTCGGCTGGCTCGGCGAGCCGACGCACTGGTCGCGGTGTCGCCCGCCGTGTGCGATGAGTTGCTGGAGCTCGGCATCGGCCGCCCGGAGCAGTGGCGGGTCGTTCCTGTCGGTCTCGAACTGGGCAGCCTGCTCGCCGGGGGGATCGAGCCGGTGGCTGCTCGACGGACGCTGGGGCTGCCCGAGACTGGGCCGGTCGTTGGGATCGTGGGTCGCCTCGTGCCCATCAAGGACCACGCCACATTCCTCGAGGCGGCCGCCCGCGTGGCGAGCACCCGCCCCGAGGTCACCTTCGTGGTGGCCGGGGACGGCGAGCTTCGAGACCAGATCGAGCGGCGCGCGCGGGGCATGCTCGGAGGCCGCTGCCGATTCCTGGGATGGGTGATGGACCTGCCGACCCTTTACGCAGCGCTCGACATAGTTGTGCTCACCTCCCTGAACGAGGGCACCCCGGTCGCGCTCATCGAAGCAGGGGCGGCGGCCACCACGGCAGTCTCCACCCGCGTTGGAGGCGTGGCCGATGTGATCCGAGATGGCGTGACGGGCTTTCTCGCTCCGCACGGCGATCCCGAGGCCGTCGCGTCTCACGTCCTTCAACTGCTGGAGGATCCGAAACGCACCCGGCTCATGGGTCACGCCGCCCGTGAGTGGGTCCGCGAGCGGTTCTCCTCGGAGCGGCTTGCAGATGACCTCGCCGGCCTTTACCGGGAACTGTCGGCCCGCAAGCTCGACCGACTCACTTCGGGAAATCCGGCGAAGGGCGAGGGCGAGGTCTCGAGGTGAGGATGCTCGTCACTGGTGCGGCCGGGTTCATCGGCTCCAACCTGTGCGGTCGGCTGGTGGCCGAAGGGCATGAGGTGGTGGGCTTCGACGACCTGTCCGGGGGCAGGCTCGAGAACCTGTCCGGTTCCCCAGAAGTGGATCTGGTGGTGGGCGACGTGCGTGACCGCGACGCGGTCCTGAGGGCGGCTCGCGGCACCGGGGTCATCTTCCACCAGGGGGCGCTCCCTTCCGTCATCCGTTCCATCGAGGCTCCCGGCCCCACGGTGGAGATCAACGTCGGCGGGACCCTAAACGTCCTGATCGCCGCCCACGAGGTGGGGGCGCGGGTGGTGGCCGCGTCGTCCTCGTCCGTGTACGGGGACCAAGTGAGCCTCCCCGTCCGCGAGGACATGGAGCCCCGACCCAAGTCGCCATACGCCGCCAGCAAGCTCGCCGTCGAGGCCTTTTGTCATGCGTGGGCAAACGCCTATCGGGTGCCTGCCGTGTCGCTCCGCTACTTCAATGTGTACGGACCTCACCAGGACCCGGCAAGCGAGTACGCCGCCGTCGTGCCGCGGTTCATCAGGGCCTGCCTGACTCGTGAGCGGCCGCTCATCTACGGCGACGGAGGGCAGGGACGGGACTTCACCTACATCGACGACGTGATCGAGGGCAACATTCTCGCGTCGCTAGCTCCCGAGGCGGCGTGGGGGCTGGCGTTCAACATCGGAGGCGGCCGGGAGCCCACCTCGGTGAATCGGCTGCTCTGGCTGATCGCGGAGGCTGCGGGGGCCAGGCCCGACCCTATACATACCGATCCACGCCCCGGAGACATCCGCTTGAGCCACGCCGATATCCGGCACGCCGGGCTATTGCTGGGATACCGGCCGGCCGTCCCGATCACGGAGGGGCTCCGCCGCACCGTGGACTGGTTCAAGAGCCGGCTGTCTGGTTAAGGGTCCCGCATCAGGGCTCAAGGCTCACCCCCCAAGTGCCGAAAGTAATGGAGAAGGAGTGCTCGGATGGTGTGGATTCGAGGCGATCCGGGTAGTACCGTGTTTTGGGTAGTCGGTCCGCAGGCGGAAAGGAAGGGGATTTCCATGAAGCGAAGCGCAGGCGTCCTGACCGGGGCCGTTCTGCTGGCCCTTCTGCTCACGGCCCCGGCGATCGCGCAGTACCCGCCCGAGGAGCCCTCGTGCGGCGTGAGCGACACCACGCTCGGCCCCGGCGATCAGGTGACCGTCAGCGGGCAGAACTGGCAGTCGGACTCCACGGTGTCATTCACCCTCCAGCCGGAGGGAGTGGGCCTTGGACAGACGACCGTCGGCGGGAACGGCAGCTTCTCCGCGACGCTCACGATCCCGAACAGCGTCTCCTCGGGCACCCACAGCATCGAATGCGATGGCGTGGACGTCGACGGCGAGACCGTGGTCCTGTCCAGCAACATCACGGTTAGCGTGGGAGGCACGGCCTTCACCGGAGCGAGCATCTCGCTCGGGCTGGTGCTCCTGGCCGGACTGCTGATCGTCGGCGTCCTGGCGCTCGCAGCCGGGCGTCGCAAGGCAAGGATCGCCACCCGCAGGTAACGGGACACCGCCCTCCGCGTCTCCGATCGGCCCGTCCTGCGGCTCGCCCTGGCCTCGGCTTGGCGATGTATATTACGTACATCGTGAAGCGAACACAGATCTATCTCGACGAGGCCCAGGACGAGCGTCTGTCGCGGAGGGCGGCCGCCCTCGACTCCACGAAGTCCGCCCTTATCCGCCGGGCGATCGAGGATTTGCTCGGCAAGCCGGAGGATGAGGAAGAACGGCTGGCTCGCTTCCGGGAGGACGTAATGGCTGCCGCCGGGGTCGCACCCTATCTGCCGACCGGCGAGGAGTACGTCGCAGCCCTGCGGGCCGTCGATCTGCGCAGGCAAGAAGAGCTGGAGCGGCGCCGGCGGGCATGAGCTTCGTGATCGACTCGTCGGTATTGATCGACGTGCTCCGCGGTCACGAAGAGGCGGCGCGTTTCCTGGTTGGTCTCGCCGAGATTCCGGCCGCCTCCGAGATGAGCCGGGTCGAGGTCATGCATGGAATCCGAAGCGGCGAGAGATCCACCATGGAGCGCCTCTTCCGGGGGCTCCGTTGGATAGCGGTAGATGAGGCCGTCGCGCGCCGGGCGGGGGAACTCGGTCGCCGCTGGCGCCGGAGCCACCAAGGCATCGGCCCTGTCGACCTCGTCGTGGCAGCGTCGGCCCAGCAGCTCGACCTTCCGGTGGCCACGACGAACGTCCGTCACTTCCCGATGTTCCGGGGATTACTGCGCCCGTACCCTGCGTAGCTGCCCAGTCCGGGCCTAGGATTCCCTGTGGTACGCTGCCGCGACGCATGGCACTTCCCGCGCAGGAAAAATCCGCGATCATCGCCGACCATCGGCGTAGCGAGAACGACACGGGCTCGGCCGAGGTCCAGGTGGCCGTGCTCACCCGGCGCATCCAGGACCTGACCGACCACCTCAAGACCCACCCGACGGACCATCACTCCCGCCGCGGGCTCCTGCAGATGGTGGGTGCCCGGCGGCGGATGCTCGATTACCTCCGGCGCGAGGACATCGGCCGCTACCGAGATCTGATCTCGCGCCTGGGGCTCAGGCGGTAGGAACCGGGAGGGCGCTTCGGCGCCCTTCTTGTTGAAGGAGGGATGCGAGGGACCACCACAGTCAACAAGAGGAGGGGAGCGGTTGGTCAGTTATCAGTAGCGAGCTCCCGAGCAGCTCGGAGGCTCACCACTGACAACTGGCCGACTCCCCACCTCACGACACATCGGATCTCGTGCGCCCAGGCGCACACGTCGTAAGGAGGAAGGCCAGTGGCCACCACACTAACCAGGACCATCGGGTCGCAGGACATCACGCTCGCGTCCGGCAAGCTCGCGCAGCAGGCCGGCGGCTCGGCCGTCGTCACGATCGGCGAGACCCAGACCCTCGCCGCATGTACCAGCGGCACCCCCCGCGAGGGGATCGACTTCTTCCCGCTCACCGTCGACGTCGAGGAGCGGATGTACGCGGCCGGGAAGATCCCCGGCGGCTTCTTCCGGCGCGAGGGGCGCGCCTCCGAGACGGCGACCCTCACCGCGCGGCTGATCGACCGCCCGCTCCGCCCGACCTTCAAGGAAGGGTACCGCGACGAGGTCCACGTCGTCGTGATGGTGCTCTCGGCCGATCTCGCGAACCCCTACGACATCCCGGGGATCAACGCGGCGAGCCTGGCCACCATGATCGCGGGGCTCCCGTTCGACGGCCCGGTCGCCGCCGTCCGGATGGGCAACATCGGCGGCGAGTGGAAGGTCAACCCGATCTACCAGGAGCTAACGGAGGCCACGTTCGATGTCGTCGTGGCCGGCCGTCGCAACGACGCCGGCGGCATCGACGTCCTCATGATCGAGGGCGAGGCGCCCGATAACGCCTGGCAGGTCATCGAAGGAGGCGGCTCGGCCCAGGCGCCGACCGAGGACGTCGTTGCCGAGGGCCTCGAGGCGGCCAAGCGGGCGATCGGCGAGATGATCGATTTCCAGCTCGAGTTCCTCTCCGGGATCGACGTTCGCAAGCAGGAGTTCGAGCCCAAGCCGCTCTACACGGACGAGACCCGGCAGGCGGTCGACGCCTTCGCCCACCGGCGGATCGTCGACGCGATCGTGCCGGGGAAGGCCGGCCGCGACGAGGCGCTCGACGCGATCAAGGACGAGTTGAAGGCCCACTTGCTGACGACGTGGGGCGAGGAAGCCTTCGCCGCGCGCGCCTCCGAGATCTCGCCGGCGTTCAAGGACCTCCAGAAGAAGATCATGCGCGGCCGCATCCTCGAGGAGGGCGTCCGCCTCGACGGGCGCAGGGTCGACGAGATCCGCCGGCTCGCGTGCGAGGTCGGCCTCGTGCCGCGCGCCCACGGCTCGGCGCTGTTCGAGCGCGGCGAGACTCAGGTCCTCAACGTGACTACGCTCGGGATGCTCCGGATGACCCAGATGATCGACACGCTCGACCCCGAGGACACCAAGCGGTACATCCACCACTACAACTTCCCACCGTTCTCGACGGGCGAGGTCGGCTTCATGCGGGGGCCGAAGCGACGCGAGATCGGCCACGGGGCGCTCGCTGAGCGAGCGCTGGTCCCGGTCATCCCGAGCGAGGAGGACTTCCCCTACGCCCTCCGGCTCGTGTCCGACGTGCTGAGCTCGAACGGCTCCACCTCGATGGCCTCCGTCTGCGCCTCCACGCTCTCGCTGATGGACGCGGGCGTCCCGATCAAGGCGCCGGTTGCCGGCATCGCGATGGGAATGGTGGCCGAGGGCGACCGGTTCGTGACGCTCACCGACATCCTGGGAGCCGAGGACGCACTCGGCGACATGGACTTCAAGGTCGCCGGGACGCGCGACTGGGTGACCGCCATCCAGCTCGACATGAAGGTCACCGGCCTCCCGGCCGAGGCCCTCGCGCAGGCGCTGAAGCAGGCGCGCGAGGCGCGGCTGCTCATCCTGGACACCATGGCGGCGACGCTCCCGGGACCGCGCGACGAGGTCAACCCCAAGGCCCCGCGGATCCTCTCGATCCAGATCCCCGTCGACAAGATCGGCGAGGTGATCGGGCCCAAGGGCAAGCGGATCAACGAGATCATCGCGATGACCGGCGCCGACATCGACATCCAGGACGACGGCACGGTCTTCATCGGCTCGCGAGAGGGCGCCGGCGCCGACGAGGCCGCGCGGATGATCAACGAGATCGCGAACCCGCGGCCGCTCGTGATCGGCGAGCGCTTCCTGGGAAAGGTCGTGAAGACCACGACCTTCGGGGCGTTCGTGAACCTGCTGCCCGGGCGCGACGGCCTCGTGCACATCTCCAAGCTCGGCAAGGGGAAGCGCCTGTCCCGCGTCGAGGACGCGGTGAAGGAAGGCGACCAGCTCGAGGTCGAGGTCCAGGAGATCGACGCCATGGGCAAGATCAGCCTGAAGCCGGTCGGAGAGGAGTGGGCGATCCCCGAGGGGATGGAGGTCGAGTCCCGGCCGCGTCGCGAGGGCGGCGACCGCGACCGCAGGCCACGAGACCGTGACCGCGGGCCGCGCGACCGAGATCGCGGCCGGGAGCCCCGCAGGGACTAGCCGGAGGGAATCGTGCCGATCCGCCGGACCGAGTTCGAGTCTGGCCTCCGGGTCGTAACCGAGCGCATGCCCGGCGTTCGCTCGGTGGCCCTCGGCTTCTGGGTGCTGGCCGGCTCGCGCGACGAGCCGCCGCGCATCAGCGGCTCGAGCCACTTCCTGGAGCATCTCCTGTTCAAGGGGACGAAGACCCGGTCGGCCCGCGCCATCGCGGAGGCGTTCGACGCCGTCGGCGGCGACATCAACGCGTTCACCGCGAAGGAGTACACGTGCTTCTACGCGCGCGTGCTGGACCGGGACCTCACGATGGCCAGCCAGCACCTGTGCGACATGTTCCGGAGCTCGCTGATCCGAGCAGCCGACCTCGAGGCGGAGCGACAGGTGATCCTCGAGGAGATCCACATGCACGAGGACGCGCCCGACGACCTGATCCACGACCTGTTCACCGAGACGCTCTGGCCCGATCACCCGCTCGGCCGCCCGATCCTCGGCACGGTCCAGAGCATCGAGGCCGCCACGCGCGAGCAGGTCCGGCGGTTCTACAAGCGGCACTACGTGCCGGGGAACCTAGTCGTGGTGGCTGCGGGCAACGTGCGGCACGACCGTCTGCTGGAGCTGATCTCGGCCGAGATGGACACCGGGCGGGTGCGCTCGGAGGGGCCGAGCGGCTGGAACCTCAGGGAGGCCGGACTCGCGCCGCGCCCGTCGGGCAGGCGATTGGTGAAGCGGAGGAAGACCGAGCAGGCGCACATCTGCCTCGGGACCAACGGTCTCTCGCGTCACGACCCCGACCGCTTCGCGTTCGGTGTCGTGAACGCGGCGCTGGGCGGAGGGATGTCGTCACGCCTCTTCCAGGAGATCCGCGAGAAGCGCGGCCTCGCCTATTCGGTATACAGCTACCACACGATGTACGCGGAGGCCGGCCTGTTCACGATATACGCGGGGACGACGCCGGCGCGCGCCGAGGAGGTCCTCGCAGTGACCCGCCGGGAGCTCGAGGACGTCGCCACTGGGGGACTCACCGAGGAGGAGTTCCAGCGCGCGAGGGGCCACATGAAGGGGTCGCTCGTGCTCTCGCTCGAGGACCCGGGCGGGCGGATGTCGCGCCTGGGAAAGTCCGAGATCTCCCACGGGGAGATCCTCACGGTGGACCAGGTGATCCGCCGGCTCGACCACGTGACGCTCGAGGACGCGCGCCGCACGGCGGCCCGCGTCCTCTCGCAACCGCTCACGCTCACGGTGCTCGGGCCCTTCGGGAAGGACGCGCTGGCGTGATCCGGGTCGGCGTCATCGGGGCATGCGGGAAGATGGGCCAAATGGTCTGCCGCGCGGTGGCCGAAGCCGACGATCTGGCGCTCGTCGCGGCGATCGACCGCTCGCGCGTCGGCGAGTCGATCGGCCCGCTCATCGGCCACCGGGGGATCGACGTCCCGATCTCCGACGAGCTCGACCGCCTGCTCGAGGCCGAGGTGGAGGTGGCCGTCGATTTCACGCACCCCGCCGTCGTCGTCGACAACATCCGCTGGTGCGTCTCCCACGCGATCAACCTGGTGGTGGGCACCACCGGCATCGGCGAGGAGGACCTGGAGGAGATACGCGGCCTGATCGAGCAGGAGGGGAGCGAGTCGAACGTCGTAGTCGCCCCCAACTTCGCGCTCGGCGCGGTGCTCATGCAGCGCTTCGCGGCCGAGGCGGCCCGGCACTTCCCGGCCGTCGAGGTGATCGAGCTGCACCACGACGCCAAGGCGGACGCGCCCTCGGCAACGGCGTTGGCGACGGTGCGCCGGCTCCTCCAGGAGCGGGGCGCCGCCTACCGGGGGCCCGACGCCGAGTCTCTGGAGGGCGCGCGCGGCGGCGACCTGGAGGGCGTGCGCGTGCACTCGGTTCGGCTGCCCGGCCTGGTCGCGCACCAGGAGGTGATCTTCGGCGGCCGGGGACAGACCCTCACGATCCGCCACGACTCCATGGACCGGAGCTCGTTCATGCCGGGGGTGCTCATGGCCGTCCGGGCGGTGTCGACGCGGCCGGGGCTGACCGTCGGGCTCGAACCGCTGCTCGACCTTCCCGCTCCGCCGTGAGCCGCCGCCTGGCCGCGATCTTCGCGCATCCCGACGACGACGGCTTCGGCGTCTCGGGGACGGCGGCGCTGCACGCGGACGACGAGGATTTCGAGCTCACGGTGATCCTGGCAACGAGCGGCGAGGCCGGCGAGATCGCCGATCCGAGACTCGCCACCCGGGAGAGCCTCGGGCGGGTCCGCGAGGCCGAGGACCGTGCCGCCTGGGCGACGCTCGGCGTGGTTCCCAACCACCATCATGCCCTGCGGTATCCGGACGGCGGGCTCGCCGAGGTCCCGCGCGACGAGCTCGCCCGGCGCGTGGCGGAGCTGCTGCTCGAGGCGCGCCCGGACGTCGTCGTGACGTTCGGGCCGGAGGGGATCACCGGCCACACGGACCACATCGCGATCGGCGAGGCGGCCACGGAGGCCTTCCATCTGGCACGCAGGGGCTCGCCGGAGACCGGCTTCCGCCGCCTGCTCTACAGCGCGCTCGCCGAAGGCAGACTCGCGTGGTTCGGCG
>JBQTIP010000289.1:0-8068 GCA_052388025.1 Actinomycetota bacterium
CTGAGAAGTTCGTCGGACGCTCGGTCCTTCGCAAGGAGGACCCGGAACTGCTGACGGGGCAGGCGAAGTACACGGACGACCTCGTCGTTCCCGGGATGCTGTGGATGCACGTCGTCCGGAGCCCGTACGCGCACGCGACGGTGAAAGGCGTCGACGTCTCGAAGGCCCTATCGGCGCCGGGGGTGGTGGCCGCCTTCTCGGGGGTCGACCTCGCCGACGACTGGGCGGGACCGCTGCTCATGGCGTGGCCGGTCACCGAGGACATCAACAATCCGCCGCACTGGCCGCTCGCCAAGGACAAGGCGCGGTTCCAGGGCGACGGCGTTGCGGTCGTCGTGGCCGAGACGCGCGAGCAGGCCGCCGACGCGGCCGAAGCTGTCGACGTCGACTACGACCCGCTGCCGGTGACCGTAGACATGGAGGCCGCACTCGCGGACGGCGCGCCGCTCGTCCACGACGAGTTCGGCACGAACAAGTGCTACACCTGGACCCTCACGAACGGGGACGTGGACAAGGTCTTCGCCGACGCACCGGTCGTGGTCAAGGAGCGCTACGTCATCCAGCGGCAACTCCCCACTCCGATCGAGACACGGTCGGTCATCGCGCAGCCGAATCCCGCTCAGGGAGACTTCACGCTGTGGAGCTCGTCGCAGATCCCGCACATCGTGAAGGTGGCCATGACGCTCGGCCTTGGGATCCCCGAGTCGAAGCTCCGGATCATCGCGCCTCGGGTCGGCGGTGGGTTCGGATCCAAGCTCCAGGTCTACCCCGAGGAGATGCTGAGCCTTGCGCTCGCGAAGCGGCTCGGCCGACCGATCAAGTGGACCGAAACGAGATCGGAGAACTACGTCGCCACTCACCACGGACGCGACCAGATCCAGGAGATGGAACTGGCCGCCGACGACGAAGGACGCATTCGCGGCTACCGCGCCCGAATACTGGTGAACATGGGAGGGTACCTCATGGTCATCGCTCCGGGGACTCCGCTACTCGGTGCCTTCGTCTACTGCGGCCCGTATGGTGGCCAGGCGTACCAAGTCGAGTTCACTGGCGTGTTCACGAACACCACGCCGACCGACGCGTATCGAGGGGCAGGCCGGCCCGAAGCGACCTACGCGATCGAGCGCGCAATGGATGCGCTCGCCCGCAAGGTGGGCAAGGAACCGGTGGAGATTCGCCGGATGAACTTCCTTGGTCCACTCACCGAGCCCACCCCTTCACCGGGAGGGCTGACGATAGATTCGGGCAACTATCACGAGACGCTCGAGAAAGCTCTCGAGCTGGCCGGTTACGAGGACCTCCGGAAGGAGCAGCAGATCCGACGGGAGCAGGGTGAGGTCAGTCAGATTGGGATCGGGTTCTCAACCTATCTGGAGATGTGCGGCCTGGCGCCTTCCCGCGTGTTGAAGAGCCTCCGATACGCGGCCGGTGGATGGGATGCGGCCCAGATCCGAATCGCGCCCACGGGGAAGGTCGTGGTCGCCGCCGGCACGAGCCCACACGGACAGGGCCACGCCACGACGTTCGCGCAGATCGCGTCTGACGACCTCGGGATCCCCGTCGACGATATCGAGGTGATCTTCGGCGACACGGAGCTCTCGCCGCTCGGCATGGACACGTACGGCAGCCGAAGCCTTGCCGTCGGGGGCGTGGCCGTACACCGTGCGGCGATGAAGATCGTGGAGAAGGCCAGGAAGATTGCGGCCCACGAACTCGAAGTTTCCGAGGACGACCTCGACTACGACGCGGGGACCTTCACGGTCAAGGGCGCGCCGGATAAGGCGAAGACCGTCGCCGAGGTGGCGTTCTCCGCCTGGACCGCGCACAACCTGCCCGACGGTCTCGAGGCGAACCTCGGGGCGACGGCCGCGTACGACCCGGAGAACTTCGTGTTCCCCTATGGGGCCCACATCTGCGCCGTGGAGGTGGATACCGAGACCGGCAGAGTCGAGGTGATCAAGTACGTTGCCGTTGACGACGTCGGACGGATCATCAACCCACAGATCGTCGACGGTCAGGTGATGGGCGGAGTGATCCAGGGGATCGCCGAGGCGCTCTTCGAGGAAGCGGTCTACGACGACAACGGCAATCTCCTGACTGGAACGCTCACCAACTACGAGGTGCCTGCGGCCTCTGACCTGCCGTCGATCACGATCGGACGATCCGAGACATGGTCGCCCACGAATGAGCTCGGCGTTAAGGGCGTCGGCGAAACCGGGACGATCGCGTCGCCACCGGCCGTGATCAACGCAGTGATCGACGCGCTCTCCCATCTCGGGATCACCGACATCGAACGGCCGGCCACGTCCGAGCGCGTGTGGAGAGCCATCCAGCAGGCGAAGGGAGGTCCGGCATGATCCCCGCCCCGTTCGAGTACGAGCGCGCGGAATCCGTCGACCACGTGATCCGGCTCCTGTCGGACAACGAGGACGCCAAGATCCTCGCCGGTGGGCACTCGCTGCTGCCTCTGATGCGGCTCCGCCTGGCTCGGCCGTCGTTGCTCGTCGACATCGGGCGTCTCTCCGACCTCTCGTACGTCCGCGAGGACGGCGACATGGTGGCCATCGGGGCGCTCACGAGACACCACGACGTGGCGAACAGCGACGCGCTCCGGCAGCTCTGCCCGATCCTGGCCCACGCGGCCGGGGAGATCGGCGACCCGCAAGTTCGCCACGTCGGAACGATCGGGGGCTCCGCGGCGCACGCCGACCCCGCGTCGGACATGCCGACGGTGCTGCTCGCCCTCGGCGCCCAGATGGTGGTCCAAGGATCGGGAGGCTCTCGGACGGTCGGCGCGGCCGACTTCTTCAAGGGCTTCTTCGAGCCCGACCTGGCGTCCAACGAGGTGCTGACCGAGGTCCGTGTGCCGAAGACCGGCGATCGCGGGTGGTCCTACATCAAGTTCCACCGGCGGGCGCAGGACTGGGCGATCGTCGGGGTCGCGGCGCTGGCCGGCTCCAACGGCGACGGCGCTGCGGTGGCTCTCACGAACATGGGGGAGAGGCCGCTCCGGGCAACGGCGGTCGAGCAGGCGCTGGCCGGCGGGGCCGACCCGGCCACCGCGGCGCAGCAAGCGGCAGAGGGCACGAGCCCGCCGAGCGACACTTTCGGCAGCGCCGAGTACCGTCGCGAGCTGTCCAAGGTGCTGGTGCGCCGCGCCCTGGAGCAAGCGCTCGCCGGGTAGGCCGGCGAGCCCGTACCGAGGTGCCCGCGGGAAGCCCGCGGGAAGGAGGAGGAGGATGCACGCGCGACTCACGATCGCGACGGGTCCCGCCGAGAGGGCGAAGGAGGCTCGGCAGCTCATCAACGACCAAGCCGTCCCGGGCGTGAAGCAGATCTCGGGACTGAGCGGAGCCTACTTCCTCCAGGACGAGTCCACGGGGAAGGTCGTGGCCCTGACCCTCTTCGAGACGGAGGCTGACCTAGTCGCCAGCCGGGAGGCGGCCCAGCGGATCCGCGATGCAACGACAAGCGCCCTCGGCGCAACGGTGCAGTCGCTCGAAGAGTTCGAGGTCATCGCGAGCGTCTGAGCCGACGCCGCTTCGCGGTAGGGGCCGGAGCGCGTTCGGCCCCTCCCGTGTTGATCAATCGAAGAGGTGTTCCGGGATCGTGCAGGCCCGGACCTGCGGCGGACGCTCGTTTCCTGCCAAGCTCTTTGACGCGGCAGGCGGAGGTGGGCTTTCATGGGGTCGATGGGGTTCCTCGCCGACCACGTGGAATTCGGCTCGGTCGACTGGCTCCGGAGCCATGGGCTCCGGATCGCTCTCCTGCTCGCCGTCGGCGTCGTCGTAACGGTCGTGGCTCGCCTCGCAGTCCGGCGACTGCGGCGCCGGCTCGAGGGCACCCCGAGCGTGACCCAGGCGATCAACCTCCAGCGGGTAACGACCATCACCCATACGGCCTCGAGCGCCGTCCTGGTGCTGATCTGGTCGATCGCCCTGCTCCTCGTCCTGGGGGAGTTCGACGTGGATCTCGCGCCGCTGCTCGCCGGGGCCGGCATCGCCGGCGTGGCGCTCGGCTTCGGCGCGCAGAGCATCGTGCGCGACGCGCTCTCCGGCTTCTTCATCCTGTTCGAGAACCAGTTCGGGGTCGGAGACGTGATCGAGGCGAAGACGACGGCCGGGCCGGTTTCTGGGAAGGTCGAGTCGCTGACGCTTCGGATCACGTCGCGGCGCGCGTTCGATGGGACGTTTCACAACAACCCGAACGGCAACAACCAGCTGATCAGCAACCGGTCGCGGGGCTGGGCGCGCGCGATCGTCGACATCCGGATCGGCTACGGCGAGAACGTCGAGAAGGTGCGGGAGATCCTGGAGGAGCTCTTCGAGGAGCTCCGCCTCGAGGACGACCTCCGCGAATCGTTGAGGGACGGACCGAGCGTCCTCGGGATCGAGACCCTGGCCGCACACGCGGTAGTCGTCCGGATCATCGCCGACACCCGGCCGTCACGCCGTTGGGACGTCGAGCGCCAGCTCCGGGAGCGCGTCGCCCATCGACTGCGCGAGCGCGGAGTCCAGGTCCCGCTACCGCCGCAGATGGTCACGGAGACGGGCGAGACGGCCGGAACGACCCCGCGACCGAGCCAGTAGTCTCCATCCAGGCCCATGCGAGCCCGTTCCCTGATCGAGACTGCTCACGGCACCCGCAAGGAGGCCTTCGGCCCGACCGAGTGGGGGCTGCTCGCGCTGGTCGCCGGGATGTGGGGCTCGTCGTTCCTGTTGATCGCGATCGGGCTCGACGCATTCCTGCCGCCGCTCGTAACGCTGCTTCGGATCGCGTTCGGCATGGCAGCGCTTTCGCTCATCCCTCGAGCCAGGCGGCCGGTGGACCGGGCGGACTGGCCGCGCGTTGCCCTGCTCGGGATCCTCTGGATGGCGGCTCCCTTGCTCCTGATCCCGATCGGGCAGCAGTGGATCGACTCTTCGCTCGCCGGGATGATCAACGGCTCCACGCCGCTCTTCGCGGCCGTGATCGCGGCCATCCTGCTCCGACGGGTGCCCGGCCGTCGACAGGTCGCCGGTATCGTCGTGGGCCTGGGAGGGATCCTTGCCATCGGATGGCCCGCCGCCCGGGGAGCGGACGCCTCCGCGCTCGGCGCCGGGCTCGTCCTGCTTGCCATGGTGTTCTACGGGCTCGCTATCAACCTGGCGGTTCCATTGCAGCAGCGCTACGGCGCGCTGCCGGTCCTGCTTCGGGCTCAGATCGTGGCCTTCGTGCTGGTGCTGCCGGTGGGATTGGCCTCGATCCCCGGATCGTCGTTCGCCTGGCCGAGCGCGCTCGCGATGGTGGCCCTCGGGGTGCTCGGGACGGGCTTCGCGTTCGTGGCCATGACCTCGCTCGTCGGGCGGGTCGGCGCGACGAGAGGAGCCGTCGCCATCTACTTCCTGCCGGTCGTGGCGATCGTGCTCGGGGTGACGTTCCACGACGAGTTGGTGGCGGCGGCCTCGCTGGCGGGGACGGCCCTCGTGCTCGTCGGCGCCTATCTCGCCAGCCGGCGCGAGGAGCTGGGGTAGTCTGCACGGCATGAGCCGGCTGCCGTTCGCATCCGTCGAGGAGCTGCAGAAGGCGCTTCGCGAGGAGTCCTACCTGGCCGATCGGGGTCTCTCGACGGCGATCTACCTCGCCGTCTCCCTCGACAAGCCACTGCTGCTCGAGGGCGAGGCCGGAGTCGGCAAGACCGAGGTGGGCAAGGTCCTCGCCTCGCTACTCGGCCGCGAGCTGATACGGCTGCAGTGCTACGAGGGGATCGACGCCAGCCAGGCCCTCTACGAGTGGAACTACTCGCGCCAGCTCATCGCGGCCCGGGCGATGGACCCGGACCGGGCCGAGACGCACGTGGAGGATCTGTTCGGACCGGACTACCTCGTCGAACGGCCGCTGCTCGCGGCGATCCGCGCGGGCTCGAATGCGGTCCTGCTCGTGGACGAGCTGGACCGGGCCGACGACGAGTTCGAGGCGTTCCTGCTGGAGATCCTCTCCGAGTTTGCCGTGACCATCCCGGAGATCGGGCGCGTGGCGGCCGAGGAGCCGCCGGCGGTCGTGGTCACGTCGAACCGGACCCGCGAGCTGCACGATGCGCTGAAGCGGCGGTGTCTGTACCACTGGATCGACCATCCCGCGCTCGACCGCGAGGTCGAGATCGTGCGTGCCCGCGCGCCGGGGGTCGGCGAGGTGCTCGCCCGCGACGTGGCCGGCGCGGTGGCGCGGCTTCGAGGGCTGGACGTGGCGAAGCGGCCAGGGGTCGCCGAGACCATCGACTGGGCGAACGCGCTGGCGTTTCTCGGAACCGACAGGCTGGACGGAGAATCGGCCGTCGCCACCCTCGGCACAGTGCTGAAGGACCACGAGGACCAGGAGCTCGCCCTCAGCCGCATCGCGGAGGTGGTGGGCGAGGAGTGAGCCTCGAGGCCGAGGCGCTCTCGCGGCTGGTCGGGTTCGGGCGGTACCTGCGCGGGCGAGGGCTGCCCGTCGGCACCGGCCGCATCCTCACCTTCTGCCGGGCGGTCGGCGCGCTCGCCCCGGTCGGGCGTGAAGAGCTGTACTGGGCCGGGCGAGCCTCCTTGATCTCCCGGAAGGAGGACATCGAGGCCTTCGACCGGTCGTTCGAGGAGTACTTCCGGCAGGGCGGTGAGATCCCGCCGATCGCGAGGCTGGCGCTGCCGCAGACGCGCGTTCCAGGCGCGGCCGCCGGCCAGATGCAGGAGTACATCGTGGCCGAGGCGGGGCCGGTCGCCGGGCGGTGGCGCGCCGCCGGCGAGGACGAGGAGCCCGAGGGCGAGGCGGCGCTTCGAATCGTCGCGAGCGCCGTGGAGGTGCTCCGCGAGAAGTCCTTCGCGGATCTCACGGAGGAAGAGCGGATGCGAACGGCGAGGCTGATCCGCCGGCTCGCGGTGACGGTCCCCGTCCGGGGCACCCGGCGGACCACTCCGGCCTCACGGGGCCCGAAGTTCGATATGCGGCGCACGCTCCGCCGCTCGCTCCGGACCCAGGGGGAGCCGTTCCACCGCGCGTGGCGCGAGCGGGGCAGTCGCACCCGGCCGCTGGTGCTCGTCCTGGACATCTCCGGCTCGATGTCGCCGTACGCGCGGGCGCTGCTTCAGTTCGCCTACGCAGCGATGGCCGCGGGCCGCAGGGTCGAGGTGTTCTGCTTCGGGACGCGCCTCACCCGCGTGACTCGCACGCTCAGGACGAAGGATCCGGACCGGGCGCTCCGCGAGATCGGCAGGCATGTCGCCGACTGGGAGGGCGGCACCCGGATCGGCGAGTCGTTGAAGAGCCTCCTGGACGTATGGAGCCAGCGAACGGCCCTCCGCGGCTCGGTGGTGGTGCTCTGCTCGGACGGTTTGGAACGGGGCGATCCGGAGCTGCTGCAGGCGCAGATGGCCCGGCTACGGCGTCTGGCTCACAAGGTCGTGTGGGTCAACCCTCTGAAGGGAAGCCCCCGCTACGAGCCGCTCGCCCGCGGCATGGCCGCCGCCCTTCCCTCGATCGACGTGTTCCTGCCGGGCCACAACCTCGAGAGCCTCGAGGAGCTGGGGCGCGCGCTCGCCGGGTAGCCGGTCAGCGGATCACGAAGCCGCCGTCGAGCGGCTCGAACCCGAGCGGCCGGCGCGCGGGGTCATCGAGGCGCCCGGCAGCCGCGATGAGGGCGCATCCCAGGAGCGCCAGCAGGCCCATTACCGAGAGCAGCGGGGCCGTCCTGGGCCCGGTGAAGGCGAGCGTGTCGTCCTCGACGGTCTCGCCGGCGACCTGGGTTCCGTCGCCATCATCGTCGTCATGGCCCCCTCCGCCCCCTCCGCCGCCTTCGGGGCTCACCGTGATCGTTACGGTGGCTGCGTCGCAGAGCGGCGTCGGGTCGCAGGCGTCGTACGTGAAGCTGTCGAGGCCCGTGAAGTCGGGCTCGGGCTGATAGGTGATCGTGCTGTCGGCGTTCGGGGTTGCGGTGCCGTTGCCCGCCGGCCCGAGGTTCGTCGCGACCAGTTGATCGCCGTCGGGGTCCGTGTCGTTCGCGAGCACGTCGATCGTGACCGCCTGGCCCTTGTCCGTCGACGCCTGGTCGTCGGCCGCC
>JBQTIP010000290.1:0-8536 GCA_052388025.1 Actinomycetota bacterium
GCGGATGGAGGCGGTCCTGCTGATCGCTACCCTCGCGCAGCGGTGGCGGATGCGGCCGGTGCCGGGTCACCGGGTTGGGCTGGACCCGGTAATCACCCTGCGGCCGAAGAACGGGATGCCGATGACCGTCCAGCAGAGGGCGAGCGCTCGCGGAGCAGCCTGAGGTACTCGGCCCGAGCCGCGAACGTCACCCGCATCTCCTCATTCAGCTCGCTCACGAGCTCGTCGGGATAAGTGCAGTCGACCACCATGGCGACGACGTAGTACAGGCCCGAGAAGACCGCGATGCCGGTCGACACCGGTGTCCGCCGAACAGCAGTGGAGGATCGAGGGAAGGTGCACGAAGATCGAGAGCTCGGGACTCCGACTTGCCGAGGCACCGATCGGAACGGGCGTCCTCTCATCAGGTTGCTGACTCCTATCGGATAGCCCGAGGTTCTCCGGGGGACTTTCCCCTAGGGTTCGGGCCGGTGTTCACGTGGTATAAGGACAATTAGCAATGGCACTTCCCCCTACGCCTCCTCGACCCGCGCCTTCCGGTCGGTATGGCTGACCGGGCGGCCGATCGGCTCCCTCCAAGCCCCTCGATCTCCTCCCTCGCCGCGCTGCGCATGTTCCGGGAGGATCCCATCGGCACGCTCACGGCGCTCGCTCGCGACCACGGCGACATCGTCTCGCTCGATCTGGGACGGCTTCACGTCTTCCTCGTAAGCCACCCCGACTACGTGAAGGACATCCTCGTCGCGAACCACGGGGATTTCGTCAAGGGGCCGGGGCTCGCGGAGGCCAAGCGCCTGTTGGGGGAGGGGCTCCTCACGAGCGAAGGCGAGTTCCACCGGCAACAGCGCCACCTGATCCAGCCGGTGTTCCACCACCAGCGGATGACCGACTACGCGGAGCTCATGGTCGAGCGCGCGGCCAGGGTGGCCGACGGGTGGAGCGACGGCCAGCTCGTGGACGTGCAGGACGAGATGGTCCGCCTCACGATGGCGGTGCTGGCCAAGGCCGTGCTCGACACCGATATCGAGGACAACGAGGCGCGGGAGACCGGGCAAGCCCTCGCGGCGTGTCTCCGAATGTTCGCCCGGCTCGCGTCGCCCTATTCGCGGCTGCTGGAACAGGTCCAGTCCGAGGCGAATCGGGAGTACCAGCGCGTGCTGCGCCGGTTCGACGCGACCGTGCTTCGTATGGTCGAGGATCGGCGAGCTCGTGGGGCGGAGGGCGGCGACGTGCTCTCTCGACTCATCCGGGCGCGGGACGACGGGGCGACCGAGGGGATGTCCGATCGACAGGTCAGGGACGAGATCATGACCTTGATGATCGCCGGACACGAGACGTGGTCGAACTCGATGGGCTGGACCTGGTACCTGCTCTTCCAGCATCCAACCGAGAGGGAGCGGCTACACGCCGAGCTCGACGCGGTACTTGACGGGCGTCTTCCCACCGCCGATGACGTCCCGCATCTCCGGTACGTCGACATGGCGTACTCGGAGGCCCTCAGGCTGTACCCGCCGGCGTGGACGGTCGGCCGCGCCGCGACGGTCGACCACGAGATCAATGGGTACGTGATCCCCGCAGGCTCTTTCGTGCTCATCTCTCCTTACATCGTGCAGCGCGACCCGAGGTGGTTCCCGGATCCACTCGAGTTCCGGCCGGAGCGGTGGGCCCCAGGGGAGAGCCGGGACCTTCCGACGTTCGCCTACTTTCCCTTCGGGGCCGGGCCGCGCGTCTGCATCGGCCAGCCGCTTGCGAAGCTCGCCTGCGTCCTGTTCATCGCCACGATCGCCCGGCGCTGGCGGCTCGAGCTCGTCCCGGGGCACCAGGTGGAGCCGGCACCTCCGCTGCTCCGTCCCGCCCACGGGCTGCCGATGACCGTGCACGCGAGGGGATAGCCGATCGTCCCAGGCTCTCCCGAGCCCGCGGGATCGTCCGCTAGTCTTTGGTGCGTGACTTTCTCGAGAGCCCTGGTCCTGTTCGCGCATCCGGACGATGCCGAATACATGTGCGGTGGCACGGTGGCGGCCTGGGTTCGCGAGGGCACCGAGGTCCACTACGTGTGCGTGACCGACGGCTCCGCCGGCTCGAACGACGTCGGAGCCACCCGCGAGCAGCTCCGCCCGATCCGGGAACGGGAGCAGCGCGTCGCCGCGGAGGTCCTGGGCGTCACGAGCGTGACCTTCCTCGGCTACCTTGACGGGCAGGTGGAGGTCACACTCGCCCTTCGGCGAGACGTAGTGCGGCAGGTGCGGCGGCTCCGCCCGGACGTCATCGTCGCGCCCGACCCGTCGCGACTGTGGTCGGGGAGCGGCTATGTCAACCACGCGGATCACAGGGCGACCGGCGAGGCGGCCCTCTGCGCCGTCATGCCGGACGCACCGACCAGGCTCCAGTTCCCCGAGCTCCTGGAGGAGGGCTTCGAGCCGTTCGAGGTCCCGAACCTTTGGTTGGCCGCCGAGGAGCCCGACACCTACGTCGACATCGAAAAGACGATCGAGCAGAAGCTCGCCGCCCTCGCCTGCCACGAATCCCAGCACGGAGCCGACTCCGAGCCGTGGGTGCGGGAACGGGCGAAGTCGCTCGGCGAGGAAGCCGGGATGCAATACGCGGAGGGGTTCCGGGCGTTCTCCTTCGTGGACGACGAGAGAGAGTGATGGAAGAGCCGACCGAGGAGCCGCCGGAGGAGCCCGAGGACCATCCCGAGCCGCAGGAGCTCGAGCCGGCGGAGCGAGAGAACGTCGAGGCCGACCTCGACGACCTCTCGCGCATGCGCGAGGTATTCGGGGCCCAGGGCGTGAAGGGCGTCGTGATCGCCTGTCCCGACTGCGGATCGAACCACTACTACCAGTGGGAGCTCCTCCAGGAGAACCTCCACCACATGCTCGAGACGGGCGAGCCCAGGATGCACGAGCCGGCGTTCCAGGTCCGCGAGGAGGAGTACATCCAGTGGGATTACGGCAAGGGCTACATCGACGCCCTCGCCGACACCGGTCTCGAGCCGGAGCGGCGGGTCGAGGTCACGCATTGCCCTTGGTGCGAGACGCACACCGATGAGTTCTTCCTGTTCTGCCCGAAGTGCGGCCGCTCGCTAGCGGCGGTTCGGATCTACCGCGATCTGATCGAGCGCGGCATCGACGAGCGCGAGGTCCGGGCGCTCCTGGTCCGCGCCGGCTTCGAGCCGTTCTGAACCGGCCCGGTCCTTAGCGGCCTCGGCGCGGTCGTTCAAGGAAGCAGTCCTCGGGAGCCTTGTCCTGCCGGAGCCCCTTGAACGACGGTGCCCGGAGCTTGCTCCCCTTCGTGATCTGGAGGTACTCGACCTCGCAGACGAGCGTGGGCTCGACGAACTTAGCGCCCTTTACCCCAGCGAGCTCGGGGTCGTCGATCGGGGCCGTCTTGCGCGAAAGCGGCGCGAGCATCGTCATCAGCTCGCCGAGGAACCTGTCGGTGAAGCCTGTCCCCACCTGACCGATCCATCGGAGCTCGCCCTCGTCGTGGGCCCCGACCAACAGTGCGCCGAGGGTCTTCGAGCGTCCGCCCTGGCCGGGTGTCCACCCCAGGATCACGCAGTCCTGCGTGTTGGTGAGCTTGATCTTACGCCAATCGGGCGTGCGCCTGCCCGGGTGGTAGCGGCTGGTCTTCCGCTTCGCGACGACGCCCTCAAGGCCGTGCTCCCTGGCCACCTTCGTGAAGTCGACGCCGGCGCCGTCCAGATACGCCGCAAGCGACAGGCGCTCGTCCCGCTCGACGATCCCCTCGAGTCGCTCCCGACGCTCGACGAGCGGCAACGAGGTCAGATCCTCACCCTCCAGGAACAGGATGTCGAAGGCCACGGCCGCGACCGGGATCCGCTGCCTGGCTCGTTTGATCTCCGCATCGGACGAGAGGTTGATCCGCTCCTGCAGCCGCTCGAAGGAAGGGGTGCGGCCGTCGTCGGCTAGAGCTACGATCTCGGCGTCGAGGACCGCGTTCACGGCGTGCACGACGTGGTGCAGCGACGCCAGCTCCGGGTACTGCTTCGTCTGGTCACGACCGGTGCGGGAAACCAGCCGTGTGGAGTCGGTGTCGACATACATGAGCGTCCGCACGCCGTCGAGCTTGGGCTCGAATCGCCACTTCGGGTCGTCGAAGGCCTTCCACCCGCCCTCGGCGAGCATCGGCTGGTAGGTCGGCGGCGTGTCGATCAGCGGGACGTCCTGGTGTCTTGCGAGGAAGACCAGCCAGTCGGTCTTGGTCTTCACCATGTGCCACTCCAGGCCACGGTAGCGCTCGCCGTGGAGCCGGAAGCTCACCTTCGTATCGGTCCACTCGATCGTCTCGTATGTGCCGCGATCGAAGATCCACGTGGGGCCGGCACCGTAGTGGCCTTTGGGGATCACGCCCTCGAACTGCCCGTACTCGATTGGGTGGTCCTCGACGTGGACGGCGAGCCGCTTCTCGCCCGGCGCGATGGGGAGCCCGCGGGGGATCGCCCACGACGCGAGCGCCCCGTCGCGCTCCAGCCGCAGGTCGTAGTGCAGCCGCGTCGCATCGTGCTTGTGGATCACGAAGGAGTTCCCGGTGCTTTCGGCCACCCCCGGCGCCGGCTCCGGCGTGCCTGCGAAGTCTCGCTTTCTGAGGTAGTCGCCGAGCTTCGGATCCTTCGAGCGGGCGATGACCTCCGCTGAGCGGTCACGCGGGAGGCCGACGGCTTCCAGTGCGGACGCGAGGTCCTGAGGCGCCGTCCGGACGTCCTCGAAGAGGTCGCCGACCTTCTTGAATCTCGCGAAGGCGTTGTCGATCCGGAAGTCCTGCGGCGCAACGCCTGCCGCCACCTCCTCCCAAGTGAGCGGCGTCGATACCGTCGCGCCGGGCTCCGGCCGTAGTGAGTACGCTGCGGCGATGTTGGCGCCGGCGCGGTTCATGTTGTGGTCGATGAAGACCTTCCCGGTCCGGCTCTTGATCTGCCAAGCCATCGTCGCGCGGTTGGGGTCGGCCCGTTCGATCATCCGGCCGACCTTCCCGACGAAGTTGCGAACCTGCTGGTAGGTGTACCCGGGCTCGATCGGGACGTAGATCTGCATGCCCGTCGCGCCGCTCGTCTTCGGGTAGCTGCGCAGGCCGAGCGTGCCGAGGGCCGCCCTCACGTGGCCCGCGACGGCCAGCACATCGTCGAACGTGATCGGCGGGAACGGGTCCAGGTCGAAGAACAGGTAGTCGGGCGAGTCCACGGTTGCGCAACGAGAGTGCAGCGGGTGGAACTCGACGCAGCCGAGGTTCACGACGAACAGGAGGCCTGCCGTGTCCTCGATCATGAGGTAGCCGATGACGCCTTCCTTGCTGTCCTCGCTCTCGACCGGGCACCGTTGGATCCAGTCGGGCGTGTGCGGGGGTGCGGTCTTCTCGTAGAAGAACTCGCCGGCGACGCCGTCGGGCATACGCTTCATCGTGAGGGGCCGCCCGGCGAGATGCGGAACGATCAGACCTGCGACGTTGTAGTAGTAGGCGAGGATGTCTCCTTTCGTATAGCCTTCCTGCGGCCAGAACACCTTGTCGAGGTTTGAAAGGCGAAGCTCGCGGCCGCCGGCCTCCATCCACCAGTGCTCGCCCTTCCTCTCGGCAGGCAGCGGCTTCGGGAACTTCACCGTGAACGCCGGTCCGGCAGCTCGTCTTCTGGCTGGCATGCTCCGATGGTAGGTGTTCGGCGAGGGCTCGTTGGCCCCCTACGAGCCATACTGCAAGTAGAATCGGTGCCCCGCGCGAGCGGGTACCGCTTCCCGGAGGTATGCCATGCCGAGATCGATGTGGAAGGGAGCCATCTCCTTCGGGCTCGTCACGATCCCCGTGTCCGTCTTCCCGGCCACCGAGGAGAAGTCGCTCAAGTTCAACCAGATCCACGAGCCGGACGGCGGCCGGATCCGCTACAAGCGCGTGTGCTCGATCGACGGCGAGGAAGTGCCGTTCGAAGAGATCGTCAAGGGCTATGAGGTCGACAAGGACCAGTACGTCCTGCTTACAGACGAGGACTTCGACGCCGTGCCAGTCGAGTCGAGCCGGGCGATCGACATCCAGCAGTTCGTCGACCTCGAGGAGATCGACCCCATCCTCTACAAGAAGTCCTACTACCTCGTCCCGGAGGAGACCGGCGCGAAGGCCTATGCGTTGCTGCGCAAGGCGATGTCGAAGGACGGCAAGGTCGGAATCGCGAAGGTGTCGTTCCGCGACAAGGAGCACCTGGCTGCGCTCCGCTTCGTGGATAAGGTGTTCGTCCTCGAGACCATGTACTGGCCCGACGAGGTCCGCGATGCCGAGTTCGAGGGGCTTGACCAGGACGCGAAGGTACGTGAGCAAGAGGTCGAGATGGCTCGGACCTTGATCGAGAACCTAACCGACCCGTGGGACCCGGGCCAATATACCGACGCCTATCGCGAGGCCCTGCTCCAGCTGGTGGAGAAGAAGATCGCCGGCGAGGAGATCGAGGTCATCGAGGAGGCCCCGACGGCGAAGGTCGTGGACCTGATGGAGGCGTTGAAGGCTTCGGTCGAGGCCGCCAAGCAGAAGGAGCCGGCGGCTGCGGGAAAGAAGAAGTCCGCGGCATCGCGGAGGAAGGCCGCCGCCGGCTGAGACCAGCCCCACACTCAGGCGGGGCCGCGCTTCAGTCGCTGCCGCCGTAGGCCTTCCTCGCCGCCCGGGCGAGCCAGGCGGCGATCATGCCGCCGACGACAAGTATCGCGATCGCCCCGAGCGCGATGGGCAGCGGCGCACCGTCTGAAGACCGCGGGGGTGCGTCGGCCCGCGGGGGGTTGGTCGGCGGGCCGACGGAGCCGGTCTCCGTCCCGCCGGACACGTCGGTCGATGAGGCCCGGTGCGTCCGAAGGAACTCGAGCGTCGACTCCCAGACCCGGTCCTGATAGGCCTCGGCATGGTCGTTACCCGGCACCGGTACCAGCTCGACCGGGACCCCCGCCTCGTCAAGCGCCGCCGCCATCACCTCGGCCTGCGAGAACGGAACCAGCTCGCTCGTGCCGTTGGCGATATACATGGGCGAGTCCGAAGCGTCGACGTACGTGATCGGGGAGGCCCGAGCAGCGATCTCCACGGAGGGGTTCGGGCCCAGGTAGCCGCTGAAGCGGCTGAAGTCGACGGCGAGGGTGAGGTCCATAGGGCCCGACCACGAGACCACGGCGCTCACGCGCGAGCCTCGGTCCAGGGGCCCGCTCCCAAGCGTTCCGAGCATGGCCGCGAGGTTCCCGCCCGCCGAGCCGCCGAGCGCCGCGATGTCGTCGGCAAGTACCCGGAGTCGCTCGGCGTTCCGCCTGATGTATTCCACCGCGGAACGCACGTCCTCAACCGCGGCCGGAAACGGGAACTCGGGCGCGAGACGGTAGTTCACGGTGAAGGCGGCGAAGCCCTGTTCGGCGAGGAAGAGCGCCTCGTCACCGAACCTCCCCTTGCCGCCGCTTGACCAGCCGCCGCCGTGGATCAGCAGCACGGCCGGGTGCGGGCCGCCGGCGGGCACGTAAGCGTCCATCAGGAGGGGGACGCCTGCGGGGAAGGCATACTCGATGTCTCGCGTGATGCTGATCTCTTGCGCCGATGCCGAAGTGGGTATCCCGAGCACTACGAGCGGGGCGAGCAGGAGGACGCCGGTCGTGATGACCAGCCCGACCGTCGGGCGCAGCCGAGATCGAGATCGCATGACTCCCCCCGAATGTACCGGCTGAATCAAGATTCGGCGCGAGGCTTCGGAGTGCCCGAGCACGCCGTGACCTGGGACTATGGGGAGAAATCCCGCCTTGGATACCTAGGTAAGTTGCCCTAAGCTCGGTGGGCGAACGTATGCGGTGCCCTCCCGCGGCTGTGCCACGGTTGGGCGGCTGGGAGAACCTGGTGAAGCAGGAACCTCACTCGAGGACGCTCGTCGAGGCGCTGGAAGGGGCCGAGTCGACCCGGGCGGAGCTGATCTTCCACCTGCGAGACGGGACGCAGCACCTGCCTGCCGTGCAGCTCCTCGAACAGGCACGGCGCGGGGCCGTGGCATTGGCGGGCTGGGGCGTGGAGCCCGGCGACGCAGTGGGCATCCTCGGGCCGAACCGTCCGGAGTGGGCGCGCTGGGCGTTCGCGGCGTGGGCCGCCGGAGCCGCGGTCGTCCCTCTTCCATACCATCTCCGCGTCCCCGACCCGGAGGCGTTCGCCCAGCAGGTTGGATCGCTCATCCGAGCAGCAGGCTGCAAGGTGGTGCTCGCGGATCCCCGTTTCTTCCCTTACTTCCCCCCCGGCCTGGGGGTTTCCTGGGACGCCGACCTCCCACGGTCCACGACTCCGGCCGGCCGGGAGCCCCGTCCGGAGGATCGGGCCGTCATCCAGTTCACGTCGGGCAGCACCGCATCTCCGAAGGGCGTGGTCCTCACCCACAGCGCGGTGCTCGCCGGGATCAGGAACTCCTTCGCGGCGGCAGGTAGCGACGCGGATCATGTCCAGATCTCGTGGCTTCCCTTCTTCCACGACTGGGGGCTGTTCGGCTATCTAGCGTGGTCGATGGTTGTGGGGACCGAGACCCACA
>JBQTIP010000291.1:0-20883 GCA_052388025.1 Actinomycetota bacterium
CGGTCCCGATCGTGAGCGTGCCCGGCGTGACCAGGTTCAGGTTCTCCGTGGCGCAGGAATCGACCGCCGGCGACTCGGTTTCCTCTCCGTCGCTGATGACCACCGGCTCGTCCTGGGCACACGCCAGCAGCAGCCCGGCCGCGGCGACCGCCACGAGGATCTTGCGCATCGCGTTCCCCCTCATCCCGCTGAAAGACGGCCGGACGCTCGGCGCCCGAGGGCGGAGCGTAGCACACCCCCCTGGGGACTCAGACGGCTGGTCGTGGGGGTTGGCGCGCTGCCCTACTTGCGCGGTTCCCAGGAGAAGAACAGGGAGGCCACGATCAAGCCCCCCAACCCCCAGACCGCCACGACCAGCACGCCGCTCCAGCTGAGGGTAAACGGAGCGCCGTAGAAACCGGCCCGCATGGCCTCCGCAAAGGGTTTGACGGGGAAGATCTTGCCGACGGTCTTGATCCACTCGGGCGAGCTCGACCCGATCGGGATGAACACGCCGGAGAGGAACAGGAGCGGAAGGATGAGGGCGTTCACGACGGCCGGTGAGGCGTCGGCGTTCGGGATGATCGCGGTGACCGCAAGCCCCAGGGCGGAGAAGCTCATCGCTCCGACGATCAGCACCGCGAGGAACTTCAGCAGCTGCGCCCCTCCGGGTATGTCCGCGTTGTAGAAGGCGGCACCGAAGGCGGCCGTGATCGCCACCAGGATGATCGCGATGATGATCGAGTGGACGACGCGGCCCAAGAGGTAGGCCGCGCCAGGCAGTGGCGTACCTCGGGTCCGCTTGAGTATGCCCATGTCGCGCTGGAAGGAGACGCTGATCGCGATGTTCGTGTAGCAGGCCGTGATGACGGAGAACGCCGCCATCGCGGCCACGTAGTAGGTCGACTGCTTGATCGAGATGCCGGGCGCGACCTCGATGGTCCCGCTGCCCAGCAGCGAAGTGAAGATCACCAGGAACATCAGCGGGAACGCGAACGTGAAGAAGGCCGAGGCGGGGTTCCGCCAGAACGCCTTGTTGGTGAAGCGGACCTGCCGGATAGCCTGGCCGATTCCGGTCACTCCGACCCCTCCTCGCCGCCGGTGATCTCGAGGTAGATGTCCTCGAGCGTCGGCCGGGTCACCTCGAGAGTCTCGAACCGGATGTTCCGATCGAGCGCCCATCCGGTCAGCTCGTGGAGTGGCCGTGTAGGGTCGTCCGTCCGGAGCTCGAAGGCGCCGCCGCCGGCCGCCTCTTGGCCGAGCTGCGGAACGCCGTCCGCGCCGTCGGGGACGCGGAAGAGGATCGTGGTGAGCGCCGTCTCCCGTCCGCCGAGCGTGCCGGGTGGCCCCTCCGCCACGATCTCGCCGTGGCTGATGATCGCGACCCGGTCGGCCAGGTACTGCGCCTCGTCCATGAAGTGGGTGGTGAGGAAAACGGTCTTGCCCAGCTCCGTCAGGTTCTTCACGATCTCCCAGGCGTTTCGGCGCGCGCTCGGATCGAACCCGGTGGTCGGCTCGTCGAGGAAGAGCAGCTCCGGGTCGCCTGCCAGAGCGATCGCCACGTCGAGCCGCCGCTGTTGGCCGCCGGAAAGCTTGTCCACCCTCGTGGTCCGCTTCTCGGCCAGGCCGACCACGTCGATCACCTCGTCGACGGGTCGCGGCTTGGGGTAGTACCCGCTGTAGAGAAGGACCGTCTCGCGCACGGTGAGGTAGGGGTCGATACCGGTGGACTGGAGGACGATCCCGATCCGTCGCCGGTAGTCCAGCTCCCGCTTCGCCGGGTCGTGGCCGAGCACCGAGATCTCGCCTGCCGTGCGCAGCCGAAACCCCTCGAGGATCTCGGTCGTCGTCGTCTTGCCTGCGCCGTTCGGTCCGAGCAGGGCGAACACCTCGCCGACGTCGACTTGGAGGTCGATGCCGCTCACGGCCTCAAGGCTCCCGTAGGACTTCCTGAGGCCCCTGACGTCGATCGCGCGCTGGTTCACGCCGCCGAACCTATCCGGAGGACCCGAGCTCGGCAACCAGTCAAAGCGGGCGGCGCCCGGCGAAGCCGGAGTCGACGTCGTGCCAGAACGCCACGTGGTCCTCGCCGAGGCGCCAGCAGAGGAACACGCGCCGCCCGTCGAGCTCGGCCGGGAAGTCGACGAGGCCAGTCTCCGGGTCGCGTAGGAGGATGCCTTCTTCCGCAAGACGCTCGATCTCGGCTTTCAGAACAGCGACCGACTCGAAGTAGTCGCGTCCGTCGTGCCCACCGCCGTCCACAGCCACGCGGCCGCGGATCCGTTCGCTCGAGCGGATCAGCTCCTGCCTGGCCGCGCGGATCCGCGCCAGCCGCTCGCGGAGCTCCGGCAGCGCCGAGTTCGCCTCCTCGAGAGTGAACGTCGGCTCGGGCTCGGTCATAGCCCCAGCACCGTCGGCAGCCCGTCCATCGACGTGATCCGCGCCCCGGGCGCGTCGCCGAACCTCTCCCGCCTGTCGATCAGGACCGGGAACATCCCGACCGCGGCCGCCGGCTCGACGTCGAACTCGGGGTTGTCCCCGACGTACACGGACTCCTCGGCGCGGACCCCGGCCCGCTCCAGCGCCAGACCGAAGATCCGCGGGTCGGGTTTCTCCATGCCCACCGCGCCGGAGATCACTCGAACGTCGAAGTACCTGGCCACGTCCAGCTCCTCGAGGAGGTGCTCCAGCCACTCCTCGAAGTTGGAGATCACTCCCAGCACCATGCCCGCCTCCCGGAGCTTCTCGAGCACGGGGGGCACGTCGTCGAACAGTCGGTAGTTCGCGAGGTCCGTGAACTCGCCGTAGGTCAAGTCGACCAGCCCGTCCGTCGCGGGAATCCCGAGCTCGCCGAAGAAAATCCGGTACACGTCGTGCCAGAACAGCCTGGACTTCTCGGCGGTGGTCGTCCACAGCTCGTTGTCGCGGGCGGCCCGGGCGAACCGGTCGGACACGACCCCGATCTTCTCCCGAATTGTCTCGGGATCGACCTCGTGCCCCTCTCGCCCGAGGATCCGGGCGAACAGGTCCGGGAACGTCGGGTGCGGGTGCACGAGCGTCTCGCCGGCATCGAAGAACACGGCCCGGAACCTCACGGAACCCGATGATACGGGGCCGGATGGCCGAGAACCGGGTCAGGACCGGGCATGCTCGAGGAGACCGGTCCAGAGGCGATCGACCCGCGTCTCCAGGTCGTCCAGGGCCCCGTCGTTCTCGACGACGAAGCCGGCGACGCGCTCTCGCTCCTCGTCGGACAGCTGAGCGGACATCCGCGCGCGGGCATCGGCCTCGCTCATGCCGCGGTCCATCGCCAGGCGGGCCACCCGGGCCGTCTCGCTCGCGGCAACCACGACCACGACATCGAATCCCGCTTCGAGCCGGCTCTCCACGAGTAGCGGGACGACGTAGACGACCACCCGATCGGTCTCCCGGTAGGGCTCGACCGACTCGGCGAACTGCCGGGCAACCTCGGGATGCACGATGGCTTCGAGCCTTCGCCGGGCGTCGGGGTCGGCGAACACGACGCGGGCAAGCCCGTCCCGGTCGATCTCTCCGGACGGCGCGACGACTCCGGCCCCGAATGCATCCACGACGCTTTCGTGACCGGGCGTGCCCGGATCGATGGCCCGGCGGGCGAACTCGTCGGCATCGAGGACGACGGCTCCACGCGCCTCGAGCATGCGGGCGACCGTGGACTTTCCGGAGCCGATGCCGCCGGTCAGTCCGACGAGCAGCATCGCGATGACGCGGTTACTCCGAGCGGCCTTCGCGGCGCTTCAGGTCCTCGAGAATGGTCTCGAGCGAGACGTCGTCTTCCTCGGCCGGCTCCTCGGAAGCCCCCGTCTCAGGCTCCGAGGCAGCTTCCTCGGGCGCGTCGGACGCGGCCGCTGGTTCGGCCACTTCCTCGGAGGCTTCGGACGCGGCCATTCGGACCCCCGAGGCGGCCTCGGAAGCCAGCGCCTCGGGCGCACTCGATCGCATGGCCGCAGCGTCCGCTGCCTCCTCGGTCGCGGCCGCCTCGATCTCTTCCCCGGCGCTGGCTTCGGTGGCGGTTTCGAGAGTCCGAGTGGCCGCGTTCGACGCACCCGACGGAGCGGCCGCTTCGGACAATACTTCCTCTTCGATCTCGGTCTCGGTGACCGGGGGGGCGGCGCCGCCGACCTGGCGCATCGAGAGGCTGATGCGCCGCCGGGAGACGTCCACCTCGATCACCTTGACGCGAACCTCGTCGCCGACCGAAAGCACTTGCTCGGGCGACTCGATGTGGCTCTCGGAGAGCTCCGATATATGCACGAGACCCTCGATGCCGGCGGCAACACGGACGAAGGCGCCGAACGGGACGAGCTTGGTGACCTGGCCGGCGATGATCTCCCCCGCCTGGTACGTCCGCTCGAACTCCTTCCACGGATCCTCCTGAGTGGCTTTGAGGGACAGCGAAACGCGCTCGCGCTCCAGGTCGACGTCGAGCACCGCGACGTCGACCACCTGGCCGACCTGGACGACCTCGCGGGGGTGCGCGACGTGCTTCCAGGACAGCTCGGAGACGTGCACGAGGCCGTCGACGCCTCCGAGGTCGACGAACGCGCCGAAGTTCACGATCGAGGAGACGACGCCCTTGCGACGCTCGCCCTTGTTGAGGGATTCGAGGAACTTCTTCCGGCCCTCGCTCTGCGACTCCTCGAGGAACGCCCTGCGGGAGAGGACGACGTTGTTGCGGTTGCGGTCCAGCTCGATGATCTTGCACTCGAGCTCCTGGCCCACGAACGGGTGAAGGTCGCGAACCCTTCGGAGGTCGACCAGGGATGCGGGCAGGAACCCGCGCAGCCCGATGTCCAAGATGAGCCCCCCCTTCACGACCTCGATGACGGGGCCGGTGATCGTGCTGCCGGCGTGCATGGCCTCCTCGATCCGGCCCCAGGCCCGCTCGTACTGGGCTCGCTTCTTCGACAGGATCAGGCGCCCTTCCTTGTCCTCCTTCTGAAGCACGAGCGCCTCAACGTGATCGCCCACGTGCACAACCGCCGACGGGTCAACGTCGTGGCGGATTGAGAGCTCCTTCGAGGGGATGACGCCCTCGGACTTGTAGCCGATGTCCAGGAGGACCTCGTCGCGGTCGATCTTGACGACCTCGCCCTCGACGATGTCGCCGTCCTTGAAATCCCGGAGGCTCTCCTCCATCGCCCGGACGAGCTCCTCGGGCGTCAGGTCGTCCTGAGCTGTTGCGGCCGCTTGCTGCTGTTCCTCGATGTCGGGTCAGCTCCTCTCCGCGCAAACCACCCCCCGACCGGTGGAGCTGGGATTCGGTCGTGCGGACGTGCCTTGCGGCCCGCGTATGGTAGCTACGCCGGTGAAACCCCGTCAACGCCCAAAAGCACTGGTCAAATGGAACGAGTCAGTGGCCCGCGGGGGCGGCCTCC
The DNA here is from genome assembly GCA_052388025.1 of Actinomycetota bacterium. Lineage (GTDB taxonomy): Bacteria > Actinomycetota > UBA4738 > UBA4738 > HRBIN12 > JBQTIP01. The sequence continues at coordinate 5,397 of JBQTIP010000291.1, forward strand.
GCCCAGTTCGCGCCCCAGCCGACGTCGGCACGAAGCGGCACGGTGAGCTCCGATGCCGCCTCCATCGCGCCCTTGACGAGCTCGGCTGCCTCGTCCACGCGGGCCTTCCCCACCTCGAACACCAACTCGTCGTGGACCGTGAGCAGCGTGTGGCAGTCGAGGTCGGACGCTCGGAGCGCCTCGTCGACCCGGATCATGCCGAGCTTGAAGACGTCGGCCGCGCTCCCCTGGATAGGCGCGTTCAGCGCCATCCGCCGCCCCAGGTCGCGCACGCGCGGGTTCGCCGCCTGCAGCTCGGGGATGTAGCGGCGACGTCCGAGCATCGTCTCGGTGAACCCCTCCGCTGCCGCGCGTGCCACCTGACGGTCCAAGTAGTCCCGGATGCTCGGGAAGCTGGCGAAGTAGGCGTCCATGATCTCCTGTGCCTCGTCGGGCGCGATATCTAGCCTCGACGCGAGGCCGAACGCGTTCATCCCGTAGGCGAGGCCGTAGTTCACCATCTTGGCGCGGCTCCGTAGCGCTGGATCCACCTTGTCCTCCGGAAGCCCGAAGACCCGCGCCGCGGTCGCCGTGTGGATGTCGGCGCCCGACTCGAACGCCGCCCGCAGCCCCTCGTCCCCGGAGAGGTGCGCGAGGATCCGTAGCTCGATCTGCGAGTAGTCGGCGCACACCAGCAGCTGGTCCGGCGAGCCGGGGACGAACGCCCGGCGGATCTGGCGTCCGAGCTCGCTCCTCACCGGGATGTTCTGCAGGTTCGGTTCAGACGACGACAGGCGCCCGGTGGCGGCGCCGGTCTGATTGAAGGTCGTGTGGATGCGCCCGTCTCGAGGGTCGACCTCCCTCGGCAGGGCTTCCAGGTAGGTGGAACTCAGCTTGTCGAGCTCGCGCCACGAGAGCAAGGCATCGACGATCGGGTGCGCGTCGCGGAGCTTCTCGAGGACCGAGGCGTCGGTGGAGAGCTGGCCCTTGGGCGTGCGCTTCCCGGGCGAGAGCCGGAGCTTCTCGTAGAGGATCGCGCGCAGCTGGGGGGGGGAGTTCAGGTTGAACTCCTCGCCGGCATGGCGGTAGATGTCGGCCTGGAGCGTGGCCATCCGGTCGCGCACGCCCTCGGCCATCTCGTCCAGGTACTCGACGTCGAGGGCGACGCCTCGAGCCTGCATCCGCGCGAGCACCGAGGAAAGCGGGAGCTCGACGGTCTCGAGCAGCGTCCGGAGCCCGGCCCGGCCGACCCTTTCCTCCATGACGGGCGCGAGCAGAGCGATCGCCGCCGCCTCGGCCGCCGTCGTGCGCCAGCCGTCCCCGAAGAGCCGGCCCTCGGACTCCTCCGCCACCGACCCGAGGATGTTGGAACCGAGATACTGCTCGCAAAGAGCCGCGAGCGGGTAGCTCGCCGTGGCGGCATCGAGCAGGTAGCCCGCGAGGAGCGTGTCGAAGGCAACGCCCGCGACGTCTCCCCCCGCCCCGAGGGCCGCGGTCCGCAGCTCCTTCCCATCGTGCGTCCACTTGGGAGCTTCCGCATCTGCGAGATACGCGGCGACCGGCTCCAGGGACCCCAGCTCCGCGTAGGCCGCCTGTCCGCCTCCGGCCGAGACGGCGATCCCCCGGACCGTCGCGGCGTCGACATGCAGTCGTACCCCCCGAGGACCGGAGCCTCCGAGGATCCTTGTGAGCTCTATCCCCGACACTTCGCGGAGGTCGAGCTCGGTCTCCTCATCGGCCGGCTTGGCCCCTCGGCCGACCTCCTCGAGCCGCTCGAGCAGCGTCCGGAACTCGAGGGATCGGAAGAGGTGGCGGACGGCTTCCACGTCCCACTCTCCCATCACGCAATCCTCGGGAGCGACATCGAGCGCCAGCGAAGTTTCCAGGCGCGCCAGATCCTTGTTCCTTGCAAGCTGCTCGCCCGCGGACTCGATGCTCTCGCGAAGCTTCCCCTTCAGCTCCGAGGTGCGTTCGAGCAGCTCCTCGATGGAGCCGAAGTCCTGAACGAGCCTCGACGCGGTTTTCTCGCCGACACCGGGCACGCCGGGGATGTTGTCCGATGGATCGCCCTTGAGCGCCACGTAGTCGAGGTATTGCTCCGGCGGCAGCCCGAAGCGCTCCCGGATGGCCTCCTCGTCGTAACGGACGATGTCCGAGATCCCTTTGCGGTTGAACATCACGGTGATGCCGGGCCGCACTAGCTGGAAGAAGTCACGGTCGGCGGTGACGATCACCGCGTCGATACCGCGTTCAACCGCCTGAAGCGCGAGCGTCGCGATCGCGTCGTCTGCCTCGTGCCCCTCGATCCCGATCACGGGGACCTTCAAGGTCTCGAGCACCTCGACTATCAGCCCGAGCTGCTGGCGGAACTCGTCCGGGGCTTCGGGCCGGCCGGCCTTGTACTCGGCATACTTCTCGAGTCGCACCGTCGGCGAGCCGACGTCGAACGCCACCACTAGGTAGTCGGGGCGCTCCTCCCCGAGCAGCTTGATGAGCATCGAGGTGAACCCGTAGACGGCGTTCGTGACCTGCCCGGTGCTGGTGGCGAGGTCCGGCGGGAGCGCGAAGAAGGCGCGGTAGGACAGGCTGTGCCCGTCGAGAAGGAAGAGGCGCTTGGGGGGATCGCCCATTCCCTTCACCGAGACCGTAACCACGCCGCGGATTGTAGTCTTCGCCCGTGACGGCACCCTCGGCCCATCCCGCCTCCGAGTACCTCGAGGCCATCTACGAGATGGCCGAGGAAGGCATCCCGACTATCCAGGCTCGAGTCGCCGAGTGGATGGGCGTGTCGGGGGCATCGGTCTCCGAGGCCGTCAAGCGACTGGTGCGCGACGGGCTGCTCGTCGGCCGGGACCGAAGGCTCGAGTTCACCGCGGAGGGCGAGCGGATCGCCCGGGCACTAGTTCGACGGCACCGCCTGGCGGAGCACTTCCTGATCCGCGTCATCGGGCTTCCGTGGCACAAGGCGCACGAAGAGGCCGGGCGCTGGGAGCGGGTGATCTCCGACGACGTGGAGGCGCGGATGGTCGAGATCCTTGACGATCCCGCGACCTGCCCACACGGGAACCCCATCCCCGGCTCCTCTCATTACGTCGACTACGACCGGCTGGTGCCGCTCAAGGACGTGGAGCCCGGCGGCATGGCCGTCCTCCGGCGGCTGACCGAGGACCTTGAGCTCGAGCTCGACGTGATGCGGTTCTTCGAGGAGAGCGGGCTGATGCCCGGCGCCCGGATAGCGGTCCGGAGCGTAGCGCCGGACGGGACGATGGGCCTCGACGTAAGAGGCAAGCCGGTCGCCCTCGGCGCCCACCTCTCGGACAACCTTTGGGTGGAGCCCCAGGGCTGACGTCCTCCCGGGCGGGCTTGACACGAATCCGATCCCGCAAATAGGATTTAGCCACACCAAAGATTTGACGTTAGGTGTACCTGAGAAGAAGGAAGGGACTTCCGCAGATGGGCGCAGCGCTCCTGATCACGCTCCGCGAGGGAATCGAGGCGGTCCTCATCCTCTCCATCCTGCTCGCCTACCTGCGGCAGCTCGGCCGATCGGATCGCGCTCCCCTCGTCTGGTGGGGAGCCGGCATCGCGGTGGTCGTGAGCCTCGCGGTCGGCGCGGTCGTCTTCGCTGTCGCCGGTGAGTTCGAGGGCAGAGCCGAAGAGCTGTTCGAGGGGATCGTCACGCTGACCGCCGTCGGCGTGCTCACCTGGATGATCTTCTGGATGCGGCGCCAGGGGGCCAAGATCCGATCCGAGCTCCAGGAGCGAGTCGACACCGCCCTGGTCGGCGGGGGGCTCGCCCTCGCGAGCCTCGCCTTCGTCGTCGTTCTCCGTGAGGGCGTCGAGACCGCGCTGTTCCTGTTCGCCGCGGCAAAAGCGACGGCGGTCGAATCGGGCGGGTCGGCCGCTCAGCTGATCGGCGCCGCCCTCGGGCTCTCCATCGCCGTCGTCCTCGGCCTCCTCCTTTACCGAGGAGCGGTCCGGCTGAACATCCGGACGTTCTTCAGAGTGACCGGCGCGCTCATCCTCGTCGTCGCGGCCGGGCTGTTCGCGTTCTCCGTCCACGAGCTCCAGGAGGCCGGCCTGTTGCCCTTCCTCATCCCGACGGCGTTCGACATCTCAGGCGCGCTACCCGACGACAGCGGCGTCGGCGCGATCCTTCGCGCGCTCATCGGCTACCAGGCGAACCCGAGCTACCTCGAGATCGTCGCATGGTCCGGGTACCTGCTCGTGACGGGCTTCCTGTTCTTCCGGCCGCGGCCGGAGGTGGGCGCGCGCCCGATATCGCCGGCCGGCGACGCGACGGCGGCGCAGAAGAGGGAACGGCAGACGAGCTGATCGCGGCCCGCGGAGGTCATGACGTGGGGGGATGGAATCGCGATCAGGAATGTCACTCTTTCTTGGTCGAAACGAGGGTGGCTCCTACCTGCGCATCTGTCTTGAACGCCTTGCGCCGCAAGCACATCCAGCGCGTTGACAGGCGCGGGGACGCCTCGCTAGTCTTCGCACCGGTCCCGAGCGGCCGCAGGGACCGGGAGGCCGGAAGGACCTCCGGAGACAGGGAGACACCGAGGTGGCGCGAGCCCCCGCGGGCGACTCCCGAGCCCGGAGCGTCGGACGGTCGACCGGGAGTCCGGGTCGCTTGGGGCCACCTTTTGACGGGTCGAGGGACCGAGTAGAAAACGCGCGCGTATGGGGAAGGCGCGAGCGGCTCCAAAGGTCCCTCGACCCGTCTCTTGTGTTCCCGAAGGTGGTTGGACGCGGGTCTACAGCACCGCTTCCAGGAACCTCTTGGTCTCGGGCCGCTGCGGGTTGCTGAGAACCTCAGAGGGCGGTCCTTCCTCGATGATCAGGCCTTCGTGGAAGAATGCCACCCGCGTCGCGACCTCCCGAGCGAAGCCCATCTCGTGGGTGACCACCAGCATCGTCATACCGAGCTCAGTGGCGAGGCTTCTCATTACGGCCAGGACCTCGCCGATCAGCTGGGGGTCGCGGGCGGACGTGGGTTCGTCGAAAATCATGACCTTCGGCTCCATCGCGAGCGCCCGGGCGATCGCCACTCGCTGCTTCTGACCGCCCGAAAGCTGGATCGGATACATGTCGGCCTTCTCGGCGAGCCCGACCTTGGCCAACAGCTCCCTGCCGATCGCGACCGCGTGGTCCTTCGGGACCCCTTTCACAGTCACAGGCCCCTCGATCACGTTCTCGAGGGACGTCATGTGGGGGAAGAGATTGAAGTCCTGGAAGACCATGCCGGCCCTGATCCGGACCTGACGGATCTGATCGCGCTGGTACCTGGTCCGGTGCCCTCCCTCCAATCGGATGCCGTCGACCTCGATGGTTCCGGACGTCGGGTCCTCCAGGAAATTGATGCACCGCAAGAACGTGCTCTTCCCCGAACCGGAGCGGCCGAAGACGACGACTACCTCGCCCTCGTCGACCTCCATGTCGATGCCCTTCAGCACCTCCAGGTGACCGAAGGACTTGTGGAGACCTTCGACCTTCATCACGGCCTTCCCGTTCGAAAAGGGTGCCCTCGTAGTCGCCTCCATCAGTGCTGCACCACACCTGGCTGGCCGCCCGGCATCGACGTGCCGCGGACGTAGCCCTTGCTGAGTCTCCGCTCGAGCCGTCCCTGGAAGTGCTGAAAGATCGTCGTGAGACCCCAGTACATGAGGGCAGCGACCAGCAGCGCCTCGAGGTTCCGGAAGTCCCGCCGCCCGAGCAGCTGGGCCCGCCGGAAGATCTCCATCTGCGCGACCGTCGTGCCCAGAAAGCTCACGAGGGCCGTATCCTTCATCATCGCGATGAAATCGTTGCCCGCCGGTGGGATGATCACTCGGAACCCCTGCGGCAGGATGATCCGGCGCATCCTCTGCCTGTACGTCATGCCGAGGGCCTCGGCGGCCTCCGACTGCCCGTGCCCGACGGACTGGATCCCGGCGCGGAAGATTTCCGTCATGTAGGCGCCGTAGTTCAGCCCCAGCGCGATCACGCCGGCGGGGATGACGTCGAGCGTGAGGATGGCAGCCCACCCTCCCCCGAGGGCGATCCCGATCTGCGGCAGGGCCGAGTAGATCAGGAACATCTGGACGATCAGCGGCGTCCCTCGAAAGAACGACGTGTAGAACCCGGCCACTCCGAAGGTGATTGGGTTCCTCGACAGCCGGCCAAGCGCGCCGAGCAGCGCGAGGATGCAGGCGAGCAGGATGGCGAGCACCGCGATGATGACCGTGTAGACGATTCCGCGTGAGATGAACCCGGCGTTCTCCCTCATCCACGCTGTGTCGAAGTCCGCGTTGGCGAAGAGGAGCCCGAGGACGACCAAGATGACGAGCCAGACCCCGGCGAGCTTCAGCCCGAATGGGACCCGAGCGCTCCGGAGCTCGGCGCGCTCGCGGAACCCCCGCTTGCGCTCGTCCTCGGAGTCCGGGGGCCGGGCTTCGAGCCCGGCCCCCGTTTCCTCGAACTTCACGTCAGACCTGAACTGTCAGGTCAACCCCGTACCACTTGAGGGACAGGGCGGTGAGCGTCCCGTCGGCGTGCATCTCCACTACGATCTCGCTGACCTGCTCGAAGAAGCTGGTCGGATCGAGCTGCGAGCTCCTGTCGATCGCAACGGCAAGCGGCTCGTAGAACACCGGGTCCCCGACGATCTTGATGGGCTTGCCCTTCTCGATCGCTGCCTCCAGGGTCGGCTGCGCCGAGATCACGGCGTCCAAGCGCGTCCCGTCGCCCAGCGACAGGTCCTGGATCGCCGTCGAGTCCGTGTCGTAGGTGAGGATCGCCGGGCCGTCGATGATGAAGTCGAATGTGTACCCCGGGATCTCGAGCGTGCCTTGCAGGAACGAGTCGTAGGTGCAGCCGCCGCAGACCCCGATCTTCGCTCCGTCCAGGTCGGTCGATATGTCGGTGACGGACGTGTTGTCCGCGTGCACCGCGACCGACGCCGGTGTGTAGTAGTAGGCCGTGGTGAAGAAGAGCACCTCGGCCCGCTCTGGAGTGACCGTCATGGACCCGACGCTTAGGTCCCAGCGTCCGTTCCAGCTCCCCGAGATGATGGACTCCCAGGCGGGCGCCTCCCACGCGATGTCCACGCCCAGGCGGTTGGCGATCTCGGTCGCCACGTCGATGTCGAACCCCTCGTACTCGCCCGTGTCCTCGTTCAGGAAGGACTGCGGCGGGTAGGCCGGGTCGGTCGAGACCGTGAGGACGCCCTCCTCCAAGATAGTGGCGAGAAGGTCCTTCTCTACCGGTGCGCCGCCGTTGCCGTCGCCCCCTCCCCCTTCGCCGTCGCCCCCGCAAGCCGCCGCGACGAGCGACAAGGCGGCCACGAGCACAAGGATGGCCCTGAACCGCGGTATACGCATGCAACCCCCTCTTCCCAGGTGGAGCAGCGATCGCCGCCCCACGCCTACACAGAACTATAGGAGCCGCCTCCACCCTGGGCAATGCGATGGGCTCCGGCCCCATACGGGCATACGCGCGCGCCTCGGGCTGGGGATGGGGGACGCCCCTTCGCTCTCCTCAGCCGGCCAGCGGGATCCAGCGACCTCCCTCGTCGCGGTACAGATGCACGAGCGCCGACGCGTCATCCAGCTTCCCGTCGTCGCCGAACGTATAAGTGTTCGCGAGCCCCTCGAATCCGGTCAGGGAATCCAGGAACTCGGTGATCTCCGCCCTGCCCGAGCCGCCGGAGCGGAAGGCAGCAACGAACATGCGGGCGGCGTCCCATCCCTCCGCCGCGTACGCGCCCGGCGGGCTTCCGTGCTCGAACTGGTAGTCCTGGATGAATCGTTGGGCCGCGAGCTCCGCCGCGGTCACGAGGTCTGCGCACGAGCACGCGACGATCGTCCCCTCCCCCGCCGCGCCGGCCGACTCCAGATACGTCTCGTCCTTGATCCCGTCCGCGCCGACGAGGATCACTCGTTCGGATCCGGCTCTGTCGAGCTCGAGCCGGATCTCGGCCGCACGATCCGAGAAGCCGCCCCAGAACACCACGCCGCAGCCCGCACGGCGCACCGAGGCCGCGAGCGACGACGGCTCGTCGTCGGGGCCCAGCCTCTGCCGAAGGACCACCAGACGCTCCAGGTCCGACGCGACCGCCCTCACCATGCCGTTCGAGGTCATCCCGCCGTCGCCCGAGACGCACACGCCCCGGCGGGCGACCGGCAGCCCGCGGATGAAGCTCGTGAGCTCGCCGGCCTGCCGGGACCGGTCGGCCACGGCCGTGAACCATGTCGACCATCCCTGTGTCGACAGACCCGTGTTCAACGTGGACAGGGAGATCGTGGGTATCCCCGCCTCGACCAGGATGGCTCCGGTCGACCCCTGCTCGAACAGGAACGGCGCAACGATCCCTCCCACGAGCTCCGGGTCGGCCGCAGCCTCCTCCACCACGCGGGTCGCCGTCTCCGGGTCGCCTCCCGTGTCCACGGCGACGAGCTCGATCTCCACCGGAAGGTCGCCGGTGAGCGCGGCCCGATCGAACGCGAGCGCTGCGCCCTGGAAGGCGGGGAGGACCCGGTCGTCGGAGCCCTCCACCGAGAGGTCCTCGAGGAAGGCGATCTTCACCTGCTTCCTCGGTGGGGACGCTTCCCCGGACCCGCCCGAGCCCTCGTCGCCGCCCGCCGTGCACGCCCCCACGACCAGCGTCACCGAAACACAAGCCACGGCCCTCATCACCGTGGGGTTCCGCAGCTCGATCGTCCTCCTCGTGGAGCTCCGTGCGGGGCATCCCGGCACGGCGAGCCCTGTAGTCTAGGTGCTGCCAGTCGCCGTCCCGGCCGGGGTGGAGGAATTGGCAGACTCGGCGCCCTCAAAAGGCGCTGGGCGTACGCCCGTGCGGGTTCGAGTCCCGCCCCCGGCACTTCGCTCCGCTGCACGTCGCTCAGACGACGTGGGCTTCCCTGATCAGGTTGCCGCCGGCGAACCGTTGCAGCCCGAGGCTCGACACGTCGACCGTCGTCGCTTCCCCGTCGACGATCATCTCCGCGATCAGCTTCCCCACCAGCGGCGCGTGCTGGAATCCGTGCCCGCTGAAGCCGTTCGCGAGGAATAGCCCCTCGACCGACGGCACCGGGCCGATGATGGCGTGCCGATCGGGCGTCATCTCGTACAGGCCGCACCAGGTCCGCGCGATCCCGGCTCGCTCCAGGGGCGGGAAGACCCGAACGGCAGTGGGAAGCAGCTCGCTCTCGATGAACTCGTCGTCGACGCGCGTCTCGAACGACGGCCGCTCGGTGGGGCTCCCCATCCCCAACAGCGCCCCGGTTCCCTCCCGGTGGAAGTAGAAGCTGGTTTCCGCGTCGATCACCAGCGTTCGCCGCGCGGGGACGCCGTTGAACGGCCCGGTCACGACCACGTTCCGTGGTACCGGCTCCAGCGGCAGGTCCACGCCGGCTGTGGCGGCGAGGAGTCCCGCCCAGGGCCCGGCGGCGTTCACAACTACCCGAGTCGACACGTCGCCCGCTGCGGCCGTGACTCCGCGGACCCGACCCGACTCGACGACGATGCCGCTCACCTCGACGCCGGTCTCGATCTCCGCCCCGGCGCGCCGGGCTGTGGTCGCGTAACCGAGGGTTAGCCCCGAGGGGTCCGCGATGCCGTCGTCCGGGCAGAACGTCGCCCCGACTAGATCTGCGGTCGCGATCCCCGGCGCCAGAGCAGCCGCCTCCTCTGGCGCCAGGAGCCGCGCATCGACCCCGAGCGAGCGCTGCATCTCCGCTGCGGCGGCGAACCGTTCCCAGACCGCGTCGCTCCGAACGAGGAACAGGTAGCCGTCAAGGGACACGTCGAGCGGGATCCCGTGGGTCTGCTCGAACGAGGTGATCATCGGCACGCTGGCGAGCGACATCCGCACGTTGATCTCGCTGGAGAACTGGTGCCGGAAGCCGCCCGCGCAGGCCCCGGTGGCTCCGGTCCCGAGGGCGTCGGCGCGCTCGAGCAGCAGGACGGACCCTACCCCCATCACGGAGAGGTGATACGCGGTGCTCGCCCCGACGACGCCTCCGCCGACGACCACGACGTCGGCCGAGCGCCTCATCCCACGAGCCGGTCGAGGGCAGCCCGGGCAACGACCAGGTCCTCGAAGGCGACCCCGACCGACTTGAAGACCGTCACGTCCTGCGGACCGCGCCGGACTCGTGTCCCGCGCACGACGTCGGACAGCTCGACGATGTCGTCCGTCGTGATTACACCGGCGCCGATGGGCATCAGTAGGTCACCCGCCTCCTCGAGCGCCGCGTCGCGGGTCTCGACGACGAGCCGCCCGCGCCGGACGGTCGTCTCATCCAGCTCGCGCATGTCGGGCCGGTAAGAGCCGACCGCGTTCACGTGAGCCCCGGCCGGCAGGAGTGACCCGTCGAAGACCGGCTCCGCGCTCGTCGTGCACGTGCAGACGATATCGGCCTCCGTGACCGCCGCCGGGTCGCCGACCTCGGCGGCGAGACCGAGGGAGCGGCCCCGTCCGGCGAGATCCGCTGCCGGCCCCGGGCTCCTCGAGACCACGACGACAGACTGGATCGGCCGGACGGCGCGCATGGCGTCCAGGTGCGCCCCGGCCTGGACCCCGGCCCCGAAGATCACCAGCCGGTCCGCCTCCGGGCGGGCGAGGTGACGGGTGGCGAGCCCTGAGACGGCGCCCGTCCGGAGGCCGGTCAGCGCGGCTCCGTCGATGATCGCCTCGGGGACCTGCGAGTCCGCCGAGAACAGGACGTACACGCCCTGGACGAACGGCAGCCCTCGCTCCGGGTTTCCGGGGGACAGCGTCACGAGCTTCACACCGATGCCTGCCGTCCCCGAGGCCGGCATCAGCAGGATCTCGCCGGCGTCGGTGCCCACCCGCACGCGTTGAGGAGCATCGGGCAGCCTGTCCGCGCCGAACGCCGCCTCGAGGGCATCGACGGCGTCCGCCACGGGGAGCAAGCGGTAGAGCTGGTCGGCGTCGATCACTGGGAGCTCCATCACAGCTCCCCGAGGTACGCCTCCCTCATGAGCGGGTTCGCGAGCAGCGCCTCGGCTGTATCGGACAAAACGATCTGGCCGGTCTGAAGCACGTATCCACGGTCGGCGATCGAGAGCGCCATGTTCGCGTTCTGCTCGACGACGAAGACGGTCGTCCCGAGCGCGTTGATCTGCTGGATGGTCTTGAAGACCTGGTCGACCAGGATCGGGGCGAGCCCCATCGACGGCTCGTCCATCAGCAGCACCTTCGGGCTCGCCATCAGAGCCCGTCCCATGGCGACCATCTGCTGCTCGCCCCCGGACAGCGTGCCCGCCTTCTGCTTCAGCCGCTCGCGCACCCGTGGGAACGTCTCGAGCACCTTCTCGCGATCCTCCGCGATGCCGCTCTTGTCCGTGCGCTGGTAGGCACCGAGCTCCAGGTTCTCCGAGACCGTCATGTTGCTGAACAGACGGCGGTTCTCCGGGACCATCGAGATGCCACGGCGGACGACCTCCGTGGTCGGCAGCCCGCTCACGACCTCGCCGTCCAGAGCCACCTCGCCCTCGCTGGGCTTCACCATTCCCAGGATCGTCTTGAGCGTCGTCGTCTTGCCGCACGCGTTTCCACCCAGCAGGCAGACCATCTCGCCCTTGTAGATCTCGACGTCGACGTTGCGCAGCACCGATACGAGCCCGTAATGGGTGCTGACGTTCCGAAGCTCCAAGACGGGCCGGCTGTCGCTCACCCCGCCGCCTTCGTGCCGAGGTAGGCCTCGATCACGTGGGGATCGTTCGCCACCTTCTCGTAGGAGCCCTCGGCGATCTTCCGCCCGTAGTCGCAGGCCACGACGCGATCGGACACGCCCTTGACCACCCGCATGTCGTGCTCGATCACCATGACCGTGAGCCCTCGCTCGTCGCGCATCCGCACGATGTGGTCTCGTAGCTCGAGCGTCTCGTGCGGGTTCATCCCAGCGGTCGGCTCGTCGAGGAGCAGTAGGTCCGGCTCCGTTGCCAGCGCCCGGGCCATCTCCAGGCGACGCCGGTTCGCATAGGAAAGCGCGAACGCGGGCTGCTCCTGACGGTATCCGGCCAGGCGCGAGCCGAAGAAGTTGAGCGCGTCCTTCGCCTTCTCCCGGACCACGCTTTCCTCGCGCGCCGTCCTAGGCGGTCTCACGACGGCCCCGAACACGCCCGACCTGGTGCGGCAGTGCTGCCCCACCATGGCGTTCTCGAGCACGGTCATGTTGGCGAACAGGTGGACGGTCTGGAACGTGCGGCCGACGCCGAGCTTCGTTATCTGGTGCGGGCGAAGGCCGACGATGCTCTCTCCCCGGTACAGGATGTCGCCCTCCTCCGGCGGGTAGAGGCCCGTGATGACGTTGAACAGCGTGCTCTTGCCGGCGCCGTTCGGGCCGATCACGCTCACGATCTCGCCCTCCTCGACGTACATGTCCAGGCCGGAAAGCGCGGCCAGGCCGCCGAAGCGCTTGTGGACTCCGCGGATCTCGAGCAAGTGGGTCACGAGCCCGGCTTCTCCTCGGTCGGACCCTCCGCGGATGGTTGCGTCGCGCCGACGGCGACGGGCTCCGCCCCGGTTTCCTGCGCCCACGCGTCCTGAGCGCGCTCCTCCTCCTGGAGCTCGCGGCTGCGACGCACATTCGGAACCAGGCCCTGGGGCCTAAGGACCATGATGGCGACCAGCGCACCGCCGTAGATCAGCAGGCGATACTCCTCGAACTCGCGCAGCAGCCCGGGCAGCCCGATAAGCGCGAGGCCGCCGACCACCACGCCCGGTAGGCTGCCGATCCCGCCGAGGATCACCACCGCAAGGGCCGTGATCGACACGAGGATCTCGAAGCTCGCCGGCGTGAGGGAGCCCAGGTTCACCGCGAACAGCGCTCCGCCGACCGACCCGATCGCCCCGCCGATCGCGAAGGCCAGCAGCTTGAAGCGGGTGGTGCTGATCCCCATCGCGTCGGCGACCTGCTCGTCCTCGCGCATCGCGGTCCACGCCCGGCCGACTCGCGACACGGACAATCGCCTGGAGACGAACAGCGCGAGCAGGACGAACGAGAGGGCAAGGTAGTAGAAGTGCTGAGGGTTGTCCTGGAAGTTCAGGCCGAGGACCTCGGCCTTCGTCACCCCCCGCATGCCCTGCGGGCCGCCGATAAGCGGCTGAGCCCACTTCGACGCCGTCATGACGCTGACGATCTCGCCGAGACCGAGGGTCACGATGGCCAGGTAGTCGCCGCGCAGCCGCAGGACCGGCGCACCGATCAGGAGCCCGACACCCGCGGCGAGCAGGGCGACGATCCAGACCGCGATGTAGAAGTTGATGTCGGCGGAGAGCGCGGGCTGGGCCGCACCGGTCGTGGTGTTGAGGAACGCACCGGTGAGCAGCCCGGTGGTATAGGCGCCGAACGCGAAGAACGCGACGTACCCGAGGTCGAGCAGGCCCGCGTACCCGACGACGATGTTCAGTCCGAGGCCGAGCAGGACGTAGATCATCACCTGCCCGAGCACCTCGGAGATCACCGTGCCGAGTAGCAGGGGCAGGGCAGCGAGGATCCCCGCGAGCACGAGGACCCCGACCACGCGCGTTGAGACCTGCTCCCGTGCCATCTCCCTCAACCGCTCGCGGGTGCCCGCGCCACGGCGCTCCCACATCACAGTCCCGACGGCCGACAGGACGAACGCGACCGCAGCGCCGAGCCAGGTGAGCCCACCGGTCACCGGGCTGTAGAGCCAATCCGCCTCCGCGCCGAGCTGCACGAGGACGATCGGGACGATCCGCTGGAGGAGCCCGAGCAGGAGCACGGCGAGGACCCCGACCGATACCGGCTTCCGCAAATCGTCCGGTGCGGTCCGGGCGAACCCGCCGATGGCACCGCCCGCAGCGCTCACCGCGACCAGAAGGGGCAACCCGGCCGGCACCCCTGTGCCGAGGGTCAGGAAATCGATCAGCGGCTCTGAGATCGCTATGAACACCTCGCGGATCCGATCGACCCCGAACCAATCCGCGACAGCGACGGCCGTCGCGAACGCCGCTCCGGTGACGAGGCCGGTCAGCGCCCCGACGGCGACCCCTGGGCCAAACGCGACCGGCCGCCGCTCCCCCGCGACGATCCGGGGCCGCGTCACCGCGTAGGCGGCCACAAGGGCCGGAGCGAGCAGCAGCACCCGCCCGAGCGTGACCTGCTCACCAACCAGCTCAAGACCCGCGAACTTCGTGTAGAGCCCGACGAACGAGACGTAGATCGCGACCACGCCTCCGGCCAGCCCGGCGCGCACGATCGGGCGCATCGGCAGCCCGCCCATCACACCTTCTCTGCCTCGCCCGATCCGAGCAATCCACCCGGTCGGAAGATGAGCACGAGCACGAGCACGAAGAAGGTGAACGCGTCCTTCAGCTGGAACGGCGATGGCACCCCGTAGCCCGTGAGGATCAGCGCCGGACCGAGAGACTGGAGTAGCCCGAGGGTGACGCCGCCGAGCGCGGCACCCGAGATGCTGCCGATCCCGCCCAGGACGGCGGCGGTGAACGCCGCGATCCCGGGTCGGAACCCCATGGAGAAGTTCACCGTCTCGAACGTGATCGCGTACAGCACCGCCGCGACACCGGCGAGCAGGCCGCCGATCGCGAACGTGGTCAGGATCACCCGGTCGACCTTGATCCCCATCAAGCTCGCGATCTCGCTGTCCGCGGCGACCGCACGCATCGACTTCCCGGTCGTGGTCCGCGCGATGAACAGCGACAGGGCCGCCACGGCGACGATCACCGTGACGAACACCACCACCTGGACCCGTTCGAGCTCGAGACCCAGGAGCGTCCAGGTCCCCCCCAGGGCCGCGGGCACCCCGAACCCCTTCGACTGGGGTCCGAAGAACCCGCGCGCCGTGTTCTGAAGGAACAACGAGGCACCGATCGCGGTGATCAGGGGGACTAGGCGGGGCGCGCCCCGCAGCGGGCGGTAGGCGATCCGCTCCAGCAAGACCGCGACCGTCATCGACGCCACCATCGCGACCAGCAGCATGATGGCCATCGACGGGATGGGATGCCGGTCAAGGAATCCGCTCGCCTCGTACGCGTCGGAGAAGAAGAACGCGGCGAACGCGCCCATCATGAACACCTCGCCGTGGGCGAAGTTGATCATCCGCAAGATCCCGTACACGAGCGTGTAGCCGAGGGCGATCAGCGCGATGATCGAGCCCTGGGCGACGCCCAGGACGATGAAGTCCCGCCACGCACCCGCCGAGTACCGCTCGTCCGGCGGCAGCGTGAGGGTCCTGACCGCGCCGATCGTGACGATGGACACGATCAGGACCGACAGGACGATCAGGACGATCTTCCGCCAGGGCAGGCGTTCGAGGCGACCGAGCTGCGCGCCGCGGACCTCGGTCCGTTCCTGGGTCCCCCTGGCCATCGTCCGCGGAAGCCTAGCCCATCCCTAGTGACGCCGCTGCGGGGGGGGCGGGGGGCCCCCCCCCGCGTTCCCTGGCGGTGGGGCAAAATTTGGGGGGGCCCCGTCTTGGGGTAGCGGTAGACCGGGTCGGGGGGGGCCGC
>JBQTIP010000292.1:0-2532 GCA_052388025.1 Actinomycetota bacterium
CGCCACCTCCTGTAGGCTCCGCGGCTCATCGAGGAGCCGCCACACCGCTCCGGCGGTCTCCGACATGCTCTCGAAGTCGTCGCGGTCGCGCGCCGCGACGATCACCTCGTCCCCGACGACCCGCGACAGGACCGCCGGCGACTGCCGGAGGCGAGGAGCCCGAGAGCTCATAGCCGAACGACGTTCCCGCGTCGGTCGGAGCCGAAGGCGTTCCGTGAGTCGAATACTAGGCTGGCGTTCTCCGCGATCCACTTGAAATCGTAGGCACGGTGTGGCGTCAGGATTGCGACGCAATCCGCCCCGGCCACGGTGCGCTGCGTGAGCTCGCTCCGCGCCAGCATCCCTCCGCCCATGGTGATCTCGCCCACGTACGGATCGTGGAAGCTGACTACCGCTCCCCGACGACGCAGATGGTTGATGATCTTGATGGCCGGCGATTCCCGTGTGTCACCGACGTCGGGCTTGTAGGAGACGCCGAGCACGAGGATCCTCGCTCCCTTCACGGCCTTGCCAACCTCGTTGAGGCTGTCGCCGATGCGCGTGGCCACGTACGCGGGCATCTGTGAGTTGATGTCCTCGGCTTGCTCGAGGACGCGGAACTGGTGCCCGGCCTCGCGACGGACCTGCCAGGCCAGGTAGGTGGAGTCCAGCGGGATGCAGTGGCCTCCAACGCCCGGGCCCGGGTAGAAGGGCATGAAGCCGAACGGCTTCGTGGCGGCAGCGTCGAGCACCTCCCAGACATCGATCCCCATCTCGTGGCAGATCATCGCCATCTCGTTCACGAGCGCGATGTTCACGTGCCTGAAGGTGTTCTCCAGGAGCTTCGCGAGCTCCGCGGTACGCGTCGAGGACACTGCCAGGACCTTGTCGACGAGCTGCCCGTAGAACAGCGACGCGACACCGGTGGACTCAGCACTGACGCCCCCAACGATCTTCGGAGTGTTCCGGAGGTCGAACTCCATGTTGCCCGGGTCGATGCGCTCCGGCGAGTACGCAAGCAGGAAGTCACGCCCTGCGACGAGGCCGGATTCCTCGAGCAACGGCCGGACCAGCTCCTCCGTCGTCCCCGGGTAGGTGGTGGACTCCAGCACGATGAGGCGGCCCGGAGAGAGATGCCGTGCAACGACCTTGCACGCGTCGATCACATGGGAGAGATCGGGTGTCCCATCTCGAAGCGGGGTCGGCACGCATACGAAGATGACGTCGCTCTGGCCGAGCGGATCGGGCTCGGGCGTGAAGCTGATGCGCCGGGTCGCGATGCCGGCGCGAAACGCGTCCTCGAGAACACCGGGCACCGAAAGACGACCCTGTGCGAGTTCTCGGATCTTGGATCCGTCCACGTCGATGCCGTGCACGGGAAAGCCGGCCTCGGCCGCGGCGCAGGCCAACGTCAGCCCGACGTATCCTTGCCCGATCACGGCGATGGTCGCCTGGTGCGAGAGGATCCTGCGTCGTAAGTGGGCGGTGTCCTTGATGGCGGATCCTCCCTACACGTCCGGACGGTCGTCCGGCTCCATCGACGGAGCTCTCGCCAGGCGGCCGATACCGGCCGGGGGTCGGCCGGTCATCTTGCGCATCAGGGCCTTCTTCGCGGTGCTGCCCGTGGCGCGAAGACCGAGGGCGCGGACCCTGACGTTTCCCCGGAGGCGCCAGGCGAACGCCACGGTCGGGAATCGTCGCTCGTAGCCGAGCTCGCTCAGAAGATCGCCCGCCACCGCCTCGAAGGCCATGACGTCGGCCTCGGGCATCTGCGAATGCCAGTCCCTGAGGCCGGTGGCGAGGGGCCGCGACGCGGAGACGTGGAACGTCGTTCCGTCCGCCGGCGACTGGATCCGCGCCATTGCGTCTCGATGATAGTCGAGCATCTCCTCTGCGAAGCCGAGGCCGGCGAACGCGCACACGCGCTCCAGGACCTCACGGGGCGAGAGGACGAGCTCCTCGTACCGCACCTCGACGTACCTTGCCGTCCCCAGGGCTCGGCCGTCCCACCGACCTGCCGTCACGTCCCGACGCCACTTGCGCGCCGCCTGCCAGATCGTGGTCGGTCCCCACGGGACCGACAGGTACGAGAGGGCCACGTCCCGTCCATCGCGGATGAGGTGCACGAACCTGGCACTAGAGAAGAGGCCGGAGAGCAGCGGCAGCGACAGCACGTAGATCGGCGTCTTGTCTCCCCAGCGCGTCTTTCCGTGGTGATCCGCATACGCGAGGAAGACGGCCTCGACCACATCGGCGAAGTGAGGGGCGTCGAGCGCGTCGACCCGGCGCCGGACCGTCTCCTCGGGGATGCCCCAGAGCTTGAAGTGGGGCGTGTCCATGATGTCGCGCGCGAGCCCGCGAGGGTCCAGCTTCCCCCGCGACTCGTAGTGTCTCCGGTACGCCCACAGCGGCGGGATGAAGTGAGACTCGCCCGGGATCGCGAGACCCGGATGGGAATCGAGCATCAGACGGAGCATCGTCGTGCCCGACCGACCGCACCCGACCACGAAGATCGGTGAGTCCGATCCGCTCATCAAAAGGTCCTCCGTGGAA